>NZ_JBSHBJ010000018.1:0-147573 GCF_053611945.1 Kribbella sp. NPDC054772 | reverse complement strand
GCCCCGCGCCGCCCCGCCCCCCGGCCCCCGCCTGTGTGGGGCGGCCGGGGGGCTCCGCGATCAGATCTGGTGACCCGTCGGGGCACTGCTCCGAGCCACCTGCGCAGCGATGCGGTCGGCAGTGGAGCCGTCGTTAGCGGCGCCCTCGGTGGTGGTGCGGTCGGTGGCGGTTCGGTCGGTGGCGGTTCGGGTGCCGGGGCGGGAGACGCCGCTCAGTGCGTGGTGCGCGGCGCCGGCTGCCTCGGCCCGTCGGTCGGCGTTGTTCAGTCCGGCAGTGTTCAGTCCGGTGGTGTTCAGTCCGGTGGTGCGCTGGCGATCCGCGCCGAGGCCGCGGTACGGGTGCAGGCCGAAGTCGTTGACCAGTCGCTTGCACACCTCGACGCCGCGGACCGAGTTGCCGGCCGCGTCCAGGCGGGGCGAGAAGGTGACCACGGCCAGCCGCTTCGACGGCACCACCATCATCACGTTGCCGGACACCCCGCTCTTGGCCGGCAACCCGACCTGGTCGGAGAACGTCCCGGAGTCGTTGTACATCCCGCTGTGGCCCATCACCGACAGCACCCGCGCCGCGGTCTCGTGGGAGAAGACCCGCTCCCCGGAGTACGGCGCGACGCCGCCGTTCGCAAGCGTGGCGCCGGCGGCGGCCAGCCGTTGCGCGTCCACCTCCAGCGAACAGATCTGGAAGTAGAAGTCGGCCGTCCGGGCCGCGCCGTCCTCTCCCGGCTCCGCCTTCAGCATGTCCGCGGCCTTCATCAGGCTCGCCAGCCCGCGGTTCCCGTCACCGGTGGCCTTCTCGGCCAGGTACGTCTCCTGGTCGAAGCCCGGCGCCTGACCCATCATCCTGGTCCAGGTGTCGCGCACTGTACGGAACCGGTCGCTGGTCTGCTTGCCGTGGTCAACGAGTGCGAGGGTGGCCATCGCGCCGGCGTTGATCATCGGGTTGTGCGGCCTGCGGCCCTCGCCGAGGGACAGCCGGTAGTCGTTGAACGTCCCGCCGCTCTGCTCCTGGCCGACCCACTGGTGGACCTCGGTCGGCCCGAGTTCCTCGAGCGCCATCGCGTAGCTGAACGGTTTCGACGTCGACTGCACGCTGAACCCCAGGTCGGCGTCGCCGATCGAGAACGTCTGGCCGTCGGCCGTGCAGATCGCGATCCCGAACCGCTCCGGGTCGGCGTCGCGCAGCGTCGGGATGTAGTCGGCGACGTTGCCGTCCCGGTTCGGCAGCAGGTCGGCGTACGCCGCCTGGACGCCACGGGCGAACTCCTGGAACTCCTCCGGCGAGACGGCCAGATCGCCGGTCAGCGCCCGGCCCACCAGTCCGTCACCGTGGTTCACGATCTCGGCGAACTGATCCAGGTTGATCTGCACCGGCTGGCTGCCGATCCCGGCCAGGCGGTCGCCGGGGTCGACAACACTCGCCAGCGCGGCTCGCACGCGCGGGTCGGTCGGCTGGATCCCGGTCTGTCCGAGCCGGCTGAGTAGCTCCCAGGTCCAGATGCGGGAGTCGCCGTCCGTGTCGATCGTCCCGAACGCCTGGAGCTGCTGCTCCGACAGGTCCATGACTGCTTCCTTCCCCAGATGACGGCGCCTGTGGCGGCAGGCCGGCGCACGACCACGCTGTCGGCGGGGCAGCAGCCTCCCGGCCGAGTGTTTCCGGAATGGTCACCTGGTGTTACAGAAACGTCAAAACTTTTGCCCTGTCAGACCACTTGCCGGACCTGTTGTCAGACAAGTTCTCTACTTGTACGATCACTCGCCATGGACCGCATCCGCCACGTGCAGCTCTCCTCCGTCGTCCTCCCGCTCGAGCAGCCGATCAGTGACGCCAAGGTGCTGACCGGCCGCCAGCGCCCGATGACCGAGATCGTCTTCCTGTTCGCGGAGATCGCGACCGAGCAGGACCAGCACGGCATCGGGTTCAGCTACTCCAAACGAGCCGGCGGACCGGCGCAGTACGCGCATGCCAAGGAGGTCGCGGCGAACCTGATCGGCGAGGACCCGTCCGACATCGCGAAGGTGTACGACAAGTTGCTCTGGGCCGGCGCCTCGGTGGGCCGGTCGGGTGTCGCGACCCAGGCGATCGCGGCGATCGACATCGCGCTGTGGGACCTGAAGGCGAAGCGGGCCGACCTCCCGCTGGCGAAGCTACTCGGCGCGCACCGGGACTCGGTCCGCGCCTACAACACATCCGGCGGCTTCCTGCACGCACCGATCGAGGAGGTCAAGGAACGCGCCTCGAAGTCGCTGGCCGACGGCATCGGCGGTATCAAGATCAAGGTCGGCCAGCCCGACACGCGGATCGATCTGGACCGGGTCCGCGCGGTGCGGGAACACCTCGGGGACGACGTACCGCTGATGGTGGACGCGAACCAGCAGTGGGACCGGCCGACGGCGTTGCGGATCGGGCGGGTGCTGGAGCAGTTCGATCTGGTGTGGATCGAGGAGCCGCTGGACGCGTACGACGCGGAGGGACACGCGCAGCTCGCGGCGGCGCTCGATACGCCGATCGCGACCGGCGAGATGCTGTCGAGTGTCGGCGAGCACGTGCGGCTGATCGAGGCCCGGGCCGCCGACATCATCCAGCCCGACGCGCCGCGGATCGGTGGCATCACCCCGTTCCTCAGGCTCGCGACGCTGGCCGACCACAACGGTCTCCAGCTCGCGCCGCACTTCGCGATGGAGATCCACCTGCACCTCGCGGCGGCGTACCCGCGGGAGCCGTGGGTCGAGCACTTCGAATGGCTGAACCCCTTGTTCAACGAGCGGTTGGAGACCGTCGACGGGCGGATGCTGGTGCCGGACCGGCCGGGTCTCGGGTTCACCACCAGCGAGCAGTGCGCGCGCTGGACCGTCGACAAGTGCGAGTTCCGGTGAGCGGTCTGGCCCAGCAGATCGTCGAGGACCTGAAGCAGCGGATCCTCGGCGGGCAGATCGCGCCGGGCGCGAAACTCCCGGGTGAGAACAGCCTGGTCGAGGAGTTCGGCGTCAGCCGGACCGTCGTCCGCGAGGCCGTCTCGCGGCTGCAGGCGGCCGGTCTGGTGGAGACCTTCCAGGGCCGCGGTTCGTTCGTCCTCGAGGTCCCGGACCGTACGCCGGGACTGCGCGCGGTCCGCTCGCACCAGGACGTGCTCGATCTGATGGACTTCCGGGTCGGCGTCGAGAGCGAGGCGGCCGGGCTGGCCGCGAGCCGGCGTACCGATCATCAGCTGAAGGCGATCGAGCGGGCGCTCGACGGTTTCCGGCAGGTCGGTGACGACCCGAGCCGGTCAGTCGAGGCGGACTTCGCGTTCCACCTCAAGGTCGCCGTTGCTTCCGGCAACCGGTTCTACAGCGACCTGATCGGCGAGCTCGGGCCGATGATGATCATGCTGCCTCGCACGCAACTCGACCCGGCGTACGAGATGTCCGACCCGGACCACCTGACCCGGGTGATCCACGAGCACGAGAACATCCACGCCGCAATCGAGCGCGCCGACCCCGAGACGGCCCGGGCGGCGGCGCGGGTGCACCTGGCGAACACCCGCCACCGCCTCACCAGCGGGCGGTATTCGGGCTGAACCCCGGATCGACCGTCCGCATGTACGCCGTGTCGTCGCGCTTGCGGAGCCCGGACGCCAGGTACTGCTCGTGCAAGGCCCCGACCGCGTCCTCGTCCAGCTCGATCCCGAGCCCGGGCCCGGTCGGCACGCGCACGCTCCCGGAGTCGAAGGAGAGTACGCCGGGTTTGATCACGTCCTCGGTCTTCCAGGGGTAGTGGGTGTCGCACGCGTAGGTCAGGTTCGGTGTCGCGGCGGCCAGATGGGTCATCGCCGCCAGGCTGATCCCGAGATGCGAGTTCGAGTGCATCGACAGCCCCATCCCGAACGTGTCGCAGATCCCGGCCAGCAACTGGGACCGCCGCAGTCCGCCCCAGTAGTGGTGATCCGAGAGCACCACCTGGACGGCGTCCGCGAGCACCGACGGCTTGAGGTGCGAGAACGCGATCACGCACATGTTCGTCGCCAACGGGATCTCGGTCTGCCGCGCGACGGCCGCCATCCCCTCGATCCCGGGCGTCGGGTCCTCGAGGTACTCGAGTACTCCGTCGAGCTCCCGCGCGACCCGTACCGAGGTGTCGACGGTCCAGGCGCAGTTCGGGTCGATCCGCAGCTGGTGCTCGGGGAACGCGTCGGCGAGCGCACGGACTGCCTCGGCCTCCTGGTCCGGAGCGAACACGCCGCCCTTGAGCTTGATCGCGGTGAAGCCGTACTCGTCGACCATCTTCCGGGCCTGCCGCACGATGCCTTCCGGATCGAGCGCCTCGCCCCACTCGTCCGCGTCGTTACCCGGGTGCGCGGCCCACTTGTAGAACAGGTACGCGCTGAACGGCACCTCGTCCCGCACCGCGCCGCCGAGCAGGTCCGCCACCGGGCGGTCGAGTAGTTTGCCCTGGAGATCGAGCAGCGCGACCTCGAACGGCGACAGCACCACGTCGGCGGGATCCTGCAGGTTCAGCATCCCGCCGACCTGAGCGCCACCGGACGTCAGTACGTCGCGGACGCGCTGGCGTAATCCGTTGAGGTTGAAGACGTCGAGCCCGGGCAACACGTCGGCGACCGCCCGCAATCGCTCCAGGTGGTCGTCCGCGGCGTACGTCTCCCCCAGCCCGACCAGCCCGTCGTCGGTCCACACCCGCACGATCGTCCGCAGCGCGAACGGTTCGTGGACGCCGACGACGTTGAGCAGTGGCTGATCGGCGAAGGCCACTGGGGTCAGGTCGATGCTGGAGATGCCCGTCATACGAGTTCCTTCTGTCGGTTGAGCTGCCGTCGCTTGAGTTGCCGCCGAACCGCAGGCAGCGCGAGGACGACGACCAGCGCCGCCAGCACCGTGCCGGAGATCGGGCGGGTGAAGAAGCCGGCCGGGTTGCCACCGAAGATCAGCAACGACTGCCGTACGGCGGTCTCCATCACGCTACCCAGGACAAAAGCGAGCACCAGCGGTCCCGGCTCGAAACCGAACTTCTTCATCAGGTACCCGAGCACACCGAACGCGATCACCAGGAAGATGTCGAAGACCTGGTTCGCCACGGTGTAGACGCCGAGCAGCGTGATCAGCACCGTGATCGGCGCCAGCACCGCAGGCCGCACCTTGAGGATCTTCACGAACAGCCCGACCAGCGGGATGCTCATGATCAGCAGCAGGATGTTGCCGAGGTACATCGAGTTGACGACACCCCAGAACAGGTCCGGATGTTCCGACACCAGCTGCGGCCCCGGCGGGATGCCCTGGATCAGCAGCGCGCCGAACATCAACGCCATCGTCGCGTTCGCTGGTATACCAAGCGTCAGCAGTGGGATGAACGACGAGGTGGCCGCCGCGTTGTTCGCCGTCTCCGGCGCCGCCACCCCCTCGACCGCGCCACGGCCGAAGCGCTCCGGCTGCTTCGCCCGCCGCTTCTCCACCGCGTACGCGACCAGCGAGGACAGGGTCGCGCCACCACCGGGCAGGACGCCGAGCACGAACCCGATCACCGAACCGCGCCCGATCGCACCGCGGGACTGCCGCAGATCGGCCCGCGACGGCCAGGCGTTCGCGACCGCGACCGGCTGCTGCTGTTTGGTATGCCGTTCTTCCAGGTTGTAGAGGATCTCGCCGAGCCCGAACAGCCCCATCGCGATCGGCACGAAGTCGATGCCGTCGGCAAGGTTCAGGCTGTCGAAGGTGAACCGGCTGGCTCCCGTGAACGTGTCCCGGCCGACCGTGGCGAGCAGCAATCCGAGCCCCGCCGCGATCACCGCCTTCGTCCGACCACCGTTCCCCACGGTCGCCACCAGCAGTACGCCGAACAACGACAGCGCGGCGTACTCCGGTGGACCGAAGTCGAGCGCCACCTTCGCGACCAGCGGGGCGAGCAGCGTCAGCCCGATGATCGACACCGTGCCGCCGATGAACGAGCCGATCGCCGCGACGCCGAGCGCCGTACCGGCTCGTCCTTGTTTGGCGAGTGCGAAGCCGTCGAAGACCGTGACCACCGAAGACGCCTCGCCGGGGAGGCGGAGCAGGACGGACGTGATGGTCCCGCCGTACTGGGCGCCGTAGAAGATGCCGGCCAGCATGATGATCGCGGACACCGGCTCGACGCCGTACGTGATCGGCAGCAGGATCGCGATCGTCGCGGCCGGGCCTAGGCCGGGCAGTACGCCGATCAGCATGCCGATCACGACGCCGATCAGGCAGTACAACAGGTTCATCGGCTCGAGAACGACGCCGAAACCGTCGATCACTGGGCTGAGAAAGTTCATGTCAGATCAGCCTCGGCAGTGGGATCTGGAGGAGCAGCACGAAGAGCACGTAGAAGGCCGCCACCGTGCCGACGCTGATCGCGACGGACGACACCCACGACTCCTTACCGAGGAATCGCAGCCACACGAACGCCAGCAGCAGCGACGGGATCTCGAACCCGATCACCGGCAACAAGGCCGCGAAGACGACCAGCGACGCGACGGCGACCGCCGTCAGCACGCTCGACCGCGAGAACTGCTCCGTGTCCGTCCCGTGCCGGCCGACCATCGCGAGCACGACGGCCAGCACCGTGACGACGACACTGATCACGAACGGCCACAGCCCCGGCCCCGGCTGGGTCAACCGCCCGAGCCCGAGCGCGAGCGACCCGACCAGTCCCCCGATACCGATCAGACCGGCCACGACCGCGGCCCCGAGCTGGGACCACGGCCCCGCGTGCGGCGGCCGCTCTTCGGCCAGCTCCGCAAGCAGCGTCTCCTGGTCGCCGGCAGCACTCGCTTGTCCGGCAGCACGCAGTTCTTCGGCCGCACTCACTTCTTCGCCGCCAGCGAGATCCCGAACTGGTCCAGCTGCGCCTTGTATTTCGTCGCGTACCCGTCGAGGATCTTCCGCACCTCGTCCGGCGACACCTCGATCGGCGTCAGGCAGTGCGCGTCGTTGAATTTCTTGTAGGTGTCGGTCGCGTACGTCTTCTTCGCCGCGTCGGCGAGCTTCGTCTTCACATCGTCCGGCGTCCCTTTCGGTGCCGTCAGGAAGCGGTACTGCGAGACCACCACGTCGTACCCCTGCTCCTTGGCGGTCGGCACGTCGGGCAGGAACTTGATCCGCTCGGCCGAGAACACCGCCAGCGGGACGACCTTGCGCGCCTTCACCTGCTCGATCCCGTCACCGACCTGGATCGTTGCCACGTCGACCTGACTCCCGAGCAGCGCGGTCAGCGCCGGAGCACCACCGTCGAACGGTACGTCGGTCGCTGGTATACCAGCCTGTTTGAACGTCAGCGCCGACGCCAACTGCGCGCCGGTCCCGACACCGGTGGTGCCGTACTTGACGTTCTTGCCCGCCTTCTTCAGATCGGCGATCGACTTGTAGCCCGAACCGACCGGGGCGATCAGCACGTAGTCGTCCTGTGAGATCCCGCCGAGCAGGTCGAAGTCGTCGAGCTTCACCACTTCGTTCGCGGAGACGGCGAGCGGTGTGATCGTGAACAGCGACGCGTTCTGCACCGCGATCTTGTAGCCGTCGGGCTTGGCGGACTGGAGTTCCTTGGCGTTCAGCGCGCCGTTCGCCCCGGGTTTGTTGACCACCGGCACCGAGACGCCGAGGTCCTTGCCGACGCCTTCCGCGATCGCGCGGGTGATCAGGTCGGTACTGCCGCCGGGCGACGCGCCGACGCTCATCTGGATGTTGCCGGTCGGGTAGTCGCCCTTGCCGCCGGTGGAGGTCGTCTTGACCCCACCGCAGCCGGCCAGCAGAACGGATGCAGAGACCGCGCTGACCGCCATCACCAGGACGCGGCGGTCGGGCTTGCCTAACAGCATGGAACTCCTCCTCTACGCAGAGTGGGATTGCGTGAGCGTAGGAAGCGGCGATCATGCGTGTCCAAGGCCGATAAGGCATCGAGTGATACCTTTCGGGAATCATGTTTTCGCTCGACCAGCTGAGCGCGTTCGTCGCCGTCGCCGAGGAACTGCACTTCGGCCGCGCCGCCGATCGGCTGAACATGACCCAGCCGCCGCTGAGCCGCCAGGTGCAGAAACTCGAACGCGCCGTCGGTGCCCGGCTACTCGAACGCGACAACCGCAAGGTCGAGCTGACCGAGGCCGGGCAGGCGTTCCTCACCGAGGCCCGGCGATTGCTCGCCCTCGTCGAGACCGCGGGCGATCTCGCCCGCCGGGTCGACCAAGGTGCGGCCGGGACGCTGCGGCTCGGGTTCACCGCGACCTCCGCGATCCGTACTCTCGGCCCGCTGCTGCGCCGGATGTCGGAGGAACTGCCGGACGTCGACGTGATCCTGCACGAACGGGTCACGCCGGCGCAGATCGACGGCCTGCTGCGCGGTGAGCTCGATCTCGGGCTCGGGCGGCCGCCGTTCGACTCCGACGTACTGGACTCCCGGATCGTGTTCCGGGAGCCGTTGTGTGCCGTTGTCCCCGGCAACCATCGGCTCGCGGCGCTCGGCCGGCCGTTACGGGCGGCCGACTTCGCCGGCGAGCAGGTGATCAGCTACTCGCCGACCCAGGCCCGGTACTTCCACGAGCTGACCGTCCGGTTCCTCGCCGCGTCGCATCCGCGGATCGAGCAGCGGGTCCAGCAGATCCTCACCGTGATCCTGCTGGTCGCGGCCGGTCGCGGGGTTGCGCTGGTCCCCGCCGCGGCGCGCGGTCTGGGCGTCGAGGGCGTCACGTACTGCGACCTGGACGGCGTCGGCGAACCGGTCGAGCTGCATGCGATCTGGCGGCGGGACGCGACCAGCCCGGTCCTGCAGCGCGTGCTCACGATGCTCCCAGAGCATCACTAGATCCAAAAACGATCTTGGACAGGTATCCACGAGTCTTCCTACGCTGAGTCGCGTGACCCATTACTCCCCCACCGAACTCGCCGCGCAGCTGAAGACCGGGCTGCTCTCGTTCCCCGTGACGCATTTCCACCCGGACCTGAGCTTCCACGAGGCCGGGTACCGCGAGCACCTGTCCTGGCTGAGCCAGTACGACGTCGCGGGGCTGTTCGCCGCGGGCGGGACCGGCGAGGGCTTCTCGCTGACGCCGGCCGAGATCGACACCGTCGTCCGCACCGCCGTCTCGGAGGTGAACGGGCGCGTCCCGGTGATCGCGCCGGCGACCGGCGGGACCGCGTCGGCGATCGCGGGCGCGCAGGCAGCCGAGGCGGCCGGTGCGGACGGGATCCTGCTGCTGCCGCCGTACCTGACGGAGGCCGGGCAGGCCGGTCTGGTCGAGCACGTGTCGGCGGTCTGCCGGAGCACGAGCCTCGGCGTGACGGTCTACAGCCGGGCGAACGCGATCCTGAACGACGTGTCGGTCGCCGAGCTCGCTGACCGGAACCCGAACCTGGTCTGCCTGAAGGACGGCGTCGGCAACGTCGAGATGATGACGCGGACCTACGCCCGGGTCGGCGAGCGGCTCACGTACATCGGTGGGCTGCCGACGGCCGAGACGTTCGCGCTGCCGCTGCTGCAGCTCGGGTACAGCACCTATTCGTCGGCGATCTTCAACTTCGTCCCCGAGTTCGCGCTCGGCTTCTACGCCGACGTCCGCGCGCAGGACCGAGCGGCGGTATACCAAAAGCTGAACGAGTTCGTGCTGCCGTACCTCGACATCCGCGACAAGACCAAGGGGTACGCCGTTTCGATCGTCAAGGCCGGCGTCAACGTGATCGGACGCTCCGCCGGGCCGGTCCGCCCGCCCCTGCAGGACCTGACCGCGGACGAGGTCGCACAGCTGACCGAGCTGATCGGGAAGGTCAAGTGACAACGCCACACACGACACCGACCGTCACCTCGGTCGAGATCGTGCCCGTCGCCGGGTACGACAGCATGCTGCTCAACCTGAGTGGCGCGCACGGGCCGTTCTTCACCCGCAACGTCGTGATCGTCACCGACAGCTCGGGCAACACCGGACTCGGCGAGGTCCCGGGCGGCGAGAAGATCGCGACCACGCTCCGCGAAGCCGGCGCCTCGCTGATCGGCGAGCCGTTGTCGCGGTACCGCCAGCTGCTCCGCGCGATCTCGTCCACGTTCGCGGACCGCGACGCGGGCGGCCGCGGGATGCAGACCTTCGACCTGCGGACGACGGTGCACGCAGTGACCGGGCTCGAGTCGGCGTTGCTCGATCTGCTCGGCCAGTACCTCGGGGTTCCTGTCGCGGAGTTGCTCGGCGAGGGGCAGCAGCGTGCCGCCGTACCTGTGCTCGGGTATCTGTTCTATGTCGGCGACACCGCGCGCACCGACCTGCCGTACTCGACGGACGCCGGTGAGGATCGGTGGACGCAGCTGCGGCGCGAGCCGGCGCTGAGCGCCGAGGCTGTGGTGGCGTTGGCCGAGGCGGCGCAGGAGCGGTACGGGTTCGCGGACTTCAAGCTCAAGGGCGGCGTCTTCGATCCCCACGTGGAGATCGACGCGGTACGGGCGTTGCACGAGCGGTTCCCGTCGGCGCGCATCACGGTCGATCCGAACGGCGCGTGGCTGGTTCGCGAAGCCGTCGCGGTCTGCTCGGGGCTGGACGACGTACTGGCGTATGTCGAGGACCCGTGCGGTGCCGAGCCCGGGTTCTCCGGCCGGGAGACGATGGCCGAGTTCAAACGGCAGACCGGGCTGCGGACGGCGACCAACATGATCGCGACCGACTGGCGCGAGCTGGCGCACGCGGTCCGGACCGACGCGGTCGACATCCCGCTCGCCGACCCGCACTTCTGGACGATGGCCGGATCGGTCCGGGTCGCGCAGCTGTGCGACGACTTCGGGCTGACCTGGGGCTCGCACTCGAACAACCACTTCGACATCTCGCTGGCGATGTTCACCCAGGTCGGCGCGGCGGCGCCCGGCGAGATCACCGCGCTCGACACGCACTGGATCTGGCAGGACGGACAGGCGCTGACGAAAGAACCGCTACGGATCACCGGCGGCGAGATCGCCGTACCGGCGCGTCCCGGTCTCGGCGTCGAGCTCGACCGCGACGCACTCGACGCCGCGCACGAGCTGTACCTGAAGCACGGTCTCGGCGCGCGGAACGACGCGATCGCGATGCAGTACCTGATCGAGGACTGGGCCTTCGACCCGAAACGGCCTTGTATGGTGCGGTGAGTGTCCCTTGAGCGCTGTAGCTTGAACGATAGCGGTGTTCAGGTGCGTGCATCGTGGTGCTTGGTCAGTGGCCTCGATGCGGAGCATCGTGGGCGCTGGCGAAGTGCCGCGAGGTGCGTGCCTGGGCGCCGATAGCGTCAAGCTACAGCGCTCAAGGGGCACTACATGAAGGTCTACTTGTCTACTGACATGGAGGGTACGGCGGGGGTCGTCGACTGGAGTCAGGCGCGCGGACCTGCCACGGAGTACGAGTATTACCGCGGTCAGTTGCAGGCGGAGGTGAACGCCGCGATCGACGGCGCGCTGGCGGCCGGCGGGACCGAGTTCCTGGTGAACGACTCGCACTCGACGATGCAGAACCTGCGCCCGGACGCGCTCGCGGGCAGCGCGAGTTACCTGTCCGGCAAGCACAAGCCGCTGTACATGATGCAGGGCCTGGACGACTCCTTCGACGCGGTCTTCTTCATCTCGTACCACGGGTCCGCCGGGGCGACGGGATCCGTGCTGCACCACACGTACAACCCGCGCGCGATCGCCGAAGTACGGCTGAACGGCGCGATCACTGGTGAGGCCGGCATCAATGCCTTGGTGGCGCTCGCGCATCAAGTGCCCGTCGTGCTGATCTCGGGCGACCGGGTGACGATCGACGAGGCGCAGCCGTTCTGCCCGGAGATCGAGTCGGTCGTGGTCAAGGACTCGATCTCGCACAACGCGGCGCTGTCGGTGCATCCCGAGCGGGCCCGCGAGTTGATCCACGACGGCGCCCGGCGCGCGCTCGCCCGGTTGAGCGACATCCGGGTCCCGAGCATCACGCTGCCGGCCGAGCTGACCGTCCGGTTCCACAGTCGCGCGTACGCGGAACTGGCCGCTGAGCTCCGCGGCGTCGAACGGCGCGAGGACAAAGTCGTTGCCCTGCGCAATGACGACCCGCTGCAGCTGTACCGGACCTTCATCGCGATGGTGTTCCTGAGCCGCGGAGTCCTGGAGTAACCGGGCGTTCAGCTGCTGTTGTGCACGATAGGTTTTGATCCCAGGTGTCGTCTCTCCCCTAGGAGCCTGGGTATGCGTTGGCAGAAGCCGCTGGCCGCAGCAGTTGTCCTGACCGCTCTCACCACCTCGCTGACCGCATCGGCAACCAGTACCAGTAGTCGTAGTGGCGGTGCCTGCTCGCCGGACGTGACGTTCCTCGGCTTCAGTGACGCGCTGGACAAGACCACGTTCGACGGGCAGCCGGTGGCCGGGCTGTCGGCGATGAACCTGACCGGGCCGCACAGTGCGGTCGCGCTGGTGGACAACGTCGGGACCACGCCGGCCCGGGTGTTCGACCTGAAGGTGAACAGCAAGCCCACCTCGGTCGCCGTCGACGGGATGACGATCCTCAAGCGGCCCGACGGTACGCCGTACACCGGTGGCGACTTCGACGGCGAAGGACTCGTCGTCGAGCGTGGGAACCGCACGATCCTGGCCACCTCGGAGCGGGAGCCGTCGATCCGGCGCTTCCGGCTCTCGGACGGTCTGCAGATCGGCGAACTGCCGGTCCCCGCGCGGTTCCAGGTCGCGCCGGCCGGCGAGGCGACGAACAACGCGACCTTCGAGTCGCTGGCCACCAGCCGCGACGGCCTCTCGCTGTACGCCGGGATGGAGGGCCCGCTCGCCTCGGACGGGACCGACGCGAACAACCGCACCCGGAACCGCATCATCCGGTACTTCGGTCTTCCCGGCCACGAGTACCGGCCGGTCGCGCAGTACGCGTACAAGCCGGACCCTGGGCTCGCGCTCGACGACCTCGGGTGGGTGAGCCCGACGGAGCTCATCTCGATGGAGCGGACGTTCACCCCTGGTGTCGGGAACACGATCCGGGTGTTCACAGTCTCGCTGCGCCGGGCGACCGACGTGACCAAGGTTGCGTCACTCGCGGATGCACCGGAATCGGTGTTCCTGCAGAAGAAGTTGCTGTTCGACCTGGTGAACTGCCCGCCGTCCGGTGCGGTCGCGAAGCAGCCGCAGCCGAATCCGTTGCTGGACAACGTCGAGGCGCTCGCACTCGGCGGCTACCTGCCGGGCGGACGACGCCAGCTGTACCTGATGTCGGACGACAACAACGGCGCCACGCAGATCACCCGCTTCTACTCCCTCGCCGTCAACCTGCACTGACCGGATCCCTCGCGATCAACGTGCCTTGAGTTGTCACGAACCGCCAGGCCATCACAATCCGCCCCACAGCCACCCGCCAAGCGCGGGCCTGGCCCATACCCGCCGATTGTGATGGCCTGGGCGTCCGCACCCCCATCACTCACCAAGCAGCGCGGCGCTGGCATCGGCACGCTCAGCTGTCGTCGGCGAGCGGTCGTTCGGCGGGTTTGGTGAGTGGTGCAGGTCCGGTGGATCGGGTCGCGGCGAGCAGGAGGCGGTGGCGTGATTGCCGTCGACGCGTAACAATCTGTGAATGCGCGTGATCGTGGTGGGTGCGGGCGTGATCGGGCTGAGCTGTGCCATCCGGCTCGCCGAGAGCGGGTACGACGTGGCGGTGTTCGCCCGCGACCTGCCGTTGGAGACGACGTCGTCGGTGGCCGCCGCACTCTGGTACCCGTACCTGTCGGCGCCCGAGGACCGGGTGGCCGGCTGGTCGCGGACGACGTACGAGGAGCTCGCGAAGCTGGCGGAGGTCGAGCCTTCCGTGCTGATGAGGCGCGGGCGTGAGTTCCTGGTGGAGCCGACGCCGGATCCGCGGTGGGCCGACGTACTGCCGGATCTCACCCGGGTGGCGTCGCAGCCGGAGGGGTTCGTCGACGGGTGGTCGTTCACGGCGCCGGTGATCGACATGCCGGCGTACCTGCCGGCGCTGGTGAAACGGCTCGAGGCGGCGGGTGGGACCTTGACGCGTGCTGCGTTGTCCGCGCTGCCGACCGAGGCCGATCTGGTGGTGAACTGCGCTGGGCTGGGCGCGCGGTTGACGGCGAGCGACCCGACCGTGACGCCGGTCCGTGGTCAGGTGCTGACCGTCGAGCCGTGCGGGCTGACCGAGTGGCTGCTCGCGGACCGGGCGCCGGACGAGTTGACCTACGTGATCCCGCGGCAGAAGGACGTGGTCGTTGGTGGCACCAGCCAACCGGGTGACTGGAACCTGACCGTCGACCCGAAGACCACCGAGGCGATCCTGGAGCGGGCGGCGGAGCTGGTTCCGCAGCTGCGCTCGGCGAAGATCATCCGGCAGCGCGTCGGTCTCCGCCCGGCGCGACCGGCGATCCGCTGCGAGCTCGTCCGGACCCGAACCGGTGAGCCCGTCATCCACTGCTACGGTCACGGCGGCTCGGGCGTCACCCTGTCCTGGGGCTGCGCGGACGAGGTCCTCGAACTTGTCCGCAGCGTCTGACCCCCTGGTCGTCCTGGACGGCGGTCTGTCGAACGCCCTGGAGGACCGCGGCCACGACCTGTCCGATGCACTGTGGTCGGCACGCCTGCTGCGCGATAACCCGGCCGAGATCGCGGCGGTGCATCGTGCGTACTACGAAGCAGGCGCGATGGTCGCCACCACCGCCAGCTACCAGGCCAGCGTGGCCGGCTTCGCACGAGCCGGCGTCGACCGAGCCGAGGCCGAGCGCCTGATCGCCAGCAGCGTCCAAATCGCCCGCGAGGTCCGCGACGAGCTCGAAGCCCGCCCGAGCGGTACCGTCGGGTCAGACGCCCGGTCGGACGGCACCGTCGAGTTCGACGCCCGCTCGGTCCGCACCGTCGAGCCCGACCCCCGGCCGAGCGACACCGAAGGGCTCGACGCGCGCGCAAGCGGCCGCGTTGGCGCGGCCGCTTCGCGTCGGTTGGTTGCTGCCTCGGTTGGTCCGTACGGCGCGATGCTCGCGGACGGCTCGGAGTATCGCGGGAACTACGGCGTCCCCACGTCTGTCCTCCGCGACTTCCATGGCCCGCGCCTCGAACTGCTCGCCGGCGCCGGACCCGACCTGCTCGCCATCGAAACCATCCCCGACACCGTGGAGGCCGAGGTCCTGGTGAAGCTCCTCGCCGAGCTCGACGTCCGCGCCTGGTTCTCGTACTCCGTCGAAGGTCTGCACACCCGCGCCGGCCAACCTCTCGCCGACGCCTTCGCCATCCCCGACATCGACCAGGTGATTGCCGTCGGCATCAACTGCTGCAAACCCGCGGATGTGCAGGCCGCGGTGGAGACCGCCGTGGCAGTCACGGGCAAGCCGGCGATCGCCTATCCCAACCGCGGCGAGGCGTGGGACGCGGTCCGGCGGGCGTGGGTCGGAGACGGTGCCGGGCCGGTGCGGTTCGCCCCCGAGTGGCGTGCGGCTGGAGCGACGTACATTGGCGGTTGTTGCCGGGTCGGGCCGGCGGACATTCGTGCTCTGGCGGTCGCCGTCGCGTAGCTGCGCGCCCTGTTCTTCCTGCTTGAGTCTATCCGGAGTGGCTGATGTGTGGCCTGACTTATCCACAGGCGGGGCAATGACGCGGCATCCGTAGTCTTTCACCTTCGGCGCGCTGGACGAGGTCGTCGTGGCTTTTGGGAAAGAAATGGTCGTATGGCGGCCATTTGTTTCCCCGAAGCACGGCGGGCGGCTGGGCGCGCGAGGCGGGGGCGCGCCAGGTGGGGGCGCGCCAGGCGGGTCGCGCCGCTAGGGCGAGGGCGCGCGGCTGGGGTGCGAGTCGGCGAGTGGGACATCCGTGCGCTATACGCCCAGGACCTGGCAGAGGAGGTCTAGGGCGCCGGGGTAGGCGTGGTCGGGTGGGGTGCCGTAGCCGACGATGACTGCTTGGCGGGTGGCTGGGGTGGGGTTGAAGTGGTACGTCGTGAGCGTGGCGAGGCCGAGGCCTTGTCGGGCGGCGCGGGCGACGATGTCGTCGGCGTCACCAGGCACATCGAGGAGCACGTGCAGACCGGCGGAGATGCCGGCCACCTCGACGGTCGGGGCCCGGACCGCGAGGAGTTCGACGAGGCGGTCGCGGCGCCGGCGGTAGTGCAGGCGGGAACGCCGGACATGCCGGTCGTAGTGGCCGGAGGCAATGAACTCGGCGAGGACCAGTTGTTCCAAGGTGGCTGTCTGGAAGTCCGCGGTGCGCTTAGCGGCGACGACTGGTTCGATCAGTTGTTGCGGGAGGACCATCCACGCGAGGCGCAGGCCCGGCGCGAGGCTCTTGCTCGCCGTACCGGTGTAGACGACCCGCTCCGGATCGAGTGCCTGCAACGCACCGACCGCCTGTCGGTCGTACCGGAACTCGCCGTCGTAGTCGTCCTCGATCAACACGGCCCCCGACTCCCGCGCCCACTCGACAGCAGCGGTACGCCGCTCCGGCGCCAACGGCACGCCCGTCGGCATCTGGTGTGCCGGTGTCAGCAGTACGCCCTGCCCGGTCAGCCGCGATGTCTGCGCTCCGAGCTCGTCCACCGGTACGGCGACCGCCTCCAGCCCGCGCGCCCGGATCACGTCGCGATGCAGCCCGTACCCGAACTCCTCGACCGCCATCGTCGTACCGCCGAGGTTCTTGATCGCTTCGCTGAGCAGACTCAGCGCCTGCACGTACCCGGAGCAGATCAGGATGCGCTCCGGATCCGCCCGCACCCCGCGCGCCCGGGCCAGGTAGTCCGCGAGCATCCGGCGCAGCTCGATCCGGCCGCGCGGATCGCCGAGCCCGAACGCCTCGTTCGGCGCCACGGTCAGCGCCTTCCGCGCCGCCGCCAGCCACTCCGTCCGCGGGAACGTCGCGACATCCGGTGCCCCCGGCGTCAGGTCGTACCGGAAACTGCGGGCCTCCGGCAACGCAACGGACGGCGCCGGCGGTACGGCGGCCCGGTTCGCCACCACCGTCCCGGATCCCTGCCGCGCCGTCAGCCAGCCCTCGGCGACCAGCTGCCCGTAGGCGTCCGCGACCGTGTTCCGGGCGATGCCGAGGTCTTTCGCCAGCGACCGCGACGACGGCAACCGGGTCCCGGCCGGCAGCCGACCGGTCCGGATCGACGTGTGTAGCGCCTGCACCAGGTCGCCGCGCCCGCGGGTCGCGCCGAGCTCCAGGTGCAGGTCCGCGCCCGCGGAATTGGCCCCTCGATCCTCCATGGAAGTGGACCATACACCTGGGCCGATTCCCGCCTAACTTAGACACATGAGCACATCGACGACGCGACGAGTGAAGTTGGCCAACGTGGCCCCGGACTTCTACCAGGCCATGATCGAGCTGGACCGGGTGTCCGACACCGGGCTGGACCCGAAGCTCGCGCACCTGGTCCGCATCCGGGCCTCGCAGATCAACGGCTGCGCGTACTGCACCGACATGCACTCCCTCGACCTGCGCGAGCTCGGCGAGGACCAGCAGCAGCGGATCGCCCTGTTGCCGGTCTGGCGCGAGGCGCAGAAGTTCTACACCGACCAGGAGAAGGCCGCTCTGCAGCTGACCGAGGCAATCACGCTGGTGAGCGTCGACCACGTCCCGGACGACGTGTACGACGTCGCGGCGCAGGCCTTCGACGAGAAGGACCTGGCCCGGTTGATCGCGCTGATCATCACGATCAACATGTGGACCCGCATCGGCGTCACCGGGAAGATGGAGCCCGGCCACTACAAGCCATGACGGCCGCACAGTTCCGGGCGCTGCATCACGGCGGCACCCCGCTGATCCTGCCGAACGCGTGGGACCCGGTGAGCGCGCGCCTGATCGCCGACGCCGGCTACCCCGCTGTCGCGACCAGCAGCGGCGCGGTCGCCCGCGTCCTCGGGTACGACGACGGGCAGCTGACCCCGCCGGAGGAGATGTTCACCGCCGTGGCACGGATCGCCCGAGCCGTCGACGTACCGGTGACAGCCGACATGGAGGCCGGGTACGGGTTGCCGGCGAAGGAGTTCGCGGAACGGTTGCTGGCGACCGGTGCGGTCGGCTGCAACCTCGAGGACTCGGTCGACGGCGCGTTGGTGGACGTCGCGCAGCAGGCCGACTACCTGGCCGAGGTACGGGCGACCGCGGGCGCCGAGCTGGTGATCAACGCCCGGGTCGACACGTTCATCCGTCCCGTCGACGACCCCGTCGCCGAAGCGGTACGGCGTGGGCGCGAGTACCGCCGCGCCGGGGCCGACTGCGTCTACCCGATCCTGGCGCCAGTGCCGCTACTGGCCCAGGTGGTCGAGGGGGTCGGCGGGCCGATCAACGGGCACGCTGCACCGTCCGGTCCCACGCCGGCCCAGTTAGCGGCGGCCGGCGCGACGCGGATTTCCTACGGGACCAGCGTGCACCAATACGTGATGGCCCAGCTTCAGGAGCTGCTCCCGAGCTTGCGTAATGCATAGACGAGAGCCCAGTCCTGGTCGTTCGCCAGCGGATCGGCGACGTGCGCGGGCTGCCCGTTCACACTGCTCGGGTAGACGAACGCGCAGGTCGCCGATCCGTCCGCGGCGAAGCTGACCAGGTTCGTGCGGAGGATCGCGTCCTCGGCACGCTCGAGCCAATCGGCCTGTTCGGGCGTCACGAGCTCGCGCGGCCAAGCGCCGTACACGATCGCGCTGAGCGCTGACCAGTAGTGCGGGAAGACGTCGCCCCACAACCGCAGCCGGCCGAACCAGTAGCCGTCCCAGTGCCGGATCGGCACATGCCGCAGCCGTACGTCGGGCTGGTCCGCGGCGAACGCGGTCAGCCAGGGCAGGCGGCGAGTCAGCTCGGCACCGTCGATCTCGTCGGGCGCACTTTGGTATGCCGAAACGAGCAGCTCGAGGAGTGGCGCGACCATCGACTGTTCGTAATTCACCTCGTGGGGCGGCAGCTCGTCGCCGTAGGAGATGAAGGTCTTCGCGTGGCGTAAGAGGTGGTCGCGTAGGCCGAGCTCGGTCAGTAGCGGGCCGAGGTCGAACGCGAGGAAGTGGTCGCCACCGAGCTCGTAGTACCGGTTCAGGATGCGGGTCGCGCCGTCGCGGTCGCCCTGGCCGAGCAGGAACCGCGCGAACCACGGGAAGTTGTACAGGCGTACGGCGTTCTGGTGGATGCTGTCGTCCTGGATCGTGCCGTTGTCGTCCATCAGGTGCTCGCGGACGAATTGTTCGTAGCCGGCCAAGGCCTCGTCGAGTTCGGCGCGATCGCCCCAGCCACGGTCGCGGACCTCCTGCAGGAGCAGGGCCATGCCGATTCGTTCCCTCGCATCGGACCAGTCGCGCCAGGCGCTGGAGAGGACGGTCAGGCCGCTGTCGTTGTCGTACGGCACGAACGCGTACTTGCGGCTGTCGGCGAGCTCGGGCCGGCGCTGGTGATCGAGGACGAACCGAACGCGGCGCTCGGCGATCACCCGGAGCGGCTCGTGGAACAGCACCGAGATCCGGGCGGTCCGCGTGCCGTCCGTCGCCTCGACGTACTGGATGCCGGGCTCGTCGCTGGTGAGCTCGCGGGGGTCGGTGCCGGTGAGCTCGAGGGACTCCCCCACCTCGGCGGCCAGGCGGGTGGCGTCGATCAGCGGTTGGCGGTCGGCGTGGAAGGCCGATAGGTCGTCGTACCAGGCGAGTTGCCAGGTCCAGCGGTACGACGCTCCGGGCGCGAGCGTGATGGCGGGTTGGCCGCCCATCGCGTGTGGTGCGCGGGCGTGGTCGGTGACGTGCAGGTAGATGTGCCCGCGGATGTTGCTGCTCGTGCCGGGCTCGCGGGACTCGACCGAGTACGCCCAGAGCTCGCCCTCCTTGACCTGCAGACCGAGGCCGGGTCCGCTGCCGTCCATCGGCACCGCCCAGACCCAGGCGTCCGCGCCGCCGGTCCAGACGTGCGCGTGCACGGAGCCGGTGAGACTCTCCCGACTCGACGTGTACACATCGCGGTACGGCGTACTGATCGCGAGGGAACCGATCTCGACGGGCTCGGATCCGGTGTTGCGGAGCTCGTAGGTCTCGGTCCACTGCTCGCCGAAGCGGCGGCCGACGCGGAGTTCCAGGTCACCGAAGCGGTACATCAAGTCGATGCCGGTGCTGCGCCAGCGGGTGAACGCCGGGTTGTCGAAGCGGTACGCGCCCTGGTCGGTGATCACGAAGCCCTTGCCCCAGGCGTGCAGGGTGTCGTGCACCACGCCGTCGTCGAGGAGCACCCGGCGGCCGTCGGGGTGCAGCACCTGCGCGACCGCGCCGTCGTCGGCGACCTGGACCTGCCCGCGACCGAGTTCAAAACTTTCCACGATTCCTCAACCTATCGATGTCGAGAACCGTGGCGCGGCTCCGTCCCCCTGATGAGAACAGACCACTGAGAACAGACCGCGCAGATGGGATACCACGATGAACCAGCAGCAGATCGCCGAGATCCTCGCCAAGCCGTACGCCCAGCAGCTCCTGAACGGCCCCGAGCCGGCCCGCTTCGCCTACGACGGCCTCGACGGCGACCCGCGGGTGATCCCGATCGGGTTCTGGATGGAGGGCGGCAAGCTCGCGATGGCGACCCTCCCGAAGTCCGCCAAGGTCGCCGCACTCCGGAAGAATCCGAAGGTCGCGCTGACCATCGACACCGGCGCCTTCCCGCCGAAGGTCCTGCTGCTCCGCGGCACCGCCGAGGTCAGCCTGTTCGACGGCATCCCCGAGGGCTACCTGGTGGCCGGCCGCAAGGTGATGGCCGACGAGGAGCAGTACGCCGGCTGGCTGGCCGGCGTCCGGGGCCTGTACGACGAGATGGTGGTCATCACTGTCACACTGACGTGGGCGAAGCTCCTCGACTTCGAGACCACGATCCCGAAGGCCGTCGACGACCTGATCCAGGCGAAGGCCGGCTGAGCGGATCCGCACCGACCAGCCCTCGGTGCAAGGAGCGGACCCGGGCCTCGACGCGAAGGCTGACCAGCCCTCGGGGCGTCTGCGCCAGCGGACGGCGTGCTTGAATTGGTATACCAAACGCTGGAGAGGTCGATGCACGAGAGTCGAGAGTCCGAGACCGAGCGGGTCACGCGGCGGCTGCGGGACGAGATCCTGGACGGGGTCCGGCCGCCCGGCGAACGCCTGGTCGAGCGGGAGCTGGCAGCCGCACTGGACGTCAGCCGGGTGCCGGTCCGCGAGGCGCTGAAGGCGCTGGTGAGCGAAGGGCTGGTGACGCTACGGCCGCGGTCGTGGGCGGTGGTGCGCAGGTTCACCGACTCCGACATCGCGGACCTCACCGAGGTGCGGACCGCGTTCGAACCGCTGACGTTCCGGCTGGCCGCGGAGCGCCGTACCCGCGAAGGGCTCGACCGGTTGCGGGCGATCCTGGACGAACAGCTCGTGGCGGCGCGGGCCGGCGAGGCTGTGGTCGCCCGGCGGAAGGCCGCCGACTTCCACGAGCTCGTCACCGAACTCGCCTCCAACGAACTGCTGATCGAGATCGAGCGGCCACTCCGCAGCCGGATGCGCTGGCTGCTGACCCAGCACGACGACCTGCTCGCGGTGGGCGGCCAGCACCTCGAACTGTTCACCGCGATCGCCAACCGGGACATCGAGCAGGCCGAGCGGCTCGCCGGCGAACATCTGGCCCAGTCGCAGGCCCTGTTCCGGGACAGCCGCGGGATGGACTGACCGGTATACCAGCGCTTTCCACACGGGTCGGGGCGCCTGAAATTTGGTATACCATTGTGGACATGACCTCCTCCTTCCTCCTTGCTGACGTGCGCCCGTGGGGCGGTGCCGCGGTCGACATCACGATCGTCGACGGCGCCATCTCCGACATCACTCCGACCACCTCAGCGGGTGGTTCCGGTGCAGGGACGTCGGATCAGCAGCGGATCGACGGTCGTGGCCTGCTCGCCCTCCCCGGCTTCGTCAACGCACACGCGCACGTCGACAAGAGCTGGTGGGGCCGGCCCTGGGTCTCGTACGGCGGTGAGGCGACGACGCAGGGCCGGATCGCCCACGAGCGCGCCGAGCGCGACAAGTACGGCATCCCCAGCGTGGCCAGCACGGAGGCTGTCCTCCGCGAGTTCCTCCGGCACGGTACGACGGCCACCCGCACCCACGTCGACGTCGACCTCGGCGTCGGCCTGCGCGGGATCGCCAACGTGCACGAGGCGGCCGCAGCTCTCAACGGCGCGGTCGACATCGAGATCGTGGCGTTCCCGCAGGACGGCGTACTGCGGCGTCCCGGCGTACTCGAGCTGCTCGACCAGGCCGCGGCCGAGGGCGCGACGAGCATCGGCGGGCTCGACCCGGCCTCGATCGACCGCGACCCGGTCGGTCAGCTGGACGCGCTGTTCGAGATCGCGGCCCGGCGCTGGGTCGGGATCGACATCCACCTGCACGACCGCGGCGACCTCGGCGCGTTCCAGTACGAGCTGATCGCCGAGCGCACGCTGCAGGCCGGCCTGCAGGGGAAGGTGAACGTGTCGCACGGCTTCGCCCTCGGTGAGCTGCCGCCGGCCCGGCGGGCCGAAATGGTAAACCAGCTCGGCGCGGCCGGGATCTCGTGGACGACCGTTGCCCCGGTCAACTCCGCTCCCCTGCCGTGGCGGGAGATGCGGACGGCCGGCGTCGCGATCGGGCTCGGCACCGACGGCATCCGCGACCTGTGGTCGCCGTACGGCGACGGCGACCTGCTGCAGGTCGCGCGCGGGTTCGCGCGGCTGCACGGACTGCGCGCCGACGAGGACCTCACGTACGCGATCGAGCTCGCGACGACGCACGCCGCGTCGTTCGTGCACCGGGAGAACTACGGCCTGACGCCGGGAGCGCGCGCCGACATCGTGCTGCTCGACGCCGAGAACGTGCCGGACGTGCTGGTGCGCGCGCCGCGCCGGGAACTGGTGATCGCCGCCGGACAGGTCGTCGTGCGCGACGGCGAACTCCAGGTGTGAGTACGCCGACTGCCAGCTTCGTCGACCGGACACTGGGCTCACTGCGGGACAACCGGGCATTCCGGCTGTTCTGGTTCTCGAACCTGTTCTTCTTCGGCGGAGTGTGGACGCAGACGCTCGTCCTCGGGTGGCTCGCCTACGAGACCACGCACTCGGAGTTCCTGGTCGCCGTGTACACCGCGGTCCGGCTGGCGCCGCTGCTGCTCGGTCCGTTCGCGGGCGCCATCGCGGACCGGCACAACCGGGTGCGGCTGCTGATGATCGCGGCCTCGTGGGCGCTGGTGGCCGTCACCACCGTCGCCACGCTCACGTCGCTCGGCAAGGCGTCGTACTGGGTGCTGGTCGTCGGTGGGCTGGCGATCGGGCTGGCGCAGTCGCCGTCCCAACCGGCCCGCGCGTCGCTGGTGCTCGACCTGGTCGGGCGGCAGAACCTCAGCAACGCCAACGCGCTGAACTCGATGGCGCTGAACATGACGCAGGTCGTCGGGCCGGCGATCGGCGGGCTGATGATCAACGGGCTCGGCGCACCGGCCGCGTTGTGGGTGTCGACGTTTTGGTATGCCATTTCGCTCGTCCTGCTGCTGCCGTTGCGCGAGTACGGCCGCGTCGTCAGCGCGCACACCGGATCGGCGATCCGGATGGTCACCAGCGGTCTCCGCGAGATCGCGGCGAACCGGCTGGCATCCACGGTCCTGCTGGTGACCCTGGCCGCCAACACCCTGCTCTGGCCGGTCGCACAGTCGTTCATGCCGGTGTTCGCGCAGGAGTCGCTCGGGCTCGACGCGGCCGGTCTCGGCTGGTTGCTGACCTGCGCCGGCGTCGGCGGCCTGACCGGGTCCCTGGTGATCGCGTGGCTCGGCGACTTCCGCTTCAAGGGCGGCATGTTCGTCGTCGGTACGGCGATCTGGGGCTCGCTGTGGTCGCTGTTCGCACTGTCGCACTCGGTCGTGGTGTCGTTCTTGGTGATGACCGCGATCGGCGTGATGAGCGCGGCCTTCGGCGTACTCCAGACCACGCTGCTGCTGATGACCACGGACGAGTCCCTGCACGGCCGCGCGCTCGGCGTGCAGGAGCTTGCCATCGGCATCATGCCGGTCGCGTCCCTAGCACTGGGTGCGTTCGCCCAGCACTACGGCGTCGACATCACCACGTTCGTCAGCGCGCTGCTCCTGGTCACCATGGTCGTGGCTCTGGGCATCTGGACACCACCGCTGCTCCGCTACAGCGGCGACCGCTGACTCAGGACAGTCCCCAGAACTTGGTGATGTGTGCGGCCGCGCAGACGTTGACATCGAGGATGTACGGCGCGACCGTGCCGCACTGATCGGGGCCGGTTCCGGGATCGATGGGCTGACCGTGGCCCATCCCCGGAATCGACCAGGTCTCCACGACCGTCGTCCCCGAGCTGTCGGCGTACAACTTGTGGGTGGCGCCGTTGACGGTCTCGGTGGCGTCGGCGGTCTGGTCGGCGCCGTCGACGTTCGTCCACTGCTCCATCAGCTCGTTGAGGTTGCGGTAGGCAACGGTGTAGTCGGCGGTGCCGTGCCACAGTGAGACCTTCGGCCGGTGCGTCCCCGAGGCGGCCGCGCGGACCTTGTCGCCCCACTGCTGCGGGGAGAGGTCGACACCCGGGTTCTGGCAGCTGAACGCCTGGACGAGCGAGGTCGCGCAGCGGTACGGCAGCCCGGCGACGATCGCACCACCGGCGAACGTGTCCGGGTACGTCGCCAGCATCACGGCCGTCATCGCGCCACCTGCCGAGAGACCGGTGACGAACACCCGTCCGGCATCCGAGCCGAGATCGCTCACCGTACGGTCCACCATCTGCTTGATCGACAGCGCTTCACCCGCTCCGCGCGCGGTGTCGCCCGCCTCGAACCAGTTGAAGCACTGACTCGAGTTGTTCGCCGACTGCTGCTGCGGCAGGAGCAGCGCGAACCCGGCCCGCTGCGCCATCGCGACCCAACCGGGCTCGTCGTCGTACGCCGTCGCCGACTGGGTGCAGCCGTGCAGCGCGACCACGACGGGTCGGCCGGTGCCTAGCCCGGGTGGCACGTAACGGAACATCCGCAGATTGCCGGGATTCGAGCCGAAGCCGGTGACTTCCTCGAGACTCGCGGCGGCGGCCGGTTGGGCCGCGGCGACCAGCAGACCGGCCAGCAGGACCAGGATCGACAACACAGGACGGAGCTTGAACAAAGGACGGGGCTTCATCACACAACACCTCCGGGGCGGGAGTCTTTCGATCGACCATCGCACCCTCCCGACGACCGCGGCCATGTCCTGCCGCCCCACAAACCCGGCTCCCAGGATGTGGTGCTCAAAAAGTGGGAACCTAAGCGCGGCGCCCGACACGAGAGGAGTGCACAGCGGATCGAGATCGGAGCGTGGATGCGCGACATCAGACCGGGAAGACGTTCGTGAGCGGCCCCCCGGCCGTGGACGAAGGCCTGACCGTAGTTATGACCGACCGGAACCTCTGGGACCGTGCCACCGAGGGCGACTCCGAGGCGTTCGGCCAGTTGTACGACCGGCACGCCCAGGCGATCTACGCGTTCCTGTACCGGCGCACCGGGTCGTGGAGCGATGCCGAGGACCTCACCTCGACGGTGTTCCTGCACGCCTGGCGACGGCGCGCCGACGTCGTCCTCGACCGGAACTCGGCGCTCCCGTGGCTGCTGCGGACCGCCGACTACACCGTCCGCAACGAGTGGCGCGCCAAGCTGCGGTACCGCCGGGCGATCGCGGCCGCGCACGTCCTGGTCGACACCGTCCGCGACCACGCCGACGACGTCGCGGGCCGGCTCGACGACGACCGGCGGATCCAGCAGGCCCAGGCGTCGCTGCAGCACCTGCCGAAGCACGAACGCCAGATCGTCGAGCTGTGTATCTGGGCCGGCCTCGATCAGCAGGCGGCCGCCGTCGCGCTCGACGTACCGCTCGGCACCGTCAAGTCCCGGTTGTCCCGGGCCCGCAAGCATCTGCGCGAACTGAACCTTCTGACCAGTGTGGAGTCGCCCGCATGATCACCTCTCCTCCCGAGCTCCGTCCGGAGACCCGCGCCCGGCAGCGCGCCGAGCTCACCGCGATCGTCGCCCACGAGTCCACCCACCAGCCCACCAACGCGCCGCGCCACCGGCTGGTCCCGCTGCTCGCCGCAGCGGCGGTGCTGGCCGTGACGGCCGGCCTCGCGATCGGCGTACCCGCACTGCGGCACCGGGCCGAGCCGCCGACGGCGGGTGTCAGCGAAGCAGCTCAGCAGACCGCCGTCACACCGTTGAGCGAGGCGGAGAAGACCCAGCTGGCGAAGATCTGCTACGACCGCACCAAGCTGCCGCTCCGGACCAACGAGTCGCCGCGCTACCAGGTGCTCGACGGATTCCGGTTCACCAATGCACCGACGGATGCCTACACGTCGACGTGGGTCGTCATCAAGGCGCTCGGGCTGTGGACGACCTGCGGTCTGGATGCCAACGACGTCGTACAGCAGACCCTCCGCCAGGGTGCGGACCAGGACCTGTACCGCGCGGTCGAGCCCCGGATGATCGGCGGCGGCGCCTACGCCGCACACATCAAACGGATCACCGTGACCGTCGGCGACCAGAAGCCGGTCGAGGCGGTACTTCGCAACGGCTACTTCTACACCGCGACGCCGTACGTCCGGGTCCGTGGTCCGCAGACCGACGCGGTACGGCGGGTGTACGTCGTCCGCGGGTACGACGCCGCGGGCAAGCTCGTGTACACCAGCCCGAAGACCAACGGCGAGGTCCGCGCACTCAGCAACTCGTGCTACCTGAACCCCAAGGGCAAGCTCAGCGTCTGGATGAGCGACAACCCGCATCCGGACCCGAAGACCTGCCGCCAGGGCTACTTCTGGAACTACGGACCGAGCTGAGGATCAGGCGCGCAGTACGACGCTGGACTCCGACGTCAGCGCGAGGAAGGTCAGGGACTCCTGGAGGTACAGCCCGACGTTCTCGGCGTCGTGCGACAGGTACCCGATCGAGAGGTCCTGGCCGAGGTGCAGCTCGTAGTCCCCGCCCCGCGTGGACACGAGCAGCGCCCCCTCGAGCGCCGGCGCCCAGATGATCTCGCCGTCACCGATCAGCCGGGCGAGGTGGTCGCGGATCGGGTAGCCGTGGTCCGTGGTCTCCGCGACCGCCGTGTACGCGTCGGCGGACAGCAGCAGGCTGTACGGTCCGGCGACGCCGGCTAGTCGCAGCGCGCTCAGCGCCTGGGCAACAACATTCGGGTACTCGCGGGCCTCGGACGGTAGCCCGAGCACGGGGTTCGAAGTGCTCGGAGCGAGACCGAGGATCCCGGTGGCATCGGAGCCGTGGAAGACCAGGTGGTCCTCGGCGTACGCGATCTGCTTCGCGGCGTCCTTGACCGGCTGCCAGTCCGAGTCCTTCGCGCCTCGCTCCACGTCGTCGACGGCCTGCCGGGTCACCGTGAACGGCACCCGCAGCTCGATGATCGGCTGCGCCAGCCGCCGGAGCGCTGTGACGCCGTCGCCGGGCGCGTCGACCGGCTCGACGTGCCCGGTGCCGACCGAGGACAGTCCCGGTCCGGCCGGGCCGACCAGGTCGACCACCCGCCGGCCGGCGATGTCCCGGGTGAAGGTACGCCGAGCCTCTTCCTCGATCTCGCCCCACGCGGCATCCGAGACCGGGGCCAGCTCGCGGTGCAGGTTGTTCGTCATGTCCGACTCCTTCTCAGGCTGCCGATGCCCAGGGATCCATCCGTGTTGCCGGGCACTCTCGTCACGGTGGTTGTGGGTGGTGGGTTCTCGAGGAATGCCGCGGTGGGTACGAAGAACAGGCTGCCGGTGACCGCGGTCGAGAAGTCGAGGATCCGGTCGTGGTTCCCGGGTGGTTCGCCGACGAACATCCGCTGCAGCATCCGTTCGATCACGTCGGGCGTCGCGGCGTACCCGATGAAGTAGGTGCCGAACTCGGCGGCGCCCGGCGAGCCGAAGGCCATGTTCTCGCGGACGATCTGCCGTTCGGTCCCGTCCGGGTCGACGATCGTGTTCGCCGCGACGTGCGAGTTCGCCGGTTTCTCCGCGTCCGGCAACTCGATGTCGCTGATCTTCGAGCGGCCGATCACCCGTTCCTGCTCGGCGATCGGGAGCGCGTGCCAGGCGTCGAGATCGTGCAGGTACTTCTGGACGATCACATAACTGCCCCCGGCGTACGCCGGATCCTCGTCGCCGACCGTGATGGCGGCGACCGCCTCCGGACCGGTCGGGTTCTCGGTGCCGTCGACGAAGCCGAGCAGATCGCGCTCGTCGAAGTACTTGAAGCCCTGGACCTCGTCGAGGACCGTGACATGGCCGGCGAGCCGGGCCATCACGTGCCGGGCGAGCTCGAAGCACAGGTCGAGCCGGCGGGCCCGCAGGTGGAACAGCAGATCGCCGTGGGTTGCCGGGGCGGTGTGCTTCGCGCCGGACACGGACCGGAAAGGGTGCAGCTCACGCGGGACGGGGAGCCGGTAGAGCCGGCGCCACATCGCGGCGCCGATCCCGACGATGCCGGTGAGGTCGTCGTCCGGCGCGCGGAAGCCGACCGAGCGGGTCAGCCCGGCGAAGTCCGCGAGCAGGTCACGGGCGGTGTCCTCGGATCCGGGACGGACGTCGACGACCAGGAAGAGCGCGGCTTTCGCCGGTTGCCGCAGTACCTCCTGGACCATGGACGCCCCCTTCGCGTGTCACCGGTTTGCTGTCAGGACCACCACTTGCCGTTGCGGGACAGTGCGTCCGCGGTCTGGTTCGTCGTGTCGAGGGCGTCGAGAGCGGCCACTGCGGCGTCGTCCAGTTCGAAGCCGAAGACGTCGAAGTTCTCGTCGATCCGGTTCTGGTGGGTCGACTTCGGGATCACGGACAGACCCTTCTGGATCGCCCACCGGATCAGGACCTGCGCGGAAGTGCGTCCGACCGCCTCGGCCACGCGGGTGACGGCCGGGTCGTCGAGGTGCCGGCCGGTGCCGAGCGGGCTGTAGGCCTGGACGACCACGTTCGCCGCTTCGGAGGCTTCGAGCAGCGCCTTGCGGTAGTCGAACGGGCTGAACAGGACCTGGTTCACCGCGGGCTGGATCCGGGCGACCTTCGCCAGCTCGGCGGTCTCGGCCGCGCTGAAGTTGGAGATGCCGATGCCTTTGGTGAGACCCGCGTCCGCCGCGGCCTCCATCCCCGGCCAGGCCCAGGTCGGGCCACCTTGCGGCCAGTGGATCAGGTAGAGGTCGAGGTAGTCGGTCCCGAGGCGCTGGAGGCTCTTCTCGGCTTCGACGCGAGCGTCTTTCCCACCCGGGTAGAACTTCGTGGTGAGGAAGATGTCCTCCCGCGGGATACCGCTCTCACGGATCGCCTTCCCGACGCTGGCCTCGTTGCGGTAGGCCTGCGCCGTGTCGATCAGCCGGTACCCGGCCTCCAGCGCCCACGCGACGGCGCGCTCACACTCCTGCCCGTCGTCGACCTGCCAGACCCCGAGCCCGAGCACCGGGATGGCGGTTCCGTTGGAGAGCCTGCGAGTCGGCTGGGACGAGTTCGCGGTCATGTACTTCTTCTACCACGCAGGCCGTGGTTGAACTACAGCTTGTTGGCCTTCCGGATCACGTCCACCACATCGCCCATCATGCCGGTCAGGTCGTAGTCCTTCGGCGTGTAGACGGCGGCTACACCGGCCGCCTGCAGCGATCGGGCGTCGGCGTCGGGAACGATGCCGCCGACCACCACGGGCACGTCTTCGAGACCGGCCTCGCGCAGTCCTTCGACCACCTGCGGGACGAGTTCCATGTGCGAACCGGACAGGATCGAGAGGCCGACGCAGTGCACGTCCTCGGCGACCGCCGCCGCGACGATCTGCTCCGGAGTCAGCCGGATGCCCTGGTAGATGACTTCGAAGCCGACATCGCGGGCGCGGACCGCGACCTGTTCCGCACCGTTGGAGTGACCGTCGAGACCGGGCTTCCCGACCAGGAGGCGGAGGCGGCCGCCCAGCTCGCTCGAGGTCGCGGTGACCTTGTCGCGGACGGCGGCGATCTCCGCACCGGCGGCCGAGACCCCGACCGAGCCCGAGACACCGGTGGGGGCGCGGTACTCGCCGTACATCTCCCGGAGGACACCCGCCCACTCCCCCGTGGTGACGCCGGCCCGAGCGCACTCGAGTGTGACCGGCATCAGGTTGCCGGTCGTCTTGGCCGCGGCGCGCAGTTTGGACAGCGCGGACTCGACCGCGTCGGCGTCGCGCTCGGCCCGCCACTTCGTCAACGATTCCAGTGCCGCTGCTTCGGCGGCCGGATCCACGGTCTGGATCGCGGTGTCGAGGTCCGCGGTCAGCGGCGACGGCTCGGAGTTCTCGAAGCGGTTGACCCCAACGACGACCTGCTCGCCGGACTCGATCCGCTGCCGGCGCTCGGCGTGCGACGCTACCAACGCATGCTTGAGGTACCCGCTCTCGACCGCGGCGACAGCACCACCCATCGCCTGGACCCGGTCGATCTCCTCGCGGGCGCCCTCGACCAACTCGGACACCTTCGCCTCGATCACGTGCGACCCGTCGAAGATGTCGTCGTACTCGAGCAGGTCGGACTCGTACGCCAGCACCTGCTGCATTCGCAGCGACCACTGCTGGTCCCACGGCCGCGGCAGGCCGAGCGCCTCGTTCCAGGCCGGCAACTGCACCGCGCGCGCCCGGGCGCTCTTCGACAGCGTGACGCCGAGCATCTCGAGCACGATGCGCTGCACGTTGTTCTCCGGCTGCGCCTCGGTCAACCCGAGCGAGTTCACCTGTACGCCGTACCGCAGCCGCCGCGCCTTCGGATCGGTCACGCCGTACCGCTGCGCCGTCAGCTCGTCCCAGAGCCGCACGAACGCGCGCATCTTGCACGTTTCCTCGATGAAGCGCACACCTGCGTTCACGAAGAAGGAGATCCGCTGCACGACGTCCCCGAACCGCTCCGGCGGCACCTGCCCACCCTCGCGCACCCGGTCCAGGACGGCGATCGCGGTCGAGAGCGCGAACGCGAGCTCCTGCACTGGTGTCGCGCCCGCCTCCTGCAGGTGGTAGCTGCAGATGTTGATCGGGTTCCACTTCGGCACGTTGGCGACCGTGTACGCGATCACGTCCGTCGTTAGCCGCAGCGACGCGTCCGGCGGGAACGCGTACGTCCCGCGCGACAGGTACTCCTTGACGATGTCGTTCTGCGTGGTCCCGGTCAGCTCATCGGGCAGCGCGCCCTGCTCCTGCGCCGCGACCTGATACAGCGCGAGCAGCCACATCGCGGTCGCGTTGATCGTCATCGACGTGTTCATCTGCGCCAGCGGGATCTGGTCGAACAACGCCCGTACGTCGCCCAGATGCGCGATCGGTACGCCGACCTTCCCGACCTCACCCTTCGCCAGCGGATGGTCCGCGTCGTACCCGGTCTGAGTCGGCAGGTCGAACGCCACCGACAGACCGGTCTGGCCCTTGGCCAGGTTCCGGCGGAACAACGCGTTGGACTCCGCCGCGGACGAGTGGCCCGCGTACGTTCGCATCACCCACGGCCGGTCCTTCTCGGGGGTCGCCATGTACCCGAGAGTAGGACTCTGTGCCCTTGTGAGTCCGCACCTCGTGACCGGCGTCACCAGGGGTGTGGATCACACGCGGCACGGATCTCCAGGCCATCACAATCGGCCCGGCCGCGGGCGCGCAGACGGGAGCCGCCGGCGGACCGGCGATTGTGATGGCCTGGGGATCCGCGGCTACGCGCTGATCGGTAGCGGGGTGCGTTCGACGTGGAGGACTCGGTGCAGGCGGGTGACCGCGAGGATCCGGACGACTGCCGGTAGCGGGTGCCAGAGGACCAGCTGGCGGCCGAGCAGTTGGGTCCGGCGGTGGGTCGCGACCAGGAGGCCGAGGCCGGTTGCGTCGACGGCGTCGAGTTCCTCGAGGTCGACGATCACGTCGCCGACGGAGGTGTCGATCAGTTGGTTGAGCGTTTGGCGGACGTCGCCCACCGAGCGCACGTCGAGGATGCCGCTCAGGTGAACCACGTTTCCAGGGTCGCCAGGGTTGTCGGGCTGGGTGTGGGTCGGTGCGAGCATGTCCGTGCCCTCCGCTCTTCCGGCGGCCCCCGAGACATCGGCCGCGTGGCAGCGTTCTGTGTCCGTAAAGACTCCCTGGAGACACAGAAGGTTGCCAAGACCTCACGGATCTTTTGTTTCGCGAGACAATGGAGCCTGTGTACGCCGAGCAGTACTTCCTGTTCCCGGTGGTGGCCGTCGCCCTCGCCGGTGTGATGGTGCTGCTGTGCAAGTGGGCGTTCTCGAAGGCGAAGGGCGGCTCGCTCGTCCGCCGCGTCGACACCAAACCGGCCGAGCGGGACGCGTTCGGCCTGCTCACCGACATCCGTACGGTGCAGAACTACAACGAGGCCCGGGTGCTGGTGTCGAAGCTGAAGAACTTCGGGATCAAGGCGACCGCGGCACGGACCAAGGACGGCTGGACGATCTACGTCTGGCCGCGCGACGAGGCCGCCGCGCGCGGCCTGCTCGACCACTCCTGATCCGAACCACTCCTGAAACGAACTACCGATCCGAACTACCGGACGAGCTTGCAGGCACGGTCTAGGGTCGGGGTATGGGGACACTGCTCGAGCTCGATCTGACCCGTGGCGTACTCGAGACGCCGCCCGCTTCGCCGGTCGCCGCGTTCCGTGCGCGGCACCTGCCGACCCTGCGGGAGCTGGTGGGCGCACTCCGGAAAGCCGGGCGGGACGACGCGGTGGTCGGCGTGGTCGCCCACCTCGGCGGGCACCGGCTGTCACTCGCGCAGGTGCAGGAGCTGCGCGAGGCGGTGACCGACTTCCGTACGTCGGGCAAACCGGCCGTCGCGTGGACCGAGTCGTTCGGCGAGACCGGTCAAGGCACGGTGCCCTACTACCTGGCCACGGCGTTCGACGAGATCTGGGTGCAGCCGTCCGGTGACCTCGCCATCACGGGTGTGTCCGTGCAGGCCGTCTTCGTCCGCGGTGCGCTCGACAAGGCCGGCGTGATCCCGCAGTTCGGCAAGCGGCGTGAGTACAAGACTGCTGCGGACACCTTCACCGAGAAGGAGATGACCGGGCCGGCGCGCGAGATGACGTCGCGGCTAGCGGAGTCGGCGTACGAGCAGATCGTCGAGGGCATTGCCGTACGGCGGCGTCTGGACACCGCGCGGGTCCGGGAGCTCGTCAACACCGCTCCTCTGCCGGCGCAGGACGGTCTCGACGCCGGACTGGTCGATCGACTCGGCTACCGGTCGGATGTGTACGACGAGCTCGAGAAGCAGCTGCAGTACGACGACAGGCTGCTCGCCGAGCGCTACATCCGGCGTGGCCCGCGCACCATCGACGAACTCCGCAAGACCCTCCCTTGGCCGCAGAAACCGCTGGTCGCGGTCGTCAGGGTGACCGGCGGTATCTCGGTCGGGCGCAACTCCAACAGCCCGATGGGTGGCCCCAGCTCCGGTTCGGACACGGTTGGCGCGGCGCTCCGGGCCGTCGCCGCGAACGAGCACGTCAAAGCCGTCGTACTGCGGGTCGACAGCCCGGGCGGCTCGTACGTCGCCTCGGACGCGATCCGCAACGAAGTACTGAGGCTCCGGTCCACCGGACGACCGGTGATCGCGTCGATGGGCGGCGTGGCGGCGTCCGGCGGGTACTTCGTCGCGATGCCGGCCGACGTGATCGTCGCGCAGCCCGGCACGATCACCGGCTCCATCGGCGTGCTGACCGGTAAGGGCGTCGTCCGCGATGCGCTCGGGCGGATCGGGATCTCGCGCGAGACCGTGTCCGAGGGCACGAACGCGCAGATGTACTCGGCGCAGGAGGAGTTCACCGACGAGCAGTGGGCGCGGCTGGAGGAGACCCTCGACCGCATCTACAAGGACTTCGTCGCGAAGGCCGCGCAGGACCGTGGACTGGCCGAGGACCGCCTGGAGTCGCTGGCCCGCGGACGGGTCTGGACCGGTGCCGACGCGCACAGTCACAAACTCGTCGACGAGCTCGGCGGCTTCCAGCACGCGCTGATGCTCGCCTGCACCCGGGCCGGTCTGGACCGCGAGGAGATCGGTGTGACCTCGGTCCCGCACCGGAACCTGCTCAGTCAGCTGCGCGCCCCCACGACGACCGATGATCTGGCGGTCAGCGCGGCACCGTTGACGCTTGACGGCCTGACCACCGGTCTCTACACCGCACTCGGGCTGCCGCCGGCCGGTGTGCTCCGCATGCCCTTCAGTTGGGAGATCGGTTAGTCGCGCTCGCCGCCGGGGACCCAGAGGACGTCGCCACCGGACGACAGGTTCGCGACCCGGCCGAGGATGAACAGCAGGTCGGACAGGCGGTTCAGGTACGTGATCGAGAGCAGGTTGACCGACGGGCCGTGCGCTTCGACCGCGGCCCACCCCGCCCGCTCGGCGCGCCGGACGACCGCGCGGGCGACGTTCAGGTACGCCGCGCCCTCGGTGCCACCCGGCAGAATGAACGACCGCAGCTTGGTCAGTCGCCCGTTGTAGTCGTCGCACCAGCCCTCGAGCCGGTCGATGTAGTCCTGCGTGATGCGCAGCGGAGGGTACTCCGGGTTCGGCGAGATCGGGTTGCACAGGTCCGCGCCGACGTCGAACAGGTCGTTCTGGATCCGGGTGAGCAACACCACGATCGCGCTGTTCAGGTGCCCGGCCGCGATGGCCACCCCGATCGCGGAGTTCGCCTCGTCGACCTCGCCGTACGCCGCCAGGCGCGGATCGGTCTTCGAGGTCGTCGAGTTGTCGCCGAGGCGGGTCTCGCCGGCGTCACCGGTGCGGGTGTAGATCCGCGTCAAGTTCACAGCCATGCCAGGACTCTACGCAAACCCCGGGAGCGTCAAACGCTACAGTCGACCGGTGGAACGGTTTCGGATCGCGGGTGAGGCACGGCTCGACGGCACTGTCGAGGTGGCCGGGGCGAAGAACAGTGTGCTCAAGCTGATGGCGGCTGCGCTGTTGGCGGAAGGCACGACGACGCTGCGGCAGGTGCCGGGCATTCTGGACGTCACGTTCATGGCGCAACTGCTCGACACCCTCGGGTGTTCGGTGAAGGTGGACGCGGACAATCAGCTCGCGACGATCGCCGTACCGGGGACGGTCAAGCACCAGTGCGACTACGACCTGGTGCGCAAGCTGCGGGCGTCGATCTCGGTGCTCGGGCCGCTGCTGGCCCGCTGCGGCCAGGCGGAGGTCGCACTGCCGGGCGGCGACAACATCGGCTCCCGCGGGCTGAACATGCACGTCGCCGGCCTGGAATCGATGGGCGCGAAGGTGCACATCGAGCACGGCTTCGTGATCGCCGAGGCCCCGCAGGGCCTGCACGGCGCCGAGGTCTGGCTGGACTTCCCGAGCGTCGGCGCGACCGAGACGCTGATGATGGCCGCGGTGCTCGCGAAGGGTACGACGATCATCGAGAACGCCGCCCGCGAGCCGGAGATCCAGGACATCGCGCAGATGCTGGTCGAGATGGGCGCGCACATCGACGGTGCCGGCTCGCCGCGGATCGAGATCACCGGCGTGGACGGGCTGCTGAACCCGGTGGACCACGTCGTGGTGCCGGACCGGATCGTATCCGGGAGCTGGGCGTTCGCGGCCGCGATCACCAAGGGTGACATCACCGTGGTCAACGGGCACGCGGAGCACCTGGAGTTGCCGCTCGACAAGCTGCACAAGGCGGGCGCCGAGATCACCGTGCTGAACCCCGGTTTCCGGGTCCGGATGCACGACCGGCCGAAGCCGGTGGACGTCGTGACGCTGCCGTACCCCGGGTTCGCCACCGACCTGCAGGCCTTCGTGATCGCGCTGAACGCGCTCAGTGACGGCGCGGCGATGGTCACCGAGAACCTGTTCGAGGGCCGGTTCACGTTCGCGCAGGAGCTGACCCGGCTGGGCGCGCAGATCCAGACCGACGGGCATCACGCGGTCGTCCGCGGCGTACCGCGGCTGTCCGGCGCACCCGTCGTCGCCTCCGACATTCGCGCGGGCGCCGCGCTGGTGCTGGCCGGGCTCGCGGCCGAAGGTGAGACCCGGGTGTCCGCGGCACACCACGTGCACCGCGGCTACACCGACTTCGCCGGCAACCTGCGGCGGCTCGGTGCCGACGTCGTCGTCGAGGCTGACGACCCCGAGATGTATTGGAACTGACGATGACGCAGCGTGTGATCAAGCCCCTGGGCCGTGGATTCCTGTTCCTCGACTCGCATCCGGCCGGCTGCGCCCGCGTCGTCCGCGACATGGCCGAGCAGGTCAAGTCCCGTACGCCGGAACGCCGCACGGCGCTCGTGGTCGGCTCCAGCTCGGGCTACGGCCTCGCCGCGACGATCGCGGGCCTGGCCCGGTACGGCGTCGACGGCATCGGCATCTCGTTCGAGAAGGCCGCGACGGCCCGCCGTACGGCGACCGCCGGCTGGTACCGCGCTGCGGAGACCGCCGCGCTCGCCGCCGAGCTCGGGCGGTCGTGGACGTTCGTGAACGCCGACGCGTTCGCTGACACCACGAAGGACGACGTCCTCGATCTGATCGCCGAGCAGCTCGGCGGGATCGACCACCTGATCTACAGCGTCGCCGCGCCGCGCCGCGTCGACCCGCGCGACGGCGCGACGTACCAGTCGGCGTTGAAGGCGATCGGCGCCCCGCACACCACGAAGAGCCTCGCGTTCGACGACGGTGCGCCGGTGCTGCAGGAGGTCGGGATCGATGTCGCGACCGACGATGAGATCGCGCAGACCGTGAAGGTGATGGGCGGCGAGGACTGGGCCCGGTGGATCACCGCGCTGCAGGAACGCGACCTGCTCAAGCCCGGCTTCAACACGGTCGCGCTGACCTACATCGGCTCGGAGCTGACCGGTCCGCTGTACCGCCAGGGCTCGATCGGCGCTGCCAAGGCGGATCTCGAGCAGACCGCGCTGAACCTCGCGAAGGACGGCGTGACCGCGATGACCTCGGTCAACGGTGCCGCCGTCACCCAGGCGTCGTCCGCGATCCCCGGCATCGGGCTCTACGTCAGCCTGCTGCACAAGGTGACCGGCCTGCAGACCCCGGTCGAGCAGTCGATCGCGCTGTGGGACCAGCTCACCGGTGAGGCCCCGCTCGACCTCGACGACGAGGGCCGGATCCGCCTCGACCGCTGGGAGCTGACGGACGACGTCCAGTCCGCCGTCCGCACCCAGTGGGAGTCGGCGACCCAGGACAACATCGCCGAGGTCGCGGACGCGGCCTGGTTCCTCGCCGAGGTACGCCGGCTCTACGGCTTCGACGTACCGGGTGTGGACTACGCGGCCGAGACCGAGGTCGACGTGGAGTGGCCTACAACGGCTTGAACGAGACCAGTTCGAGGACCAGTTCGGCGGCTTCGTCGGAGGCGTCGAGGTCGACCGTGGCGGTGAGGCGCCAGTCGTGGTTGCCTTCGGGGTCGTCGATGATCTGCTGGACCTCCCAGTAGCCCGGGTGCTCCTCGACCAGGAACAGTGCGGGACCACGGGCGGCCGGACCGGTCCCGACCACGTCGTGTTCGGCGTAGTACGCCGTACCGGCCTCGGCCCAGCGGGCGGCGTCCCAGCCGGACTCGCCGTCGAGCTGACCGAGCTCGGCCCAGCGGTGCAGCGCGAGCAGCTCGACCCGGCGGAACATCGCGTTCCGGACCAGGACGCGGAACGCCCTGGTGTTCAAGGTGATCCGGCGCGGACCTGCCGGCACGACCTCGACGGTCTCCTCGGTGGCCGGGTTGGTGAGCTCCTCCCACTCGTCGAGCAGGCTGGAGTCCGTCTGCCGCACGACCTCACCGAGCCACTCGATCAGGTCCTCGAGATCCTCGTTCGCCTTGTCCGGCGGGACCGTCTGCCGCAGCGCCTTGTACGCGTCGCTGAGGTACCGCAGCACGATGCCTTCGGAGCGCGCGAGGCCGTAGTACCCGATGAACTCGCCGAACGTCATCGCCCGCTCGAACATGTCCCGGACGACGGCCTTCGGTGACAGGCCGGCGTCCGCGATCCACGGGTGCGTCTGCCGGTACATCTCGAAGGTTGCCTCCAGCAACTCCTCGAGCGGCTTCGGCCAACTGACGTCCTCGAGCAGCTCCATCCGCTCCTCGTACTCGATCCCCTCGGCCTTCATCGCGTTCACGGCCTCGCCCTTGGCGTGGTGCTCCTGCGCCCAGAGCACCGCGCGCGGGTCCTCCAGCGTCGCCTCGATGATCGAGACCACGTCCAGCGCGTACGCCGGGTCGTTCGGGTCGAGCAGGTCGAGCGCGGCCAGCGCGAACGTCGACAGCGGCTGGTTCAGGCTGAAGTCCTTCTGCAGATCGACCGTCAGGCGCAGGATCCGGCCGTTCTCGTCCGGTGCGTCGAGCCGCTCGACGACGCCGGCGGTGACGAGCGTGCGGTAGATCTGGATCGCGCGGCGGATCAGCCGGACCTGCGCCCGGGAGTCCTCGTGGTTGTCGCGGAGCAGCTGCCGCATGCTCTCGAACGCGTTGCCATCGCGGGCGATGACGTTGAGCAGCATCGCGTGGCTGACCCGCATCCGGGACTGCAGCGCCTCGGGCTCGGCCGCGACCAAGCGGTCGAAGGTCTCCTCGCCCCAGGTGACGAACCCTTCCGGCGGCTTCTTCCGCTGCACCTTGCGCTGCTTCTTCGGGTCGTCACCGGCCTTGGCCAGGGCCTTCACGTTCTCGACGACGTGGTCCGGCGCCTGGACGACGACGGTGCCCGACGTGTCGTACCCGGCGCGGCCCGCGCGACCGGCGATCTGGTGGAACTCCCGAGCCTTCAGGATCCGCTGGCGGCGTCCGTCGTACTTGCTCAACGCGGTCAGGACGACGGTGCGGATCGGGACGTTGATGCCGACGCCGAGGGTGTCGGTGCCGCAGATGACCTTGAGCAGACCGGCCTGCGCGAGCTGTTCGACGAGCCGCCGGTACTTCGGGAGCATGCCGGCGTGGTGGACGCCGATCCCGTGCAGCACCAACCGCTGCAGTGTGCGCCCGAACCCCTTGCTGAACCGGAAGTGACCGATCAGCTCTTTGATCTTCTCCTTCTCCTCCTTCGAGGAGACGTTGATGCTCATCAGCGCCTGGGCCCGCTCGAGCGCGGCGGCCTGGGTGAAGTGCACGACGTACACCGGGGCCTGGTGGGTGGTAAGCAGTTCCTCGAGGGTCTCGTGCAGCGCGGTGGTGACGTACTTGTAGATCAGCGGGACCGGGCGTTCGCCGGACGCGACGATCGCGGTCGGGCGGCCCGTGCGGCGGGACAGGTCGATCTTGAACCGCTCGACGTCGCCGAGGGTCGCGGACATCAGGATGAACTGCGCCTTCGGGAGCTCCAGGAGCGGGACCTGCCAGGCCCAGCCGCGGTCCGGCTCGGAGTAGAAGTGGAACTCGTCCATCACCACCTGACCGACGTCGGCGGCGTCCCCTTCGCGCAGGGCGACGTTGGCGAGGACTTCCGCCGTACAGCAGATGATCGGGGCGCTCGCGTTGACGGAGGCGTCGCCGGTCAGCATCCCGACCTTGTCGGCGCCGAACACGTCACACAACGCGAAGAACTTCTCCGAGACCAGCGCCTTGATCGGCGCGGTGTAGAACGTCCGCTGCCCGTTCGCCAGCGCCGCGAAGTGCGCGCCGGTCGCCACCAGGCTCTTGCCCGACCCGGTCGGCGTCGACAGGATCACGTTCGACCCCGTCATCACCTCGATCAACGCCTCTTCCTGAGCCGGGTACAGCGAGATCCCCTGCTCCCCCACCCACCTCTGGAAGGCGTCGAACAGGTCGTCAGGCTCAGTGGTCCCGGGAAGTCCCTCAGTCAGCGTCATCGCGGTCCATTGTCCCCGAACAGACAATCCAGCAGGTCCGCCGGGTCCTGCGACGCGGGCCAGTCGCTCACCTGGCCGTCCCCGAGCTCGACCACCCGCCAGGCTCCGTCGGCCCGCCTGACCACGTCAACCGTCACGAACGGCAACCCGAGACCGCGCACGACCGCTTCCAGCTCAGCGATCTCGAGTCCGTCCGGCAGCTCGTCCGGCGTGTCCGGGTGCGGCGTGACCAGCGCACCGCCCATCGACCCACCAGGTCCGCGCCTCGGCCCCCTCGAACTCCTCGAACCGGCGCAGCACGAATCCGCCGACGAACGCGTCCTCCCGCAGCTCCCGGAACCGCCGGGCGACCCGCTCGACTCCGCTGCCGTCGGCGACGTCCGGAACGTAGGCGGCCTCGTGCCAGTAGTGCTTCATCGACTTCACGTAGTCCCGCAGCGTGTCGTACCAACCGGGCAGCTCGTGCGCCGCGCGGTAGTCGGCCGCCGACGTTCGCAGCGCGACCCCGCGCGCGGCGAGCGCGGCCGCGAATCCGTCGTACTCCGTTGCCGTCATCATCCAACCGCGGTACACGGCATCGTCCGACGCCGGCACGCCCGCGACCGCGGCGGCCGGGTCGGCCAACGCGTCGTGGTCGATCCGGGCGACCGGAACGCCGTACTCGCGCGCCGCGCCGGCCTGGGCGGCGAAGTGCGGGTCGACGCGGCGCGGGTTCAGGGGGTCGGCGGGGACGAGGAGCATGGGCCGATCGTCGCACTACCGGCAGGTCGACAGTACGTATACGGCCACTGCGCGGGGATCGGGACGGGCGTCAGGCGTGGGAGTGGCGGCAGTGGGCGTACACGTCCTGTCGAGCTGCCGATCGACCGTTCGGCTCGGGGAATGGGCCGTTCGTCGCGTGATCGAGTGCAAACGATTGCACGCATGGCTATTCGGGGGTGACTTGATGGGCATGATGACTTCTTCTTGGCGCCGGGTCGGCGCGAGTTTGTTGGTGGTGGCGGTGGGCGCGGGCGGTCTGGTGGACTCCGCGGCGTCGTCAGGACCGTCCGAGACCGGGTCGCGACTGGTGACGACCTGGGGTGCGGCGGACGACATCGCCGGCGGGACGCTGAACGACGTGACTGTGCGGAACGTCGTGCGGACCTCCGTCGGCGGGAAGGATCTGCGGATCCGGATCTCCAACGCCAACGGCGACCAGCCGCTGGTGTCGGACTCGGTGTACGTCGGCCGGCAGGACTCCGGCGCGAGCGTGGTCGCGGGGTCGAGCCGGCAGCTGACGTTCAGCGGCAGTACGACGGTGACGATCCCGCCCGGCGCGATGGCGATCAGCGATCCACTCCCCGGGACCGTCCCGGCCACCACGAGCCTGACGGTGAGCCTGCACGTCGTCGGCACCACCGGCATCATCACCGCCCACAACCGCTCCATGCAGCACAGCTACAAGTCCACTTCCGGCGATCACGCCGACGACGAGACGAGTACGGCGTACCAAACCGAGTCCTCGGCCTGGTACTTCGTCAACGCCGCGATCGTCGACGCACCACAACAGGTGGAGACGGTCGCCACCCTCGGCGACTCGATCACGTCCTCGGTCGGTACGGCGATCGACACGAACCGCCGCTGGCCGGACGTCCTCGCCGACCGGTACGCGAAACTGCCCGAGCCGCGCCGGCTGGCGATCTCCAACGAGGGGATCTCGGGCAACCGTGTCCTCGGCGGCGTCGCGAAGGCCGGCAGCGCGGGCGCGAGCGCACTGGCCCGGCTGGACAAGGACGTGCTGACGAAGCCCGGCGTACGGACGGTGCTCGTGCTGGAAGGGATCAACGACATCTACGCCGGCGCCACCACGGAGCAACTGCTCGCGGGGTACCGCCAGCTGATCGAGCGGGTGCATGCGTCCGGGCGGTGCATCGTCGGCGGGACACTGACGCCGATGGGCAGCTCGTTCGTCTACACGCCTGAGAAGGAGGCGATCCGCCAGGCGGTCAACACCTTCATCCGCACCAGCCCTGACTTCGACGGTGTGGTCGACTTCGACGCGGCGACCCGCGATCCCGCCGACCCGTCGCGCCTCGCGGCGGCGTACGACGGTGGGGACGGTCTGCACCCCAACGACGCCGGCAACGCGGCGATGGGTGCCGCGCCTGACCTCGACACCCTCCGCTGCAACTAGTACTGCGAGTAATGCTGACCGCGTGCACCGCCCCGAGAGGCGGTGCACGCGGTCACTTCACTTCCTGCCTTGGACCGACAGAGCCTGCTCCAGCTCGCCCCGGATGGCGTCGCCACCGGACTTCCGCCAGTCGGCCACCGCCTCGTCCCAGGAGTTGATGTCCTTGCGGCCGAGCTGGATGTCCTTGGTCAGGGCATCCATCCGGGTGTCGAGGATCTTGCCCTTGGTGGACTGCGTCGACGAGTACAGGCCGTACGTCGGCGGCAGGATCGCGGTCGGGAGAACCTCCTTGAGGTGCTTGTGGGCCATGTCCACTGCCTCGGGGTGACCGGGGAAGTAGAGCGGGTACGGACCGTCGGCGAGGTACTGGATCGGGAACTCACCCAGGCACACCTCGCTGCCGCCGTCCTTCGTCAGCTGCGGATCGGTCCCGTTCAGCGTGTAGTGCCGGCCGGGCAGACCGAACTTGCGGAACAGGTACTCCTCGGTGCCGAACGGCGCGGCGAACCAGTTCAGCACCCCGAGCAACGTCTTGATCCGGTCCGGCGAGCTCGGCCGGATCGCCGCGATCGAGTTGTTCGGCGACCCGAGCAGCACCCGCCCGACCTTGCCGTCCTGACCGCGCGGCACCGGGATCGTGATGCTGAACTCCTTGTTCGTCGCTCGCCGGTAGAAGCTCTGGATCGACGAGTACGTGTCCTGCGTCAGGACCGCGGAGCCCTGGGTGAACCAGACCTTCTGGTTGGCCTTCGCGATGCCGTCCGGATGGATCAGGCCCTGCGCCTGCATCTGCTTGGTGATCGACAGCATCTGCTTGTGCTCCGGGACCTCCCGGCTGTGGACGAGGCGCCCGTCGCGGACCTCCCAGCCGTTCGGCAGCCCGAGCATCGCGCTCAGCGCCGCCGCCGGCGGGACGGCGAACGCCCACCGGTTCTTCTTCCCGTCGGTGACCGCCGCGGCCACCTTCATCAGCTCGTCGACGTTCGCCGTCTCGAGTTCGACGCCGAGCTGATCGAGCAGGTCCTGCCGGGCCAGCAGCGTGTTCGACGACATCACGCCACGCTGGATCGGCACCGCCCGGATACCGCCGGAGAACACACAGCCCCGCCACGAGTCCGCCGGCGCGTTCGCCAGGAACGGGTAGTCGAGGATCGCGTCGCCGGACAGGTACTCCGTCAGGTCCTGCGCCCGGGCCTCGAGGAACTGCGGCAGGTACGCGAACCCACCGTCGACGTTGAACAGATCGCCGAGCGTGTCACCCGCGACCGCGGTGGCGAACTTGTTCGAGTAGTCGGCCGCCGAGGTGATGTTGAGCTCGAGCGGCGCGCCGAGCCGCTTGTTCAGCTCCTGCCAGTACGGGTTGCGGTCCGCCGTCGGCGGGATCGGGTTCGACGTCGGCGCCGAGCCCGTGACGGCGACGCCGTTGCCCGGTGGCCCGTCGGTCACCTTCGTCGGATCCGCCGGGAACTTGTAGAAGCAGTCCGGCATCAACGGATGGCTCCGCGGCAGGTCCGGCTTCGGTCCCTCGAACCTCTTGTACGTCGGCAACGCGACCGGCTTGTTCAGCGCCGCGATGTCGTCGGAGCGGGTCACCGTGGAGCACCCGCTGAGACCACCGGCCGTCGCCATCGCGGCGATCGATCCGCCGAGGAGTCTTCTTCTGCTGATCGTCATGTCGTTACCCCTTCACCGCGCCGGTCATCATGCCCTTGGCGAAGTGCCGCTGCAGGAACGGATAGACGATCAGGATCGGTACCAGCGACACGACCAGGATCGCCATCTGAATCGACTCCTGCGGCGGCAGCTGATCCGCCCCGGCACCACCGAGGTCACCACTGCTCAGCTCGGTGTTGTTGATGACGTACGTCCGCAGGACCAGCTGCAACGGCCACTTCGCGGTGTCGTTGATGTAGAGCATCGCGTTGAAGAACGCGTTCCAGTACCCGACCGCGTAGAACAACCCGACGACCGCGAGCACCGCCTTGGACAACGGCAGCACGACCGACCAGAAGATCCGGAAGTCGCCGGCCCCGTCGATCCGGGCCGAGTCCAGGACCGAGTCCGGGATACTCATGAAGAACGACCGCAGCACGATCACGTTGAAGCCGCTGATCGCCGTCGGCAGGATCAGCGCCAGCAACGAGTCGAGCAGCCCGAACTCCTTCACCACCAGGTAGTTCGGGATCAGGCCCGGGCTGAACAGCAGGCTGAACAGCACGATCAGCAGGATCGGCCGCTGCCCGAACGAGCCGGACCGGCTGAGCGCGTACGCCAGCATCGTGGACCCGGCCAGGCTGATCAGCGTGCCGCCGGCGGCGATCACGACACTGATCACCAGCGCCCGCTGCACCACACCACCGTTGAAGATGGACTTGTACGCGTCCAGGTTGAACGCGTCCGGCCAGAGCACGAACCCACCGGAGTTCGTGACGTGCTCCTGACTCGCGATGCTGGTCGAGATCACCCCGATGAACGGGATGATGACGATCGCGCAACACACCAGCAGTACGACACCCTTCAACGCCCGCGACGGCATCCCAGGAGCGTCGTCGATGCCTTTCTGCACACTCATATCCGTCGTCATTTCTGGTACACCCCAGACTCACCGAAGATGTGTGCGACCTTGTTGGCGCCGATCACCAGGGCGACGCCGAACAGACCCTTGACCAACCCAACGGCCGCTGAGACTCCCCATTGGCCTGCTAGTACGCCGTTGTTGTAGACGTACGTGTCGAGTACTTCACTGGCTGGTCTGCCGACCAGGTTCTGCTGCAGGATGATCTGCTCGAAACCGACGGTCAGCGAGTCGCCGAGCCGCAGGATCAGCAGCAGGATGATCAGGCTGCGGATGCCGGGCACCGTGACGTGCCACAGCTGGCGCCACCGCGAGGCACCGTCGACGCGCGCGGCCTCGTACAGCCCCGGATCGATCTGCGTCAGCGCGGCCAGGAACAGGATCGTCCCCCACCCGGTGTCCTTCCAGATCACCTGGCTGGTGAGCAGCGCGATGAACCCGTCCGGGTTCCCGAGGAAGTCGATGGTGTTCATCCCGTGCGAGCGCAGGAAGTTGTTGATCAGTCCGCTGCCGCCGAGGATCTGCTGGAAGATCGCGATCACGATCACCCAGGACAGGAAGTGCGGCAGGTACAGCACCGACTGCACGACCCGCTTGATCCGCTCCGACAGCAGGCTGTTGAGCAGCAGCGCGAGCGCGATCGGCGCCGGGAACACGAAGATCACCTGGACGATGGTGATCAGCAGCGTGTTCTTCAGCGCGTTGAGGAACTCGGCATCACCGTTGAAGATGACCGAGAAGTTGTCCAGCCCGACCCACGCGCTGCGGCCGAGCGGCACGAACGGCAGGTACTCCTGGAACGCGATCAGGTTCCCGAGCAGCGGCAGGTAGTGGAACACCAGCAGCAGCACCAGCCCGGGCAGGGCCATCAGCAGCAGCACCTTGTCCCGGCGGGCGCGCGCCCACCAGGACAGCGGCTTCCCTCCCGAACGCCGGCCGGACCTACTGTCCGTAGCCGAACCCGGTGGACCGGATCCCGGCTGGGCGGTGTCTTCCTCCGATGTGGACCGGCCGGTCCGGAGACCGGAAATTGCCTCTGTTCGAGCCACGCGAGACTCCCATGATGGTTGCCGACGCCCTCCAAGGGAGAGCGCTTTCCGTTCCCCTTTGTTCGATATTGTCGCGTCTTGGGGGGTCGCGCAGCTCCGCGCGGTGCGTCTCGCGGGAATCGGCAGTGTCTTCCGGAAGTTCGACTGGTTTGAACCGGTTCGACAGGAAATCGACAGGTTCGGCGGTTCAGCCCCGGTGGTGCCAGCGGGGCTCTGCAGCACCCTGTTGGGCCAGATGTTCGAGATGCGCCCGGGCCATCCGGACGGTCTGCAGGTTCACGCCGCCGTAGGCGCCGAGGTCGGTGCCGATAGCATCGGCCAGGTCACGGACAGTCAGCGAACCTTTCGCTCGCAACAGGTCCGCGGTCAGGGTGTTCACGTCGTCGACCCAGGCGAGGCTCTCCTCGATCTGCCGGCGCCCGGCGGTCGCGTCCAGGGCGTCGCCGTGCGACGGGACGAGCGCGTCGAAGTCCAACTCGAGGAGCCGGCGCAATCCGTTGGTATACCGCACGACGTCGGTGTACAGCGGCGCGAGCCAGACCGAGCTGTCGAGGTACGGCCGTCCCCGCCCCTGTACGTCGTCGAAAGTGAAAAGTGTTCGCGAAGGCTCGTCCAGTACGGCGATGTGCCCCGGACTGTGGCCGCTCGTCGTGATCACCTGCAGACCTCGATCGCCGGGCAGCCGATCCCCGTCGCGCAGCAGCACGTCGATGCGGACCCGGTCGTCGAGCATCTCGAGCAACTCGGACCGCTCGGCCTCGGTCAGATCCAGCGCGTCCGGGTCCGAACCCCACAGCTCGGCCAGCAACCGCTCGTTGTCCTCGAGCCACCCGGCCTCCAGCGCCGGCGCCGCGAACCGCGCCCCACTGTGCTTCTGCAGTACGGCGTTCCCGCCCATGTGATCGGGATGCGCGTGACTGTTCACGACCAACGTCAGATCCGACAGCCCGAGTCCGAGCGCCGCCAGCTCCGGCGCCGTCGTGGACTCCGGGGTCGACGCGATCCCCGCGTCCAGCAGCACCAGTTCGGATCCCGCGTCGATCACATGCAGCCAGAGCGGCAGCCCACACACGTGCGGATAGTCCGTCGCGAGCTGATGGATCCCGGGAGCGATCTCGGTCGCCATATCGTCACCGTCCCTCGAAGTTTCCGGTACGCCGTTCCGCGAACGCCGCCCGTCCCTCGGTCGCGTCCCGGGTGCCCAGGGCAACTGCCTGCAGCTCGCGCTCGTACTGGATCGCCGCCTCCAGCCCCATCGACCAGGCCGCCCGCAGGTTCGCCTTGGCCGCGGCGGCCGCGACCGGCGGCCGGGCGGCGATCCGGTGTGCGAGTTCGGTTGCGACGGGCAACAACTCGTCGGCGGCCACGATCTTGCTCACCAGCCCGATCCGCAGCGCCTCGACGGCATCGATCGGGTCACCGGTCAGCAGCATCGTCGCCGCGTCACTGGCCGGCACCGAGGCCGCGAGCAGCGCCGTCACTCCCCCACCGCCGATCCAGCCGAGCTTGATCTCTGCCGCCGCGAAACTCGCTGTCGACGAGGCCAGCCGGATGTCGCACGACAATGCCAGCTCCAGCCCGCCGCCGTACGCGTAACCGTTGACCGCGGCGATCACCGGAGTGCGCAGCGAGCGCAGGGCGTCGCAATAGTCGCGGCGGTTCCGGAAGTGCCACGGGCCGTCGTACCGGTCGAGTTCGCTGATGTCGCTGCCGACCGAGAACGCGCGCTCGCCGGCCCCGGTCACCACGACCGCACGGATCGACGGGTCCTCGTCGATGCGCGGAATCAGCTCGAGCAGTTCGGTGCTCATCGACCGGGTGGCCGCGTTCAGTTTCGCGGGACGGTCGAGGGTCAGCAGGCCGACGTACCCGTCGGTCTCGAAGCGGATCCGGCCGTCATCCATCGCGCACCTTCCGGTAGTCGTCCTCGATCCGGTCCACCGCGGCGGCCGGATCGTCGTCGTTGTCCAGCAACTCGCGCACCCGCTCGGACAGCTCGTCCTGGAACCCGATCCACCCGTCGAACCGCGGCCGGACGTACGAGGCCCGGACCGTCCCGAGCGTCGCGGAGTAGTGCCCGTTCCAGGCCGCGTCGACCGCCGGCGACTCCCAGACCGCCGTGGTCGCGGACTGCCCACCGACCGCGGACACCAGATCCAGCTGCGTCCGTACGTCGAGCAGGCCGCGCGCGTACTTTGTGACCGCGAGAACCTTCGAGTAGGCCCGCGGCGTCACGGCCAGCCCGGTCCCACCGAGTGTGCCGTTGCCCACCGAGTCTCCAGCGAACAGCCGAGGCGCGGCAGACCACGCCAAGGCGGCCCGGTCAGCGGTCGGCTGACCGTAGTAGGCGTAGCTGTAGACCAGCGGGCAGCACACGAGGTCGCCCGTACCCATCAGCTCGTGGATGCCGATCGGGTCGAGCTCGGCGAACGCCTGCTCACTCCGCGACCAGACAGCACGCAGCAACTCCAGCGCTCCCACAGCACGCTTCTGGTCGAGGAGGTGCTCGCCAGAGCGGTCTCCTGCCATACCCAGCAACATCAGACCGGCATGCGGCCCAGCGATGCAGAGCACTACACCGGACTGCTCCAGCACGTCGGACCAGGACGCTGGCGGCGTAGCCAACCGGTCCGGCCGGTAGAGGCACGTCTGCGTCGCAGCGTCGAGTGGGAGCGCCCACCCGTGCCCCTCCAGCCGATAGCTGTCCCACGTCGGCGGCACTGCCCGCGACTGCCACGTCGCCAGGTCGTCCGCCGAGAACACGTCCTCGACCGGCAGCACTGCCCCGGCCTCGATCGCCGCACCGAGCCCCGGGTGGTCGATGACGAGCAGGTCGTAGCGACTGGCCAACTCCTCCAGCGGAGTGGACTCGAAGCCCGACAGCGGCTGCCGGTCCCACTGCACCTCGACACCTGGGTACGAGAACTCGGCCAGCGGTCGATAGCCCCGCGGGTGGTCCCAGGTGAGGCCGTGTAAGAGCACCGTCACGGCGATACCACCGAGCCCTGGTCGAACAGGGCCTGTCGCTTCGCCGGCGACAGTCCGAGCTCGGCCAGCAGCTCATCGGTGTGCTCACCGACCAGCGGCGCCGGTCGGTCGACTTCGGCCGGCGTCCGGCTGAAGCGGTACGGGAACCCAGGCGTTGTCACCGTGCCTTCTGTCGGGTGCTCGTAGGTCACGAACGACTCGTTGTGCATCACCTGCGGATCAGTGCGCAGATCGTCGTACGACAGCACCGGACCGCACCAGACGCCGCGCTCACGCAGCTTCAGCAGCCAGTGCTCCGTTGTCTCGCGCAGCAGGGCCGTCGACACCGCAGCGGCGATCTCGTCGCGGCGGGCGAACCCGTCCCGCTCCGCGTCCAGACCGGCGAGCTGTGGAGCGTCCAGCACCTCAGCCAGCACCGGCAGGTTGGCGAACGCCAGCGAGATGTACCCATCCGCCGTCGTGAAGATCCCGTACGGCGCTCTGATGTAGCAGTGCGCGTGGACCTCCTCGGACCGTGTCTGGGGCACTCCACCGACGGTGTGCACCGACAGCTCCTGCATCTGCAGAGCAATCACAGCGTCCAGCATGTTCACCTGGACCAGCTGACCTTCACCAGTCCGCTCACGGTGCAGCAGCGCGGCCAGCACTCCTTCGAACGCGCTGTACGCCGTGACCGCGTCGGCCAGGAAGTACGGCGCAGCGACCGGCGGCTCGTCCGGTCGACCGGAGCTGAACAGCGCACCGCTCATGGCCTGCACCAGCAGGTCCTGTCCGGGCCAATCGGAGTACGGACCGCTCTCGCCGTACCCGGAGATGGAGACGTAGACCAGCGACGGCTTCAGCGCGCGCAGGGTCTCGTAGTCGACGCCCAGCCGGGCTGCCACGCCAGGCCGGTAGTTCTGCAGGAACACGTCGGCTGTGCGGACCAGCTCGTACAGGAGCTCGCGGCCCTCGTCGGACTTGAGGTCCACGGCCAGACTGCGCTTGTTGCGGTTCAGCGACAGGAACGACGCGTTCACCTCGTTGCCGGCTGCACCGCCCGCGGACGTGTGCCGCTGCCACTCACCCGACACCGGCTCGACCTTGACCACGTCGGCGCCGAGGTCGCCGAGCCGCATAGCGGCCAGCGGCCCGGCCATCGCCACGGACAGGTCCAGGACCCGGTATCCACCCAGGATCTTCATTGCGCCGTCCATCCCGCGTCGACCGGCAGCACCGCACCGGTGATGAACGACGCATCGTCACTGGCCAGGAACGCAATCGCCGCGGCGACCTCCTCCGGACGGCCGATCCGGCCGAGCGCGTGGTGCCGGTCGACCATCGCCTGCATCGCGCCCGGATCGTCCGCGCCGCCGACCTTGCCGTTGCGGATCAGTGGCGTGTCGATCAGCCCGGGCGCCACGCAGTTCGCCCGGACGCCGGCCCGGCCGTGGTCCAGCGCCATCGCGCGGGTCAGGTTCTCCACACCGGCCTTCGCCGCGCAGTACGCCGATCTGTTCCGCTCCCCGACCGTGCCGATCGCCGACGAGATCGTCACGATCGCGCCACGGCCCTGCTCGAAGAAGCGCGGCAGCACGGCCCGGCACGAGTTGTAGACGCCGGTCAGGTCGACGTCCAGAATCGTCCGCCACTCGTCGGGTGACGTGTTCGGCACGGTGTCGCAGACGTCCACACCGGCCGCACTGACCAGCACGTCGACACGTTCCAGCGACGCGACGACCTCCAGCGTCCGGTCCAGGTCGGTGACGTCCAGCTCGTAGGCCGTGCCGCCGACCTCCGCCGCGACCTTCTCGGCCGCGGCGAAGGAGCGGTCACAGACCACTACGGTGCCGCCCTCGGCGGCGAAACGGCGGGCGCCGGCCGCGCCGATCCCGGAGCCGCCTCCGGTGATCAGCGCGACCTTGCCCGAGAACCTCTCGGTATCCATAGAACTCTCAGAACTCTCAGGGCTTCTCGTAGGGGAAGGACGGCAGTACGCCGATCTGGTCGTACTGCATCGCGGAATCGTCGAACCCGGCTTCCCAGCTGACGTTCGCGAAGGTGTCGCACGGTCCCGCGGACGGCCCGTGGTACGGGTCGCTCTCGGTGTTCGACACCTTGATGTTCGAGAACGCGAACCCACAGCCGCCGAAGTCCATGTGCACGCCGTACGGCTTCGCGTCCGGCATCGACGGGTCGGCGTTCGCGTCGTCGATGATCATCTGCGACACCTGCGCGTCCGGCGTGTACGGCGGCTGGTTGCGGACGCCGTACGCGTAGAACGGACCGGTGTCACCGCTGTCCTGCGCCAGGTGGGACAGCCGCACGTGATGCACGGTGTTGCCACCGGTGTAGTTGTCCGCGTTCGGGATCTCCGGACGGGACTCGATGCTGATGCCGTACCGCGCGCCGTGTTCGACGACGGTGTGACTGACCTCGTTGCCGCCGCTGTTCATGATCTCGACGCCGGCCGAGTCACCGGGCACCAGTTCGCCGATGTGGTGGATGTAGATGTTGGTGAACGTGTTGCCATGGGCAACGTCGCCTTCACCCGGATACCCGCCCTCGACCTTGATGCCGTCGTTGCCGATGTGCTCGAGCAGACTGTCCGAGACCGTGGTCTTCTCGTTCGCGAACAACAGCTCGATCGCGGTGAACCCGGTCTGCTGGATGTGCAGTCCGGTCAGCTTCACCCCGCGGGTGTTGGTCAGGGTGATCGCACCCCACTGGTTCCGCGGCATCTCGATCTGGGTGTCGTACTTCGGGTACTTGTGCTTGACCCCGGAGTCACCCGTGCCGTTCCAGCCGTACCGGTACCAGTCCATGAAGTCGGTGTGCTGGATGGTCAGGCCGTCGAGCGTCAGGTTCTCCACCCGCCGGTTCACGGACGCGCCCTCGATCGAGAACACCTGCGTCTGCGTCGGCCGGTAGACCTTCACACCGTCCATGGTGCCGCCGGCCGGCTTGTAGTACAGCGTCTTCGCCGGGTAGTCCAGGTAGTACTCACCGGCCTGGTCGAGCAGGCTCAGTGAGTTCTGGACGTAGTAGCGGGAGCCGCCACCGGAGTTGATGAAGCCGTACCGCGCCGGGTACACCAGCGTGGTCCGCTTCTTGGTGAAGTTGATGTCGAGCATCGGGATCGTGTCGGTGAACCACGACCACGAGCCGCCCGACCAGACGGTCACCTGCGCGGGCCAGTTCGTCCCCAGCCGCAGGTCCCACGACGGGTCGATGTCACCCGTGTTGAACCCGAGCTGGTCGTGCACCGCTTCCTTGGTCGAGTCGAACAGGATCGACTTCAGGTACGGCGCCCACTTCTCGTCCGACTCCCGGTTCGGGTACCGGGCGGTGGTGGCGCGCTTGCCTTCGGCGTACAGGCTGTAGAAGGGCTGGCTGACGTCGACCGGCGCCTTGAAGATTCCGTCCTTGTACGGCGTCCAGCCGCTGACCTCCCGCCCCGCCTCGAAGACGGCTTTGCCCGGCCCGTCCACGCTCCGGTACGTCACGTTGGAGTCGCGGTCGTCGAAGGTGATCGTGTTGTCGACCTGGTAGGTGCCGGCCTTCAGGTTCACCACCGCCGTACAGCCGGCGTGGCCGCGCATCCGCAGGGTGTCGCGGGCGTGCTCGACCGTCTTCCAGGGCTTCTTCTCCGTGCCCGGACTCTGGTCGTTGCCGTCCGGTGCGACCCACAGCGCGTCACACCGGGTGGCCTCGTTCTTCGGGCCTGCCCCGAGGGCCGTGCCCGCACCTACTACTGCCAGCGTGACTCCGATGACCACTCCGCCAAGGAGCCTCATCCGCGTCACCGCCCCTTGACGTCGTACGGGAACGTGGGCAGCACGCCGATCTTGTCGTACTCCATCTTCGAGGTGTCGAAGCCGGCCTCCCAGTCCACGTTGCTGACCGTGTTGCACTTGTAGGCCTGGTACTTCTGGTCGGTCACCTTGCCGACCTGCACGTTGCTAATCGCGAACCCACAGCCGCCGGCGTCCATGTGCACGCCGCGGGTACCACCCGCGTCTGGCATCGACGGGTCCGGGATGACGTCACCGATCACCATCTGATCGACGGTGTTCTGGATCGGGTGTGGCTCCTGGTTGTCGACGCCGTAGGTGTAGAACGCACCCATGTCGCCGGAGTCCAGGCCCATCTCCTCGAGCTTGATGTACTTGAACGTGTTGCCGCTCGCGTACTGGTCCGGGTCCTGCACCTCCGGCCGCGACTCGAGGCTGATGCCGTAGCGGGCGCTGTGTTTGACCTCGACGTTCGTCACCGTGTTGCTGCCGGTGTCCATCAGCTCGATGCCGGCCGCGTCACCCGGGACCAGCTCACCGATGTGGTCGATGAACAGGTTCGAGAACGTGTGGTGGTTGGTCAGGTCGCCTTCCCCCGGCCAGCCGCCCTCGACCTTGATGCCGTCGTTGCCGATGTTCTCCAGCAGGCTGTCGGTGATCCTGGTGTGGTCGTTCGCATAGAGCATGAAGACGCCGGTGTATCCGGTGTCGGAGATGTGCATCCGGCTGAGGTCGATGCGGCTGGTGTTGGTCAGCGTGATCGCACCGAACTGGTCGCGGGGCAGCTCGATCTGCCGGTCGTACTCCGGGTACTTGTGCTCGACGCCCGAGTCGCCCGGCGCGTTCCAGCCGACGCGGTACCAGCTGACGAAGTCGGAGTACTGCACTCCGAGCCCGTCGAACGTGACGTCGTGGAGCCGGTCCTGTGGCGACTTGCCGGCCAGGTTCAGCACGGTCTTCACCGTCGGCCGCATCACCTTGACACCGTCCATGGTGCCCGCGCGCGGCTTGTAGTAGACCTCACCGCCCTTGAAGTCGACGTAGTACTCACCCGGCTGGTCCAGGAAGCTCAGTGAGTTCTGGAAGTAGTAGCGCGAACCGCCGCGGCTGTTGACCATCGCGAAACGCGTGAAGTACTTCAGGGTGGTTTGGGTCTTCTTGAAGTTGGTGTCCAGCAGCGGAATGGTGTCGGTGAACCACGACCACGAGCCACCGGACCAGATCGTCACCGACGCCTGGCTCATGTCCCAGGTGGGGTCCCAGTCGCCCGGCTTGCCCCACAGCCAGTTGTGGACGTCCATCTTGTCCTCTTGGTAGAGGATCGACGTCAGGTACGGCGCCCAGGTGTCGTCGGTGGCCCGGTTCGGGTAACGGGCGTTGGTGGCGCGCTTGCCGTCCTCGAACAGCGTGTAGAACGGCTTGGTCTTGTCGAAGCTCGTCTTGTAGATGCCGTCCTTGTACGGCGTCCACCCGGTGAGCTCCTCGGCGCCCTCGAGATTCGCCTTCCCGGGGCCGTCGACGCTGCGGTAGATGACCCGGTGGCCGTTCTGCCCGGAGTCCTGCTGGTCGAAGTCGATACTCGACGTGACCGGGTACTCGCCGGCCTTCAGGTTGACCGTGATGTCGCAGTTCATCCGGTCGTTGAGGTGCTTGTTCCGGATCTCGTCGCGAGCCCGGGTGACCGTCTTCCACGCTTGGTCTTCGGTGGTCCCCTTGGCGGCGTCGTCACCGTTCGGCGCGACCCAGAAGGTCTTGCAGTCGACGGCACCTGCGGGCTGGGCGTTCATCTGGACGGCCGCTACCGTCACCAGGGCAGCAGCGACCACCCCGGCGACGGCGCTGAGCGCCGTCCGCCTGGTTCTTTTGGACATGTGGGCGGGGTCCTCTCAGAGGGTCAGTGGTTCCCGTTCTCGGATCGCCAGCGCTCGTACTCGAGACGGGTCTTCTCGGTCAGGGGGTAGTAGTCACGCAGGGGGGCGCCCTCGTCGATGCGGCGCCGGCTGAACTTCTCCCAGGCGTCGTGCTCGGCCGCCGCGTCGACGACGGACTGCGCACGCTGCCGGGGGACGACGACGGCTCCGTCGTCGTCGGCGAGCACCAGGTCACCGGGCAGCGTCAGGACGCCGCCGACCGCCACCGGGACGTTGTACGCCCACGGGAACAGCTCGGACTGGGACGCGTAGTGCGGGGTGGCGCCGGTCGACCAGATCGGTACGTCGAGCTCGGCCACCCGGGGTACGTCGCGGATCCGGCCGTCGACGACGATGCCGGCACCGCCGCGGAGCTTGAAGTAGCGGACCAGCATGTCGCCGAAGCAGCCGGTGGTGTGGCTGCCGTAGGCCTGGACCACCAGGACGTCGCCGGGCTGGATCTCGTCGAGCACGGCCCACAACGCCGTACTGCGCTCGATGTACTCCTGGGTCTGCCCGTCGGCGATGTCCTCACGCTGCGGCATGAACTGCAGGGTCAGCGCGCGGCCGACCACCTTCTTGCCGGGGAACATGCTGGTCGGACCGTCGACGAAGGTCCGGCGGATGCCCTGGTTGTGCAACCGGGCGCAGGCGGTGGCCGACCCGATCTCGGACAGCCGCTCGACCAGTCCGGGATCCGATGCGGGCGGGTTCTCGCCGCGCACCGGCAGGTCCCAGACCGGCGTCACCGGGGCTTGTTCCGTGCTGCTCATATGTCTCCTCAGTCAAGCGCCAGATGGCGGGCGCGATAGGTGTCTCTGGTCAGCCGCAGGTCCAGCCGGATGGTCCGGCCGGGCGGCATCGTCACTTCGAGTCTGTTGCTGTCGACAACCACCGTCCGGGTCCCCGGCGTCGGCGGGACCGAGGTGTACGCCGGTGACGGGCCGGGGTACTCCCCTGTCGCAGTGGAGATCGTGGCCTCGTCGATGCGGTCCGTGCCGAAGCTGCCGGCCTGGACGATCACGCGGCGGGTCTGGGTAGCGGACAGGTTGACCAACTGCAGTCCGGTCCGGTCGGGCTCCACCGTGTCGACCAGTGCGGCGACGTCAGGTGGCAGTCCGGGGCGGCCGCGGTCCGCGTCGCGGTACAGGACGCGCATCGGCAGCAGACCGCCGTTGTAGAGCAGCTGCGGCGTACCGGTGGTCAGCTGGAGCAGGGCCTCGGTGGCGACCGGGTTGTGTCGCTGCCAGTGGTGGATGTTCATCTCGGCCGGGTCGACGGTGTCGACGGCCATCAGGTCCATCCGCCGCTGCACCTGCGACAGGGCGACGCCCAGCATCTCCTCCGGGTAGCTGGGGTTGTCCCCGGCCAGGTAGGCGAGCCAGGGCGCCTCGTGGCCGGCGTCCTCCTTGTTGCGGAAGTCGCGGACCGTACGCCAGTCGTAGCCACTGCGCTCCCGCAGCTTCGTCAACCGGTCCCGGTCTCCCGACTCGAACGCGGCCTGCCACAACCACATCGGCAGTCCGAGCTGCGGGGGCTGGTAGTCGAACCAGCCCTCGTCGTTGTGCCGGTTCGGGATCAGCAGCGTCGGGTTGGCACAGTCCTCGCCGAGCTCAGCTTCCCAACGGTCCCGGATGCTCAGCTCCGTCTCGTCGACGGCACCGCTGATCCCCCGCTCGTACAGGTGGTCCAGCAACTGCCGAGCGAAGTCCAGCCGCTTCGAGTCACCAGTCAGTACGACGCCGTTCAGCGCGGCGACGCAGGCGGCCGAGCCGACGCTGTAGACACCGTGCGGCCAGTTCCAGCCGTAGTTGCCGCCGTACCAGCGTCCGTCGTGCAGCTCGCCGACGATGCCGTTCGGGCCGACGTTGTCCGGCAGCAGGCCGTCGTTCGCCTTGGCCCGCTCCTCCCACGCGTCCAGGTACTCCAGCGTCCACGCGGCGAACCGGTCGCTGTGGTCGTAGAGCCAGGCGTTCGCGGTCAGAGTGGTCGCCGCGAGGTTGACTGCGGTGTCACCAGCACCGAGTCGGCGGATCATCTCCGCACCCATCAGCCGCGCGTTCGCCGGATCCTTCAGATCGTCCCAGGCGTTGATCCCCGGTACGCCGGCCAGCGGCAGACCGAACAACGACATCTTGGCCTGGTTGGCGCCGAACGTGTGCCACTCGTCGTTGGTGCCCCAGCGCGGACCACCGGCGCCGTTGTGCGGGGCGCGGATGATGCGGTGCACCGGGTCGTAGTTGCCGGCCGGCGACTCCGGCAGGTAGAGCTCCGCGAACCGGTACGCGCGCTCGCGGAACACCTCGTCGGTCGGGTCGGCCGCGCACAGCGAGTAGAAGAAGATCATCGACTCGCCGATGTGGAACCAGTCGTACCCGCGCTCGAACTCGTCGACCAGGAAGCCCATCTCGGTGAGCTGTCGCGTCACGCCTTCCCAGTGCCACTTCGACACGTCGATCAGGTCGTCCGCGCCACCGAGCTGGTAGAGCACCGGCCAGTTCACGAACGCCTCGTAGAAGTCGTCCGCGCCGTCGCGGCTCTGCATCGGACCGGCGTACCGCAGGCTGCCGTCCGGGAGGCAGTAGCGCTCGCGGAACAGCCACCAGCCCTCGTCCATCACGTCGAACAGGCGGCGTTGCATGATCGCCCACGCGGGCGGCGTACCGACCGGGGTCTGGGCAATGATCGGCTCTTGGCTCATCCCTTGGTCGCCCCCGCGGTCAGGCCGCTGATCACGTGCTTCTGGAGCAGCACGAAGAGCACCAGCAACGGAGCCACCGCGAGCAGCAGCGTCGGGAAGACCACCGTGTAGTCGGTGGAGTACTGGCTCACCGCGGCGTACACGCCGGTGGTGACCGTGTAGAGACCGCTGCCCGGGCCGAGGATGATCTGCGGGTTCACGAAGTCGTTCCAGACCGAGAACGTGTTCAGGATGACCATCGTCACCACGGCCGGCTTCATCAGCGGGAACACGATCGACCAGAACACCCGGTGCTTACCGGCCCCGTCGACCGCGGCCGCCTCGTCCAGGCTGGCCGGGATCGTCATGATGTACCCGGCGTACAGGAAGATCGAGAACGGCAGCGTCAGCGTGGTCTCGAACAGGACGAACCCGGGGATCGTGCCCATCAGGCCGAGGAACTTCAGCGTGTAGACGACCGGGATCACCAGCACCTGGCTGGGGATGAACGTGCCGGCCACGAACAGCAGCAGGAGCATCCGGTACCGCTTCTCGCTCCGCCGGGCGATCACGTACGAGACCGGGCCGGCGAGCGCCACGGACAGCACGTTCACCGAGACCACGAACAGGATCGTGACGGCGTACCCCTTGAGGATGTTGAAGTCGGGGTTGGTCGCGGCCTTCTTCAGGTACTCCGTGGTGATCTGGTCCGGTGACAGCGAGAACGGGTGCGCCAGGATGTCCTGCTGCGACTTGAACGCGCTGACGACCAGCAGGTACATCGGCACCAGCATCAGCACGCTGACGACGACCATGAACGCGACGCGCCCCCAGCCCTTGCTGCGTACCGGTTTGAACTGCAACGTGGCCACCCTGGGCATCCGGAGCGCGCTCATGCCTGCACTCCTTGGTCAGCGCGCGCTCGCAGCCGGGCGACGGTCAGGGCGAGGCCGGCAGTGATGACCATCAGTACGACGCTCTGCGCCGAGCCGAAGCCCAGTGCGTTGTTGTGGAACGAGTCCCACAGGATCAGGTACGCCGCGGTCTGCGTGGATCCAGCGGGACCGCCTCCCGTCAGCGACACCACGAGGTCGTACGTCTTCAGCAGCGTCACCAGCGACAGCACCAGGTTCACCGTCACCACAGGAGCCAGTGCGGGAAGCGTGACGTTGAAGAACGTCTGCCGCTTCGACGCCCCGTCAATACGAGCCGCCTCGAGCAGGTCCTTCGACACCGTCTGCAGCCCCGCGAGGTACAGCACCACGTTCACACCGAACCCGGCCCACACCAGTACGGCGATCAGACTCGCCAGCGCCCACTTCGGGTCGGACAAGAACGGCAGGACCGCAGCGCCCTTGGACGTCAGCCAGCCGTTGACGACTCCCGACGTACCCAGGACGGCGCTCCAGAGGAAACCGACGACCAGTGCGCTCAGCACGTGCGGATAGAACAGCACGATGCGGAACAGCGAGTTCAGCCGGGACGCACCGTTCACCAGCAGGGCGAAGCCGAGTCCGAGGAAGCTGAGCAGGAGCGTGCCGACAGCGGCGATCAGCAGCGTCACCCAGCCGGCCCGGATCGCCTCGGCGCTGTGCGTCAGGCTGACGTAGTTCTTCAGCCCCACGAACGCCGGATTCGCGCTGTAGCCGTCCCAGTCGGTCAGGCTCAGGTAGAGCGACAGACCGACCGGGACGACCAGCATGACGACGAACAGCACCAGGGCCGGGCCGACCATACTGAGGGTCGTCAGACGGGCTCTCACGATTTCGAGCCCATCCAGCTGTCGATGCGGGTGGCGACGTCCTTGGCACTCTTCCCCGTGTAGAGGCTCTGGACCGCCTTGTTCCACTCACCGTTGAAGCCCTGCGGCAGCGTGTTCGCGCCGTACCCCTCGCCCTGGGCGACACCCTTCGGCGCCTGGTCGAGAATGTCCTGCACCTGCTTGCCGAGCGGCGACAGCTTGTCGGTGTAGCCCTTGCGGAAGTTGCCGTCCTGCGCGAGCTGGCTCTGCACGGCACCCTTGTCGGTGACCAGCCACTGCACCAGCTTCACCGAGAGGTCCCGCTGCTTGGTCGACTTCAGCACCATGTACGGCGCGGCCATCGTGACACCCTGCGGGCCCGGCGACGGCTGACCGGCGGCCGGCGGCGCCGCGAACACACCGAGGTCGAACTTCGGCTTCGCGTCGTCGGCGGTCCGGACGAACCAGCTGCCCATGATGTACATGCCGGCCTTGCCGGACAGGAAGTTGGTCTGCGCGCCGACGTCCTTCAGACCGAGCGCGTTCTTGTCGACGTACCCGTTCTTGATCCAGGACTGGTAGCGCTCCAGCAGGGGCTGCATGGTCTTGCCGACGGTGAGCTCCTTGGACTTGACCTTCTGGTACCAGTCCGGGTGCTCGGTGGCGATCGACGGGTCGCTGAGCTGCAGCAACTGGAGGCCGGTCACGTAGTCACCGGCGGTCTGCAGCGGCAGGTAGCCGGCGGCCTTCAGCTTGCCCATGGCGGCGGTCAGCTCGTCCAGGTCCTTCGGCGGCGCGGCGATGCCGGACTTGGCGAACGCGTCCTTGTTGTAGAAGACCAGCGACTGCGCCTGCTGGCCGACACCGACGGTGTAGACCTTGCCGTCCACCGCGGCCTGCTCGGCCAGCGGCGTGTCCTTGGTCCACGCCTCGCCGGTCAGGTCGAGCATCTGCGGGGCCAGCACCTTGTCGGCCATCAGCGTCTCGACGACATCCGGCGCGTTGCCGGCCGCGAGCAGCTGCGGCAACGTGTCCTTCACACCGGAACCGGTCGGCGCCTCGATCTTCACGTCGACACCCGGGTTGGCGTCCTCGAAGGGCTTGACCAGACCTTCCCAGTAACTCTTCGTGAGGTTGGGGGTGATGTTGACGAGCATGCGTACTTCGCCGGTGCTGCCACCAGCAGCGCCCTTGGTGTCGCTGAAGCCACCACCACATCCCGCCGCGCCCACCAGGATCACAACGGAGGTCAGCAGGCCGAGCTTGCGGCGTACCGAACGAGCCATTTCGAGGTCCTCTCACATCGTCCCGGCGTCGGGGGCGGCCGGGCGTCGTTATCGAGTGACGATGCAGAGCGCGGCGCCCAAGTGTCAACGATTACGCGGCAAAGTGGACATTCTGAGTCACAAGTCCGTGCCAGAAGGGGTTGGCAGAACGCTGTGAACGGGGTCACCATGCAGCCATGCCCGATGCCGGAAGACCCAAGTCGCCGCTGACCCTGTCGGTGGCCGAGCGGACCGCGCTCAGCCAACTGGCGGCCGCCGCGCGCACCACCGACGCGATGCGGCTGCGGGCCCGGATCGTGCTGGCCAGCGCGGAAGGGCGCTCGAACAAGGCGGTCGCGGACCTGCTCGACGTCACGCCGGGCACGGTGGGCAAGTGGCGCCGGCGGTTCCTCCGGATGGGGATGGCCGGTCTCGACGACGGGATGCGCAGCGGCCGCCCGCGGATGGTGGATCGGGTCCAGCTCGGCGGGACGGCGACAACATCGATGGCCGATTCCGGACATCGCCTCTCAACCCGGGAGCTGGCGGCGGCGTACGGCGTCTCGCAGTCGACCGTCTCGCGCCGGCGCCGGGAGGAGGCGCAGCACTATCGCTCCGCCGGCGTGTCCCTCGGGGTCGGTCACCCGGCGCCGCCGGTGGCCAGTGACACCGAGTTGCTGTCCGACCGGGTCTACGAGGCGATTCGCGACTGGATACTGTCCGGCGAGCTCGCTCCGGGGATGCGGGTGGTCGAGTCCGAGATCGCCCGGGTCCTCGGCACCAGCCAGACCCCGGCCAGGGAAGCAGTACGGCGCCTCGCGCACGAAGGGCTCGTCACGTACCGTCCCCGGCTGGGGAACTTCGTCACCGAGATCTCCCAGGTCGAGGCCCGCGAGGCGCGGGAGGTCCGCGTGCTGCTCGAGTCCGCGGCCGCACGGCGCGCCACCGGGCACGTGCCGCCGGAGGAGCTCGACCTGCTGCGGATCGAAGTACAGCGGATGAGCGAGGCGGCCGACCACCACGACATCGGCGCGTTCCGGGAGTCCGACCTGCGGTTCCACCGGCAGGTGCTCGCCACCAGCGGCAACTCGATGCTGCTGCGCGTGTGGCGGACGCTGGAGCCGGCGCTGTGGAGCCTGCAGGTGGTGTCGAACGCGATGTACGCCGGTGACTGGGGCCTGATGGCCCGCCGGCATGTGGACCTGATCGAGGTCCTGGCCGGTACCGACCCGGAGGACTCCGCCCGCCTGTTCGCCGCCCACGCCCGCGGCGAGAGCTCCATCACCAGACCGGCCGGCCACAATGGGTGACCCCCACGACGGCGCGGCGCTGCTCGACGCCCACGACCCACCGCCCCTCGACGCCCATGTCCACGTCTGGGACCTCGCCCGCCGGCCACTCCCCTGGCTCCGGCCGGGCCATCCCCTCCGCCGTGACTTCACCCTCACCGACTTCGCCGGCGCAGCCGGCGGCCGTCTCCCGGACGTGGTGCTCGTCCAAGCCGACGCGGATCCGACCGAGGTCGGGGACCTGCTCGCTCTGGCTCGGGAGACGCCTTCGGTGGTCGGTGTGGTCGGGTGGTTCGATCTGCTCGACTTTCCGGACCGGTTGCCTGACGACCCGCGGCTGGTGGGCGTCCGCAGTCCACCCGCGGACCAGACCGATCCCGACGCCCTGACCAATCCCGCGCACGTGCGCGGCGTGCGGGCCGCCACCGACGCCGGCCTCGCCATCGACCTCCTGCTCCGCCCCTCCGCCCTGATCGGGGCCGCCCGGCTCGCGTCCGCCGTACCCGACGCGCGGCTGGTGCTCGACCATCTCGGTAACCCAACTACCGCTACACCGGACTGGCTCGCCGGACTGCGGGCGCTCGCCGAGTGCCCGAACGTGACCGTCAAGCTCTCCGGTACCGCCCACCTCGCGACCGACGACCTCCGCGTGCTGGTCGACGTCGCCCTAGAACTCTTCGGCAGTGAACGGTTGCTGTTCGGCTCGGACTGGCCGGTGTGCACGCTGGCCGCGACCCGCGCCGAGGTACTGCGACGTACCACCGCACTGCTGCCTCCTGCCGCGCACAACGACGTGTTCCGCGGCACCGCCCAGCGCATCTACCGCCCCAGGGAGACCGCCCATGAACGAGTACACCCGCCGCCAGGTCCTTAGGACCGCAGGCGCCGCGGCCGGCACCGCAGCCGTCGCCGGCTCGCTCGCTCTCACTCCGTCCACCGCCGCTGCCGTCCCGCCCCCGGGCAGCGACACCAACCCGCTCAAACTCTGGTACACCACACCCGCCACCGAGTGGCTGCAGGCACTTGCCATCGGCAACGGCCGGCTCGGCGCCATGGTGTACGGCGGAACCGCCACCGAGCAACTGCAACTCAACGAGGACTCGATCTGGGCCGGTGGCCCGCACCAGTACGACGACCCGGTCGGCAAGGACGTTCTGCCGGAGATCCGCCGGCTGATCGCCGAGGAGAAGTACCTCGACGCGCAGAACCTCGCCGACCAGCACTTCATGGGGCGTCCGACCGAGCAGATGCAGTACCAGCCGGTCGGGTACCTCTCACTGGCCTTTCCCGGCATCGACGCGGCCGCCGTCACGACGTACCGGCGGGAGCTCGATCTGACCACGGCGATCACGTCGGTCAGCTACGAGCACGCCGGCGTGCGGTACACGCGGGAAGTGTTCGTGAGCCACCCCGCACAGGTGCTGGTGATGCGGTTGACCTCCAGCCAGGCCGGTGCGCTCACCTTCGACGCGACGTACAGCACTGAGCAGGCTGCGACGCCTGCGCGCTTCGACGACAAGACGCTGGCGCTGAACGGCATCAGTGGGGACGCCGAAGGGCTGAAGGGCTCGGTCAAGTTCACCGCACTGCTCCGCGCCTTCGCCGACGGCGGGACCACTACGGTTGCTGACGGCAAGCTGTCGGTCGCCGGTGCGGACGAGGTCACGCTGGTGTACTCGGTCGGCACCAGCTACCGCAACTACCTGGACGTCGGCGCTGACCAGGTCGCTCGGGCCGTCGCACCGCTCACCGCGGTCGGTCGCCCGGCGTACGGGAAGCTGCGGCACGAGCACATCGAGGACTACCAGCGCCTGTTCGGCCGCCTGGACCTGGACCTCGGTACGTCGGACTCGATCGCACTGCCGACGGACCAGCGCGTGACGGCGTTCCGCAACGGTGGCGACCCGCAACTGGCCGCCCTGTACTACCAGTTCGGCCGCTACCTGCTGATCTCCAGCTCTCGTACCCCGGGCCAGCCCGCGAACCTGCAGGGCATCTGGAGCTACAAGATGCTGCCGGAGTGGCAGTCCAAGTTCACACTGAACATCAACTGCGAGATGAACTACTGGCCGGCCGGTCCTGCCAACCTGGCCGAGTGCTGGGACCCGCTGTTCCAGATGATCGGTGAACTGTCGGAGTCCGGTGCCCGCACGGCAGCCACGATGTACGACGCCCCCGGCTGGGTAGCGCACCACAACACCGACGGCTGGCGTGGCAGCGCACCTGTGGACTTCGCGTACTACGGTGTCTGGCCGACCGGTGGTGCCTGGCTCTCGCTGCTCTTCTGGGAGCGGTACGAGTACACCGGCGACCTGGAGATGCTGCGGAAGTACTACCCGGTCCTGCGTGGCTCGGTGGAGTTCTTCCTCGACCAGCTGCAGACCGACGCCAAGACGGGCTGGCTGGTGACCAGCCCCTCGCACTCCCCCGAGGTCAAGCACCACGACTACGACAACGTCGGTGTCAGCATGTGTGCCGGGCCGACGATGGACACCGAGATCCTGCACGACCTGTTCAAGGTGTTCGGACAGGCCGCCGCGTTGCTGGGCGAGGACTCCGCGATGGCGGCGCAGGCAGCCGACGCACGGTCCAAGCTGGCCCCGCTTCAGATCGGGTACCTCGGTCAGATCCAGGAGTGGCTGATCGACTGGGAAGAGGCCGCCCTGGAGACGAGTCGACATGTCTCACACCTGTGGGCCGTCTTCCCGAGCGACCAGGTGACACCCCGCAGTACGCCGGAACTCGCGAACGCGGCGCGGAAGTCGCTGGAGCTGCGTGGACCGGCAGTGACGGCCGGCTGGTCGCTGGCGTGGAAGCTGAACCTGCGGGCCCGCCTGCTCGAGCCGGACAACGCGTACAAGCACCTCACGCAGCTGCTCGGTCCGGGCCGGACAGCGCCCAACATGTTCGACCTGCACCCGCCGTTCCAGATCGACGGCAACTTCGGCGGCATCTCCGGGATCACCGAGATGATCATGCAGAGCCACTCCGGCGAGGTCGCGCTGCTGCCGTGTCTGCCGACTGCGTTCCCGACCGGCAGCGTGCGCGGCATGCGGGCGCGTGGCGGCTTCGACCTGGAGTTCTCGTGGGCCGACGGGAAGCTGAAGAAGGCCAAGATCCAGTCGCTGCTGGGTAACCGGCTTCGGCTGCGGACCGGTGCCGCGGTCGACGTGAAGTCGTCTGTCGGTCCGGTGGCGTTCGGACGGCCTGAAGACGGCGTCGTCGAGTTCCGCACGCGTCCCGGTGTCGATTACTTCATCGAGCCGCGCGCATGATCTCACTGGGCCGACTCGGGCTCGGCACGGCTTTCGTGACCGGCCCGGACGTTGTCGAGACGGCGTTGTCGGTCGGCATCGACTACTTCGACACGGCTCCGCTGTACGGCGCCGGCGCGGCTGAGCGTCGCGTCGGCGCCGGACTGGCCGGCGTACCGAGGGCGTCGTACAAGGTCTCGACGAAGGCCGGTCGGCGAGTGGTGGGCGATCGGGTCGAGTACGACTTCAGCGCGGACGGGATCGCCCGGTCTGTGGAGGAGAGTCTCGGCCGGCTCGGGCTGGATCGCGTCGACGTCGTCCACCTCCACGACCCGGACAACCACGTGCAGCAGGCGCTGGACGAGGCGTACCCGGCGCTGGAGGACCTGCGCCGACAGGGCGTGATCGGTGCGATCGGGCTCGGCATGAACAGCTCGGCGATCCCGGCACGGTTCGTCCGCGAGACCGATCTCGACGCGGTGCTGATCGCCGGTCGGTACACGCTGGTCGACCGGTCCGCCGCGGACGACCTGCTGCCGGCCGCCACCGAGCACGACGTCGCGGTCATCGCAGGCGGCGTCTTCAACTCGGGCGTGCTCGCCGGAGGTTCGACGTACGACTACCGTCCCGCGTCGCCGGAGATTCTCGCGCGGGTCGCCGTACTGGAGAAGGCGTGCGCGGAGTACGGCGTACCGCTGCGGGCCGTTGCGATGCAGTTCCCGGGCCGGCATCCGGCGGTGTCGTCGGTGCTGATCGGCTGCGCGACCGCGGCCGAGGTCCGAGAGAACGTCGCGCTCTGGCAGGAGCCGATCCCACCGGAGCTGTGGACAGCCCTCTGAACTTTCACCGCCCCGAAAGGTTCATCGAATGCTTCGACTTGCACTACCTCTACTAGTAACGCTGATGACCGTGGGCGCCTCTGCCTTGCCGGCGGTCGGTGCTGACGCTGACGAAGCTGAAACAACGGCGTGGCACGACGGCGCGCTGCAGGCCGACACGGCCGGGCTGGTGTCGCGGTCGGACCTCGTCCAGGAGGGACCGGCGTGGCAGACCTACCAGGCGATGCCGTTGGGGAACGGCGTGCTCGGTGCGGCAGTCTGGGCCGAGAAGGGTTACAGCGCCCAACTGAACCGCGTTGACACGTTCCCCGATCTCAAGTCCGCCGGGCGGCTCGTCGTACCCGGTCTGGACTCACTGATGCGTGCTGACGACTACAGCGGGCGGTTGGCGCTGTACGACGGTCAGGTCGTGCAGAGCGGCGGTGGGATGACTGCGCGCTCGTACGTGCGAGCTGATGCTGATCAGTTCGTGCTCGAGGTGACCGGTGCGGATCCTGCGAAGACCCAGACCGCCGACCTGAAGCTGTGGGCCGGTCGGACGCCGGCTGTCAGCGCGGCCGATGGGATCGCTGCGTTGGCGGAGACGTTCCACGACAAGGCGTCCGGCAGCATCACCGGAGCGGTCGCCGCGTTGACCGCGCAGGCATCTGGCGTGACAGCAGCTGTTGTGGACCCGCTGACGGTCCGGTTGACGTTCCGGCCGCGCGCTGACGGCAGCTACCGGCTCGTGGTCGGCGTACCGTCGTACCGCGGTGGTGAGCTCCGTACTGCGGCTCGCAAGGCCGTGGCGGAGACGCCGGACCACCACCTGCAGTGGTGGCACTCGTACTGGGCCAAGGCGGCCCCGATGCGGATCACGTCGGCCGATGGCTCCGGTGAGTACGTCGAGAACCTGCGCGCACTGCAGCTGTACACGATGGCTGCGTCGATGCGTGGCGACGTACCGAGTACCCATGGTGCTGTGGTCCGGATGTTCTCCTCGTCCGGGGACCAGGCGGACTGGGCGCAGGACTCGTACTGGCACTTCAACCTGCGCATGCTGGTGTCCGCGAACCTCGGTGCGGGCGTCGGCGAGCTCAATGCGCCGTACTTCAAGTTCTACCAGGACAGAGCCGAGCTGATGCGCGAGTGGACACGCACGCACTGGACCGGCGGCGAGGGACTCTGCCTGCCCGAGTTCATGCGGTACGACGGCACTGGTGACGGCTGCGACAACATCAACGAGCCCAGCTGGACCAGGCGCATTCTGACGAGCGGTCCGGAGCTGGTGAACAACATCTGGCAGCAGTACCGCTACACCGGCGACAAGGCGCTGCTGAACCGCAGCTACCCACTGATGCGGGACGTGGCGCGCTTCTACCTGTCGGCGATGACAGTTGGCACCGACGGCTACCTGCACCTGGAGCACGTCAACGCGCTGGAGGTGCAGTGGGACACCAGCGACCCGGTGCCGGACATGGCAGCGATGCGGGTGATCTTCCCACTCGTTGCCGACCTGGCAACGTCGCACGGCGACACTGCGCTCGCTACGCAACTGCGTGCCGCGGTTGGCAAGCTGCCGCCGTTCCGGACCGTGCAGCGTGGTGGTGAGGAGGTGCTGGCGTGGTCCGGCACAGACGAGGCGTCGCACAACACGCAGAACCCGGAGATGGAGGCGCTCTGGCCCTGGGGTGTCTTCGACAAGACCTCCGAGCTGATGCAGGCGACGTACCGGCAGCGCGTCTACCCGCAGGACAAGGACTGGGGCATGGACTCCACCTGGGCCGCGCGGCTCGGGCTGTCCGCCGAGGTGAAGCGCCTGCTGCTCAAGGGGATCGCTGACTTCCAGATCTACCCCAACGGGTTCACTGTGCACCGCACTGGTCAGGAGGCCGTCCGCAACCACAGCTTCTACAACGAGTGGGGCGGAGTACTGACCACCGGCCTGCAGGAGGCGCTGGTGCAGTCGTACGACGGGGTCGTGCGCGTTGCACCGGCCTGGCCGAGCGACTGGGACGTTTCGGGGTCGGTGCAGATCCCGGGTGGTCACCGAGTCAGCACTGAGGTCCAGGACGGCGTACCGAGTGTTGTCGGGATCCAGGCAGGCAGCCGGGAGACGTTGAAGGTCGCTAACCCGTGGGCCGGTCAGCAGGTGCGGGTTGTGGACTCTCACGGTCGCGTTGTCGTCTCGCCAACTTCCAGCGACGTTGTCTCGGTCGCGGTGACTCCGAATACGTCGTACACGGTCGAGCGGGTCGCCGTACCGCTGTCGTCGTTCGACTTCGCGCCACTGACCGGTCAGCCGGCATCTCAGGTCAAGACGGTTGGTAACCGAGTACTGGGGATCACTCGGAGCGAGCCGCCGCTGGTGAGCGACCTGGTGTCGGTGCGGTCGCCGGAGAAGCTAACCAACCTGGTGAAGGCGCAGACTGGTGCGCAGACGTACGTGGACCGGTCGTACAAGATCACCGACCTGCCTGATCAGCTGAACGGGCAGGCGTTGATCCAAGGCGCGAACGACGACTCCAAGGCGACCACTCCGGCCGACTACCTCACGCTCAACCTGACGCGACCGGCGACCGTCTACGTGGCGTTCGACGCGCGCGGCGAGAACGTGTGGTGGCCCAGCTGGCTGTCCGACTTCACCCGCACCGGCGAGACAGTAGGCACCACGGACCAACGCCTGGTCCTGTTCAAACGCGACGTACCCGCGGGCCAACTGGCCCTCGGCCCCAACTCCGGCGTCGCAGGCAAGGGCAACTCCACCTACATCACCTTTGTGATACCACGCTAACCATGTTGACTGCCTTTTCTGCCGGCTAGCCGCCGGCGGCGAGGACCACCTGACGAGGCAACGCGACGTAGTACGCCGCACCGACGGCGCCCTCGCGTTCGTTGCCTCGCGCTGGTGGCCCAACAACCCGGGCCACGTCCTGGTCGTGCCAACCGCCCACCACGAGAACCTGTACGACCTGACCGCCGAATCCGGCCACGCCGTACAGGACCTGGTCCGCGAAGTAGCCATAGCCATCCGCACCACCTACGACTGCACCGGCACCTCCACCCGCCAACACAACGAACCCTCCGGCTACCAGGACGCCTGGCACTACCACGTCCACGTCTTCCCCCGCTACAACTCCGACAACCTCTACAACACCCGCCCCCTCCCAACCCCAGCCACCCCAGAGTCCCGAGCCCCCTACATCCACCAACTCCTCGAGTACTTCGCCACCCACCCACCCCACTAACCACGCCCCCTAACGCCCGTCCACCCACCCCTCCACAGCCACCCGCCTCACGACCACCCGCCCGCGGCAACCCCAACCCCTAGCGCCTAACCACCCAACCACCCGTTTCACGGCAACCCCACGACCCGTCTAACGGCCACCCCACCGCATCGCCCCGATCCCGCGCACCTCCACCGACGCCAGCCAAGTCCCCTGGTGCCCCACCGCAGGCCACGCCCGGCAGCACCCCGCACCACCAGCTCGCACATGGCAGGTCGCGAACGCCGCCCCACGCACGCCACCTCGCACGTGGCGGGGTCGCACACGTCAGGCATGCGGCAGACCGCAGACGGAAGGCGTACGGCGGGTCGCGCATGTCAGGTCGCATACGGCACGTCGCCCGTGGCCCCGCGGCAGGCAACTCGGTCCTGCGGGGCGCGGCAGGGGAACCCAGCAGCGCGTGGCCCGGAGCTGCACGACCTGGAGTTCCACAGCCAGGAGCTGCGACCGCCGGTGATGGGAACCCGGCGACGTACAAACACGTGCAGCAGGACCGGTCTGTACGCCGCGGCGGGGCGACAAGAGCCCGGCGCCGCCGCTCCCGGTGGTGCGAGCGGTTGTGCTGCGGTAGCCGTCGGATGCGGCGCTTGTCGTGGGCGAAGACGCTTGGGCTCGCAGCACCCCCCGGCAACGTGTACGCGGGCCGACGCGTGGGCTCGCAGCACCCCCGGCCACGTGTACGCGGGCCGACGCGTGGGCTCGCAGCACCCCCGGCCACGTGTACGCGGGCCGACGCGTGGGCTCGCAGCGTCGGCTGCGGCAGGTACGTACGCGGACGAATGCGTACGAATGCGTAGAGCCGCGTCCATCGGCGATCCCGGCGCCCGAGTCGAGGTCGACGGCGACCGCGTCGATCAAGCCGCGGTCCCGGTGGTCCTGCGCTACAACCCGGTGAAGCGCGCGGCCTGCGTCGGCAGCCCGACGAGGGACATGGCGCGTCACGAGGTGCCGCTGTACTCGTGTCTGGAGAGGCGCGAGTACGCCGACAGGGTCAGATTGTGGCGAAGGACGGCGGGTCTGCGGCGGAGTGTGCCAGGTTGGCATTCGGTACACCGGGTTTGCGTGCCTGGGCGGTCCCCCACAAAGCGAATCGTGCCGCTTCCGCGCGGGTCGCATCGTCGGCCGACCATCGGCCGCCCCGCACAACCGGCTGACTCGCGCCGTCCCACGTACTCGTTCGGGTCTGCTGAGCCTCCGCCTTGGGCAGGGCTCGGTCGACGCCCGGTTCGATGCATTGATCAATGCGTTGATCAACGCACCTCTCAGCGCACCTCTCAGCGCACCGCTCAGCGCAACGGTCAGCGCATCGGTCAGCGCATCGGTCGGTGCGTCCGTCGGCGCGTGAATCGCCGCGTCCGTCGGTGCGTGGGTCGGTGCGTGGGTCGGCGTTGAGTGAGGCGGTGGGACGGGTTAGGGGTGGGTGGGTTGTGGTGGTGCCGGGGTGGGTTAGGGGTGGGGTGGCCCAGGTTGGGCGGGTGACGGTCACTTGGCCGTTGGTGATGGTGATGGTCCAGCGGCCGGCGTGGAGGTCTGTGTGGTGGCGGCGGCAGAGGAGGGCCAGGTTCGCGATGTTGGTTTCGCCGCCGTCGATCCAGGAGATCAGGTGGTGTGCGTCGCATTGGATCGGTGGGGCTCCTCAGACAACGCAGCCTTTGTCGCGGGCGTTCAGGGCTTTGCGCATGGATCGCGTGACGAGGCGCTCGGAGCGACCTACGTCGAGCGGCTCGGAGTTCGATCCGAGGACGAGGGGGATGATGTTGGCGTCGCAGGCTAGGCGCCTGATCGCGGCGGCTGATAGTCCGTCGCCGTATACGAGATCACCAACTGCACCTGCGGTGGCGGCTTTCAGGTCCTCGAGGTCAATCGTCACGGTGATGTTGGCTTTTGCTCCGTACCCCGGCACTCGGCTTCCCGTCCCGCCACCACTGCATGATGCCCGGGCCACATCACCACGCGACGACACACCGGACGTTGCGTCCGACGAGGCGTCGGGCATCGCGGCCGCGCTTGCTGACGTGCGGCTCGGCTCGTCGTCCGACGCATCGGGCGGGGCATCAGGCGTTGCGTCCGACGGCGCGTTGGGCGTTGCCGCCGACGGCGCGTTGGGCGTTTCGTCCGAGGGCGCAGCGGTCATCGCGGCCGCAGAGACATCGGTGTCGTACGGCAGGGCATCGGCGGTGGGCTGGCTCGGTCGCGTGCCCGTGTGTTTGACGGTGGTGTCGGCTGGGTCGGATTGTGCGGCGCTGGACGGTCTGGCACCGGCCTCCCGGGCTGCGGCAGCTGATGCGGTGCCGGAGGGCTTGTTCCCGGTCTCCCGGGCTGCGGCGGACCGTGCCGTGCGGGAGGGTGGGGTTCTGGTGTCCCGTGCTGGGGTAGATCGTGCGGTGCCGGAGGGCTTGGTTGTGGTGTCCCATGCTGGGGTGGATGGTGCCGTGCGAGAGGGTCGGGTTCCGGTGTCCCAGGAGGTGGCGGCGGTGGTTAGGGCTGTGGTTAGGGCGTCGGCTTGTCGCTTTTCTCGGGAGCGGGGGTCTAGTTCGCCATCGGTGGTTTTGTGGGGGCGGGCGCCGGCGTGGATGATCGCGCGGAGGAGTTCGGCGTTCTCATTGGCTAGGTAGCCGCGGAACTTTACGCCGTTGTCGGCGGTGGAGAGGCTCAGAGACTCTCGTGCGTAGGCCTTGTGTTCTTCGGGTTCGGGGCCGTCGGAGTCCAGGAGGTCGCAGATCTTTCGGGCGGCGCTGCGGAGTTCGCGGGCTGAGAGGTGGCCGGCCAGTGAAACCAGTTGCTGCTCGGCGACATCGAGGTGCTCGACGGGTACTCGCGATCGCACCCGTTCCAGCGCGGAGACGATCGCCGCTGCCTGCGCTGGACGCATTAGTCGAACACCGTGCCCGGATCCATCGTTGACGGCTCCTGCGTCGGCACGATCCCCACCGACAGCCCCGGCATCGCCATTGGCGTCGGCGTCCGCAGCACCATCGCAACCGGTGCCGGTGTCGAGGCCAGCGCCGGTGTCGAGGTCGAGGTCGAGGTCGGCAGTGTCGTGGGCCGGGACGGTGTCGGTGTCCGCAGCTCCGTCCGCGCCGGTGTCGGTGTCGGCGGGGGTTTTGATGCCGTGTTGTAGGGCGTTGGTGATGGTGGGGTACTTCGGGAGGGCTCGGGAGAGGTGGACGTCTCGCCAGGCTTCGGTGCGGTCTAGGCGGTAGCGGAAGGATAGGAGGTCTACGGCGTCGCGGGCGCCTAGCTCCTGGGCGTAGCCGGTGTCTTCGATGCGGGCTATTACTTGCAGGCGGTAGCTCTGGAGTTGGGTGATCTGCGCGTCTAGCGCGTCTAGGGTCGATAGGAGGTCGCTGCCTCCCATCGACCAGACCGGCCGTACGCCTAGATCATCCATGCCCGCAACAGTAGACGTCGCTACCGACAGTTTTCACGGTCGGGAAACCCTTATATACAAAGGGATTATGTCGCTTGCCGAAAGGTAAGACCAAAGGTGTAGGGCGCGACTTCCAGCGTGTGGGCTGCGGTGGCGGCGGGGCCGCAGGAGGCGGAGCCTAGGCCGTTCTGGGCCAGGTCCAGGTTGAGGTAGATGTGGTCGCGAGGGGTGAGGTCCGAGCGGTGGCGGGCGTGTTCTAGGTCCTCGGTGGTCCAACGGCGGGCGGTGAGCTGGAAGTATGGTGCGCCGGTGACGCGTAGGCCATTGCCTTCAGCATCGGTTAGCTCGGCCCAGCGGATGTCGGTGCGAGAGCCGTTCTCCTGCGGGACGACGTATGGCGTCTGCAGTTCGTCGACGGTGCGTTCGTAGCGGCCGACTCGGGCAGCTTGCCGGCTGTCGGAGTACGCCTCGCCTGGCCCGCCGCCGTACCACTGGACGTTCACCAGCGCCTTCGGCAGCACCATTCGTACGCCGACGCGCGGCCAGCTTCCGCAGCGCGGCGTTACCTCCGTGCCACCCCACTCGCCCTCTGGCACCAGGTCGACGGTCAACCGCAGGCCAGCGTCTACAGCAGTCCAGTGGTAGGTCGTTCGTACGCTGACGCCTAGGCCTTCAGGAGCGACGCGCGTGCGCACCACCACTGAGTTGTCGGTGAGTTCCACTCCGTCGACGCGTTCCAGCAACCGGTCGAGCCCAGCAGCGCGCCACTCTTGAGTGACGCCGTTGCGGCCGCCCTGCCCATTGTCGTTGTCGGTGGGCGCGCGCCAGAGGTCCAGACGCAGACCGTCCACCGGTTGCCCGAACAGTTGAGTCAGCCGGCCGGTACGGCGCTCGAACTCGGCGCCACCGAGCCGCACCACATCCGCCTCCTCCACCACAACGCCTACAGGACGGTCCGTACTGTCAGCAGCAGACGCAAGCACGAACTGGCCCCACGCCACCTCATGTCCCGCGACTGCCCAGGCTGTGTCCTTCGCCAGCACCGCGCACACAGTCAACAACCGCTCGGACTCAGAAGAGCTCTCGCCCGTTGGCGACGCCAGCTCGACAGACTGACCCGGGGCCAGCTCAGGGACCTCCAGCCGTCCGGACTCCACCTCGACACCGTCGAGTGTGACCGACCAGAGGAACTCCAGGTCGTCCACGCCGGCGAAGGTTCTGAGGTTCTGGATGGTGAGCGGGCTGGGTCCGGTGATGCGGACCGGTTCCAGGACCTTCTTGTATTCGAGCAGCCCCGGTGACGGGGTGCGGTCGGGGAACAAGAGGCCGTCGATGCAGAAGTTGGTTCCGTGCAGCCGTTCGCCGAAGTCACCGCCGTACACGTGGTCCGTTGCGCCTGGCAACAGCAGGCCGTGGTCGATCCACTCCCACAGGAAACCGCCCTGCAGCCGCGGATAGTGTTCCAGCACGCGCTGGTAGTCCGCCAGCCCACCGGGACCGTTGCCCATGGCATGGGCGTACTCGGCGAGGATGAACGGCAGTGCCCGCCGACGCGCCTCCAGCTCGGGGTGCTCTGCGGTCTCCTCCGGCACGTCCTCCGTACGGGTTCCGATCGCCTCCAGGTCCTCGAGCGGCGGGTACATCAGGCTGTAGAAGTCGGAGAACTCGTACGTGCGGTCGCGCTCGTAGAACACCGCCCGCTCCGGATCGCGCTGCCGTACCCAGGTGGCCAGCGTCCCGAAGTTCTGCCCGCGGTGGCTCTCGTTGGCCAGCGACCAGATGACCACGCTCGGATGGTTCTTGTCGCGTTCGACCATCCGCTGCATCCGGTCGAGCATCATCGGCGCCCAGTCCGGGTCGTCGGCCGGGTTGCCGCGCCAGTCGGTGTAGATGAACCCGTGGGTCTCGATGTCGCATTCGTCGATGACCCACAGCCCCAGCTCGTCGCAGAGGTCCAGGAACGCGGGGTGCGGCGGATAGTGCGCCGTGCGTACGGCGTTGATGTTGTGCTGCTTCATCAGCACCACGTCCTGCCGCATCGCCTCGACCGTCATGGCGCGACCGCGGCGCTCGTCGTGCTCGTGGCGGTTGACGCCGCGGAAGAACAGCGGCTGCCCGTTCGCGGTGAACACGCCGTCCACCATCGCGACGGTCCGGAACCCGATCCGCAGCTCGACCGTCTCCCCCGGCACCTCGACGGTCGCGTCGTACAGGCGGGGTACTTCGGCCGACCACGGCTCGACCGCCGCGATTGGCACGGACACTCCGGGCTCGGCGACGATCCCCAGCTCGGGCACTCGGACCACTGCGTCCGGCGCCGTCTCGACCCGCAGCGCGCCGGCACCGGTCAGGTGGTCGTACGACGCATGCACGAACACGTCGTCGATCAACGGCCGGGCCAGCAGCGTCACGTCGCGGAAAATGCCCGGGAGCCACCACATGTCCTGGTCCTCGAGGTACGAGCCCGAGGACCACTGGTGCACACGCACAGCCAACGCGTTGCGTCCCGGGCGGAGCAGCTCCCCGATCACGAACTCGCTCGGGAGCCGGCTCCCCTTCGACGTCCCGGCCTCGACCCCGTTCACCCACACCTTGAAACACGAGTCGACGCCCTCGAACCGCAGTACGGCGCCGTCCAGCGGCCAGTCCTCGGGTACGTCGAACCAGCGGACGTGATCGCCCGTCGGGTTCGTGTCCGGGGCGTACGGCGGATTGATCGGGAACGGGAACGCGGTGTTGGTATACCGGGGCCGCTCGTGGCCCTGCAGGACCCAATGCCCGGGAACCTGTAGGTCGGTCCAATCATCGTCGACCGCTGGTATACCATCCGGCGCGCTGTCCCAGAGCTTGAAGCTCCACTGGCCGTTCAGGCTGATCCGCGGTCGCGACGAATGCATCGATGCCCGGGGCTCCCTCGCCCCGGTACTGGGCGTCAGATCCTCGAAATACCTCACTGCGCCTCCTTGAACACCTGAACATCCCAAGGACCCAACTCAACTAACCCCAGCGACTCCGCAGAGCCCGGGGGATCCAGCGGTATCGGCGGTGCGAATGCGACTGCTGTTGACGACCAGTTGTGGAGGAACCAGAGGCGGTCGCCCAAAGGGTTCACGGCTGACAGCGCGGTGACCGACGGGGACCAGAGGCGCGATTCGCCGTACAGGGCTGCTGCGAGCTCCGCGTCGGGAACCGTGCCGACGTACGTGACTCGGCCGGCGCCGAAGGGCTTGGTGGTGACGATCGGGCGTTGTTCGCCACCCGGATGGGTATACCGTGCCAGCACCTCGGCGTCGTTGACTAGCAGCGTCTCGGCCCAGCGCGTCGCGTGACCGGCGAGGCCGCTCACCGGCAAGTCAGTCACCAGGTTCTCGTACTCCTGGTATACCAATCCGGCCGCCTCCCGCAGGCGCGGCGGTCCGTCCTCGACGCGCGGCCGTGCCTCCAGGTCGGCGTACCCGGTCCGTGGTCCGACGATCAGATGCCCACCGCCGCGCGCGTACTCAACCAGCCGGTCCAGCACTGCATCAGAGGCAACGTAGAGCCCAGCGGCAACAACAACCGGCGCATCCAACGCCGCTTCGAGCCGCTCGACCGGCACCACCCCGGGCCGCAACCCTGCGTCCAGAACCCCTGCGTAGAAAGCACCAACGATCGTCCGGTACGACGCCTTGTCCGGTATACCACCCGCAGTCGCCAACGGCGGCTGGAACTGCAACGCCCAGTCGCTCTCGTTCGACCACAGCACCGCGACATCGACATCAGGCGTCAACCCGACGATCGATTCACCCGCCGCAGCCAACTCAGCCCCGAGACCCGCGATCTCTTGGTATACCCGTCCCGGCTGCAGACCGTGCCCGAGGATCCCGCCCCAGAACGTCTCCGCCCCGTGGTTGATCGAATGCCAGTGCCAGTACTCGACCATCCGCGCGCCCCGCGAGACCATCGCCCACGCGAACTGCCGGAGCTGGCCGTCGTACGGCGGCTTGTTCTCGTGGGATCCACCGATCGACGTGGCGTTCGTCTCGGTGACCAGGAACGGCTCACCCCGCGACCCGTACATGCGATCCGCCGCGAGGAACAGCTCCGCGACCGACCGCCCGATCCACCCCGGCGACAACCGCGACGGCACCGCCGGCCGCGCCAGCCCGTCCTGCACGTCCACATAAATGTTGCCCGCCGCAACGTCCAGCCCAGCGGTCAGCGGTACGTCGGCCACCGCGGGCCGGTCGTACGCGAGACAAGTCGTCACGAACTGCCCCGGCCGCCGCAACGCCCGGACGAGTTCCGCCTGCCAGCCGATGAACTCGGTCGTCCGCGAGGCCTGGAAGCGTCGCCAGGCCAGGTCGTACGACGGCGTACTGTTCCCGTCCGGTCGCCACAACTCCGACCAGTCGCTCAAGCGATGCGACCAGTACGTCAGCCCCCACGCCTCGTTCAGCGTCTCGACATCGCCGTACTCACGCCGCAAGCCGGCCACGAAGGCATCGAAAGCAGCCTGGTTGTGCGCGAGCAGCACACCCGGCTCGTTGTCGACCTGGTACCCGATGACGGCCGGGTGGTCGCGATACCGCTCCACGATCCGCCGCACCACCCGCTCCGCATGGAACCGGAAGGCCGGCTGCCCGTAGTCGATCTCCTGCCGGATCCCCCACGGCACCGGTCCGCCGGTGCGCCGTTCGGCCGCGATCTCGGGATGGGCCCGTTGCAGCCACGGCGGTACGGCGTACGTCGGGGTCCCGAGGATCACGCCGAGCCCACGGTCCTTCGCACCATCGAGCACCGGGCGGATCCACTCGAGGTCGAAGACACCGTCCCGGGGTTCCCAGGTCGACCAGACCGACTCACCGACACGGATCGCGGTGATCCCGGCCGCGACCATCAGATCCAGGTCGGTCTTGGTCCGGTCACCGAGCGAGCGCGGCAGGTACTCCGGGTAGTAGGCCGTCCCCAGCACGACATGTGGCGGCAGCATGCGCCAACGCTAACCGACACATCGCCGCCCGTGCAATCGTTTGCACAAAGGGATTTCTCAACTCATGCCAATCTCTTGACGCGCCGAACCCTCGCGCAGATCAGTGAGCGCGCAGCTCAGCTCGCGCGGATCTCTTGGCGCGTAGTTCCTCAGCTAGCGCGGATCCGCGCCCGCCGCCGGACCGGCCCGGTGCTGGCCCGCACCACAAGCTCCGGCGTCAGCAAATCCGGCGCCGGCCACTCGGCACCCCCGAGCCGCGCAGTCAGCTGCTCCCACGCCAGCTCACCAAGCTTCGCCCGCTCGTTGCGCAACGAGGTCAACGGCGGCCGCGAGTACGCCGCGATCGGAATGTCGTCGTACGACGCGACCGACAGCTCGGCCGGCACCTCGACGCCGTTGTCGTACATCCAGCTCAGCAACCCGATCCCGACCAGGTCGTTGAACGTGATGACGGCGGTCGCCCGGCTGCGCAGTACGGTCGGACCGGCGTCGTACCCGTGGTTCCCGGACCAGCCGCCGTCGATCTCGTCGAGCGTGACATCGAGCGAGCGCGCGGTACGGCGCAACGTCCGGCGGCGCTCGCCGTCGGACCAGGAGCTCGCGGGACCACCGACGTACAGCACTCGTCGGTGGCCTAGACCGGTGAGGTGTTCGAGCAGCAGCCGGCTCGCGGCGCGGTAGTCAATCGCGACCACGCCCGCGTTCTTCACGCTGCGGTTGATGCACACCACGGGCACCGGCTGCGCGAGTGCCTTCTCCAGACCGGCGCGGGTGAGCCGCGAGCTGCACAGCACCAGCGCGCCCGAGTAGTCGACGAGCTCGTCGACGAGCCGCAGTTCCTCGGCCGGGTCCTCGCTGCTCTCACCGATCAGCAGGCGGTAACCGCCCGCCCGCGCGGCCGCGTTCAGCCCCTTCAGGACCTCGGAGAAGAACGGGTTGGTCAGGTCGGGGACCGTGACGCCGACCGTCAGCGGCCGGCCGAGTTTGAACTCCTGCGCCCGCTTGTCGGCCCGGTACCCGAGCTGGCCGGCCACGGCCCGCACATGCGCGACCACCTCGGGCGAGATCAGGTCGGAACCGTTCAGCGCCCGCGACACCGTCGAGACCGAGGTACCGGCCTGCTTTGCCACGTCGATCAACCGAACGCGTTCCGCCACTGTCGTCCCCTAAGGCCGATTTCTTTAGGTCTGGCCGATCCGCACGTTCCGGATCGTGACGTCGTCGGCGTACTGTACGACAGCTTCCGCCGCCACCTCGTCGAACCGGCTGTTGGTGATCGCCACGGCCCGAACGTGCTGTGTCTCCGCACCCACGATGCGGTACGCCCGCTCGGCCCGGGCCACCCGGACCCGGTCGAAACGGATGTCGCGCACGTCGGGGAACAGCGACTGGTCGCCACCACCCTGGTAGCTGAAGGTGATCTCCAAAGGACGATACATCCAGGCGCCCGAATCCACGTCTCGGACATCGACATTGTGCACATAGCCACCGCGTGTCGAGGTCGACTTCACACACAGCAGCCACTGCAGGAACGCCTCGTCCGCAGCCGGATCGGCGAGCGCGGTCAAGCGGCGGACGAACACGTTCTCGATGCCGCCGCTCATCTCGCTGCCGACCGCGACCGCGGCGCCACCGCTGACGAACGTGCAGTCCTCGACGATGATCCCCTTCGACGGCAGTCCGAGCCGCCGGCCGTCGGCGTCCCGGCCGGACTTGATCGCGATGCAGTCGTCGTGGGTCGCGAACGTGCAGTCCCGGATCAGGACATCGGTGCAGGACTCCGGGTCGCAGCCGTCGCCGTTCGGGCCGAGGTTGTTCACGGTGACGCCCTGCACGGTGACGTTGCGGCACTCGAGCGGATGGATCGTCCACATCGGCGAGTCCTTGATGGTCACGCCCTCGATCAGCACGTTCGTACAGCGGAACGGCTGGATGAAGCTCGGGCGCAGGTAGTGCCCGGCGCCGAACACCCGCTGCTCGACGGGGACCTGCTCGTTGTTCATCCGTTCGAGTTCGGCCCAGTCGGCGCGCTGGTTCGGCAGGCCGTTGTGCCAGCCGTACTTGCCGCTGCCGATCAGGTACCACCAGTGCTCGTTGTCGCCGGCACCGTCGAGCACACCCTTGCCGGTGATGCCGATGTCGGTCTGCCCCTCGGCCCGGATCAGGGGCGAGTAGTTGTACACCTCGACGCTCTGCCACCGCGTTCGCACCACCGGCAGGTACGCCGCCGGGTCGGTACTGAACCGCAGCGTCGCTCCCTCCTCGAGGTGCAGGTCGACATGACTCAGCAGGTTGATCGCCCCGGTCTGCCACAACCCAGCAGGTACGACGACGTGCCCGCCGCCGGCCTGGTGGCAGGCGGCGATGGCGGCAGCGATCCCGGCGGTCGCGTCGTCGGGCGTGGCGCCGTACGCCGTGATCGGGAACCAGGCGTCGCGGAACCGGGGCGGCCGGATCCGCGATCGCACCAAACCTTCGATACTCGGATCGGCAGCACTCGGATCGCCAGTACTCGGATCAGCGGCAGCCGGCAGGCCGATGCCTGCAGCAACCACTCCACCGAGACCGGCACCAAGCAGTAGACGACGGGTGGGACGCATGGGCGGGGCCCCTTCCTCAGGAGAAGCAGGTAAACCTTTGCCCGCAAGTATCCAAGAGATTCCGGGCCGGTCAAGAGTTCGCCCGCACCAGGCGTTGACACACCAGCGCACTGCGGGCACGATCGGTTGCAATCGTTTGCATGCTAGGAGGCCGAGGATGACCGCCCCCGTTCGTCGCCGTACTGTCCTGCTCGCCGGCGGAGCACTCGCCCTGTTCGGCGGCGGTACCGCCCCGGCCGCCGCCGGCCTTGCTCCGGGTGCTGCTCCCGGCCCCACCCCGGACGCCGCCGCCGACGCGCAGGTCGCGGCGATCCTCCGCCGGATCAAACCGCCACGCTTCCCGGACCGTTGGTTCGACATCACCGATTTCGGTGCCGTCGGCGACGACGCGACGGACTGTACGGCGGCGATCCGAGCGGCGATCGAGACCTGCCATCAGCGCGGTGGCGGGCACGTCGTCGTACCGGCGGGTGATTTCCGGACTGGTGCAGTACATCTGCTGAGCCGGGTGGACCTGCACCTCGAGGACGGTGCGCGGCTCGCGTTCAGTCAGGAGCCGTCGGCGTACCTGCCGGTCGTGCCGACGCGGTACGAGGGGACGGAGTGCTACAACTACTCCGCCTTCGTCTACGCGTACGGTCAGCGCGACATCGCGGTCACCGGCGCCGGTGTGCTCGACGGCCGCGCCGACGCGACGCACTGGTGGGACTGGACCGGCGGACCGCCTCCCAACGAGGGGCCGGACAAGACGCTGCTGATCCAGATGTCGGAGGCCGGCGTTCCGGTCGAGGAGCGGGTGTTCGGCGACGGACACTTCCTCCGACAGAACCTGCTCCAGTTCAACCGCTGCGAGAACGTGCTGCTCGACGGCGTGACCGTCAAGGACTCGCCGATGTGGAACATCCACCCGGTGCTGTGCCGCAACGTCACGATCCGCGGCGTGACCGTCGACAGTCCCGACGGGCCGAACAACGACGGCATCGACCCGGAGTCGTGCACCGACGTACTGATCGAGAACTGCACGATCTCGACCGGTGACGACTGCATCGCGTTCAAGTCCGGCAAGGACGCGGACGGTCGCCGGGTCAACGTGCCGGCCCGGTACGCCGTCGTGCGGAACTGCACGATGGCCGACGGGAACGGCGGCGTGACGGCCGGCAGCGAGACCAGCGGCGGCGTGATGGACATCTTCGTCCGGGACTGCACGATGAGCAGCCCGCACCTCGAGCGGGCGATCCGGATCAAGTCCAACCCGGCCCGCGGCGGCACCATCGCGAACATCGACGTACGCCGGGTCACGGTCGGCCAGGCCGCGGATTCTGTGGTCGAGATCGTGCTCAACTACGCCAACGTCACCACCGGTGCGTACCCGCCGGACGTGCACGGGATCAGCATCAGCCAGCTCACCGTGGCGTCCGCGCCCCGCGCCCTCAACCTGCTCGGCCTGACCGACGACCCACTGCGCGACATCCGCCTGCACCAGTGCCGCTTCGACGGGATCACCGACGACAACGTGATCCAGAACGTCGAGGGTTTGCGCCTGGACCAGGTCTGGATCAACGGCGCCCGCGTCGACAACTGAAGGAGCCCCTGATGGACAACTTGAGCCGCAAGAACTTCCTGCGCCTCGGCGCCGGCGCCGCCCTCGCCCCGACCGCCGCCGCGCTCGTCACCAACCCCGCCTGGGCCGAGGCGGCCCCCGGCGACCCGGGTCCAGGCTGGGGCCAGGTCGGTGACATCCTCGCCAACACCCGCCCGCCGCACTTCCGCCCGCGCGACTTCTCGATCACCAGCTTCGGCGCGGTCGCCGACGGCAAGACCCTGGCGACCGACGCGATCGCGAAGGCCATCGACGCCTGCAACCGCGCCGGCGGCGGGCGCGTCGTCGTACCGGCGGGCACGTTCCTGACCGGCGCGATCCACCTCAAGTCGAACGTCAACCTCTTCGTCTCCGCCGGTGCGACGCTGTTGTTCAGCACCAACCCGGACGACTTCCTGCCGGTCGTGCTGACCCGCTTCGAGGGCGCCGAGTGCATGAACTACTCGCCGCTCATCTACGCCCGCAACTGCGAGAACATCGGCGTCACCGGCTCCGGGACCCTCGACGGCGGCGCGACCTGGGACAACTGGTGGTCCTGGGTCACCCCGTCCGGCCCGGACGCGCAGGCGCTGCAGCAGATGGCCGCCGACGGCGTATCGGTGGCCGAGCGGGTGTTCGGCGCCGGGCACCACCTGCGTGCCGCGTTCATCGAGACCCAGTCCTGCCGCAATGTGCTGATCGAGGGCGTGACGATCCTGCGCTCGCCGTTCTGGGAGATCCACCCGGTGCTGTCGCGGAACATCACCGTCCGCGGGATCCACATCGACAGCCGCGGCCCGAACAACGACGGCATCGATCCCGAGAGCTCGCAGTACGTGCACATCCAGGACTGCACGCTGGACTGCGGCGACGACTGCATCGCGATCAAGTCCGGTCGCGGCGCCGACGGCCTGCGGATCAACGTGCCGTCGGAGAACATCCTGATCGAGAACTGCACCCTGAACATCCGGTACGGCGCGATCACCATCGGCAGCGAGATGACCGGCGGCGTGCGGAACGTGTTCGTCCGCAACTGCACGATCGGCAGCCCGAACCTGTACTTCGGTCTGTACATCAAGACGAACTCGGTCCGCGGCGGGTTCGCGGAGAACATCTACCTGCGTGACCTGGAGATCTCGAACCTCACGAAGGAAGTCGTGTCCTGCAACTTCTACCGCAGCGAGGGTGACGTCGGCCCGCTGACGCCGCGGGTGCGCAACGTCGAGCTCCGGAACGTGAACGTCGGGCACGCCCGGAACGCGTTCTCGATCTTCGGCTACCCCCGCTCACCGATCCAGGACTTCCGGATGATCGACTGCACCTACACCAGCATCGACGCGGCCAGTTCGATCCAGGACACCGACCTGACGTTCCGGAACTTCACCGTCAACGGCAAGGTCATCACCGACGCGAGTCAGCTCACGTGACGAATGCTCCCGGCTGGCCGGACGCCGACCGCATCCTGCGCGACGTCCGGCCGCCTGTCTTTCCCGCCGTCGACTTCCCGATCACGTCCTACGGTGCGACCGAGGACGACGCCGGCCCGGGGATCGCGGCCGCCATCTCGGCGTGCAATGCGTCAGGTGGCGGCCGTGTCGTCGTACCTCCAGGGACCTGGCGCACCGGCGCCATTCGTCTGCTGTCGCAGGTCGAGCTGCATGTGTCGGAGGGGGCGACGCTGCTCTTCAGTACCGATCCGGCCGACTACCTCCCGGTTGTCGAGACGCGGTACGAGGGGCTCGAGGTGCTCAACCACTCCCCGATGATCTACGCGAACGGCTGCACCGACATCGCGATCACCGGCACCGGGACGCTCGACGGTCAGGGTTCGTGGGACAGCTGGTGGCAGTGGTTCCACGAGTGCGACGACGAGTTCAAGGTGCTGCGGGAGCAGAGCTTCTTCGGCGTACCACTCGAGGACCGCATCTCCGGCCGGCGCCTACGCTCGAGCTTCGTGCAGCCGTTCGACTGTACGAACGTGCTGATCGAGGGCGTCACCGTCGTGCGCTCCCCGTTCTGGCAGATCCACCCGGTGCTCTGCCGCAACGTCACCATCCGCGACGTCGTGATCGACTCACAGGGCCCGAACAACGACGGCATCGATCTCGAGTCGTGTCGTTCGGTCGTGGTCAGCGGGTGCGTGATCGACGCCGGCGACGACTGCATCGCGCTCAAGTCCGGGCGCGAGGCCGACGGTCTGCGGGTCGACGTACCCACTGAGGACGTGCTGATCGAGGACTGCGAGCTGCGGGTCAAGTACGGCGCGATCACGCTCGGCTCGGACCTGACCGGCGGCATCCGGAACGTCTACGTGCGCAACTGCCGGATCAGCGGTCCGTACTTCGCTCTGTACATCAAGACCAATGCGGTCCGGGGTGGTTTCGTCGAGAACATCTATCTCCGCGACATCACCGTTACGAGCGTGCTGAAGGAAGTTGTCCAGTGCAACTTCCACCGCGGCGAGGGCGACAACGGCCCACTCACTCCGTCGGTCCGCAACGTCGAGCTGCGCAACGTCAAGGTCGAGCAGGCCCGGAACGCGCTCCTGCTGCGCGGTTACCGCCGTTCACGGATCGAGGACTTCCGTCTGGTGGATTGTGAGTTCACTGTCGACCAGCCCAGCACCGTGCAGCACGCGGTGCTGGGCTTCGACGGCGTCACCGTCAACGGACATCCGGTGAAGGATGTCCACCAGATCCGCTGACTAGGGCAGGTGCGCGCAGTGCACGTCGAGATCCCACAGGATGACCGACAGCGCGTACGGGCTGATGGCGTGCTCCTGGTGGGTGGCGTCCTCCAGGAGCTCCCAGTGCCCGTTGGACTCGTTGCTGACCGCATCCGTCCCGATCACCGCGATCCGCTGCCGCACTGCCGCCTCGTACGACCGGTGTCCGACACCGTTGAAGCAGCAGTCGTCGAAGCGATTCAGGATCTGCATCTGACGCCGGTTCGGGCCCACCGAGGCGAGTGCGTAGAAGTCGGGGAAGTCGGCCAGGCCGTAGAACCCGGGCTGCATGTCCAGCCGCTGTTCCCAGTCGCCGCGCGTCGGGCTCGGCTTCGGCGACCCCGGCCGCACGAAGAATGGCAGCGAGCCGGCTGTCGGGTAGGACCTGGTGATGCGCGTGTCCAGCGCCGGGTAGATAGTGGTCGCCCAGCCGCCGCCCGACAGGCCGACCATTTGCACCGACGACGGCCGGTACGTCGCCTGCACGTAGTTCATCGCCACTGACAGCGGCTCCAGGAACAGCGCGAGCGGCGAGTACGTGTCCGACGCCCACTGCGGCAGGTCGTTGTGCGACGGCTGTAGCTGCTTGCTCGGGTCGGCCGGGTCCTGCAGAGTCTTCGGGTTCCAGTGGTAGAACGGCATCGCGAACAGCAGCACGGTGTACCCGTGGTCGAGCAGGCCCTGGGTGACCGGCTGCATCGTCTCCGGACCTTCACCGTGGCCGTTGTGGTAGAACGCGACCCGCCGATGCGTGCTCTGCGTCGGCTCCAGCACGAACACGGTCGAGACGTACCCGAACCGCATCGACACCTCGAGCTTGTCGTACCGCCGTACGCCGGTGAACGCGGGCAACTCGGCCGGCACACCGACATCCCGCCGTACCGTCGGCAACCCGGTCGGCAGCACGCCGGTGTCCTTGAACACCTGCGCGACCAGTTGCGGGCGCAGCGCGTCGGCGTCAGCGGCGGTGTGGATCTTCATCAGATCCTCGACATCGACCCCGACGACGACCTGCGGCAGGGTCCTGTACGTCGCGGCGTGGGCGGCCGCGATCTCGGCGTTCACCGGCGCGACGGGACGCGGCGCGGGGTGCGGTTGCACTCCCCCCGCGGGGACCTCCGTCGCGGCCGCGTTCAGCGGCCATCCGGTCGCGCTGCCGGCAGTCACGGCGAGAGCACCTCCGAGAACGGTCCGACGGTTGACGTTCTTCATCTTGGGTCACCTTTCAGGGCGGGGAACAACCGGGTGCCATCCGCCGAACACCGACGCCGGGTCGCGCAGCTGCGCGGCCTCCTCGTCGCCGAGCTGCCGGGAGCACGCCAGTCGTGCGGTGGTGTCGAGCGGGCGGCCGGCCAGGTCGGTGCTGTGGTACTCCCAGAACCGGATCTGACCGGCGGCCGCGCAGTCGTTGGGGCTGGTGATCTGCCAGCCGGTCTTCTTCACCTGGCTGTCCATCGCGGAGTCGATGAACACCACCTGGCTGGTCGGGAACCGGCTCAGCTCGGCACGCGCCAGGAACACGCTGTCGTCAGGTACGCCGGGCCCGCGGGTCAGCTTCACCCGGACGAAGATGTTGCCGGGCCCGTTGTCGATGTTGCGGACCTGGTTGTAGTAGCCCTCGTGCAGCGCCTTCAGCTCGGAGTCCTGCATGAACACGCCGCCGGTCCCCCAGACGAAGTCGACGTCACCCTCGACGTAGCTGTTCGTCACGAACGTCTGGCCCTGCAACCTCAGGCTGTCCTGGTACCCGAGGATGCGGACCCGGGCCAGCACCATCCGGCTCCCGTTCCCGAAGAACGCCTCGGCCTGCGAGCCGCGGTACGGCGTGAGGTTCTGCACGGTCACGTCGCTCATCGTGAAGTCGTCGGCGAACACGGCCATCGCCGAGCGCCAGCAGTTGAACCGGTCCGACTGCGGGATCACGCGGCGCTGGCAGTACGACTGCTCCTGCGGGACGCTGCCCATCGCGGAGTCGCCGTTCAGCAGGTTGTTGTTCGGGTAACCGATCACGGTCTTGCCGGCGCCCGCACCGCTGATCGTGATGCCGGGTTTGGTCGGCGGGACCCAGACGAGCTCGCGGTACAGGCCGGGCGCGACGTCGATCGTCGACTTGTCGCCCTCCTTGACGAAGTCGATCGCTGCCTGGACCGTGCAGAAGTCCTTGCCCTTGCCGACGGTCAACCGGCTGTCGCTCTTCGGGTCCTGCTGCGTGCGGAAGCGCCAGTTCTTCACCCCGGGGTCGCCGACCACGAAGCCGGGATCGACTGTCGCGTAGTACACCTGGCCGGGTGCGAGTCGCTGGTGCGGGTAGACCGTGATCGTCCGCCCGTCGACGACGACCGCCTGGTAGGCCCAGGTGTGCACCTGATCGAAGTCCGTCCGCGCGCCACCGACGGTCCGCTGGTACGACGCGAGGCTCGCGAGGTCGATCGTGTCGACGACGTCACCGTTCGCCTGGTGGATCTGGAGCTTGCCGGTGACACCGAGCCGCACGGGTCCCTGGAACGTGAGGCTGAGTGGCGTGTCGGAACAGGTCGCGTCCTCGGGGCCTTGCGGCGCGAGTTTCGGCGTACCGACGGGGCCGGTGGACCAACCGGTGAGGCGCTTGAGGACCGTGGTGAGTTTCGCGGCGGCGACCTCGTGACCTTGGACGTTCGGGTGGGTGCTGCCGTTGAAGTCGTCCGGGCCGAGCCAGCCGGTCGTGTCGACGTACACGATCTTGCGGTCGTTCGTTGCGGCGACGGCCGCCTTGATGTCGTCGGCGTGGGTGCCGTTGAACGGGCGCAGGGCAACGATCAGCGCGTGCGGATCGGTGGCGCGGATTTTCTGCAGATAGGCGAGGTACGCCGGGGTGAACTCGGCGCTGTCGTAGGCGGCGTCGTTCGTGCCGAAGTTGACGACGACCGCGCCGGGGTCGGAGCTCGCGGCCGGGAAGCCGGCGAGGTTCCAGCCGAAGGAGTCGATCGCCGTACCGACGTTGCCGTGGCCGGGCTGCAGGATGCCCTGCTTGCCGAAGCCGACCTGGTTGGTGTCTGCGCCGAACGTCTCGCCGACCAGGTGCGGGTACGCCTTGGTGCCGTCCGCGCAGTCGGTGCCGAGCTGCGGGCAGAGCGCCATCACGCCCTGGGTGATCGAGTCGCCGTAGAACTCGATGCGGTGCTCGGCGGTCGTCGGCAGCGGAATCAGCTTGGCATCCGGAGCAAGCTCGATCTTCTTCAGCACGACACCGGTCTGCAGCGGGACGTTCCAGCGGTTCTCGTACTCGTCGACGTCCTTGACCAGGATCTCTGCGGTGTGCGCGACGCTCGCGTCGAGGCCGTCCGCGAAGATCTTGTGGTCCGCGTCGACCTTCTGCAGCGTCGGGGCCTGGCCGTCGATCGACACGTACAGCTGGGCCGGGACGGTGATCGACGCGGTGTCGAACAGGGCACCGAGGTGCGAGCCGGTGAACCGGAAGCGGACCGACGAGCCGGAGTTCACCGTGATCGCGACGTCGTCGTCGCGGCCCCAGTGCCCGTCGAGCTCGATCCGCGGGTCGAACGGGCCGTACGTCGCCGGGTTCGCGCCGGTCGCTGCGGCCGCGGCTCCGGCCGACAGACCGGCCGACGCGGTCAGCAGGACCGCTCCGGCCAGCACGGCCAGACACAGACTGATCAGACGATTTCGCACGGCGTCTCCTCGCGCGGACCGCCGCACAGAAGCCCGGGGCGGTGGGCGGGTAATCCTTTTCCTGGCTACCGTCGCAGCGCGCCGCAGTCGCGTCAAGAGCTCACGGCGAGAAAGCAGGAAAAGGTTTACATCCGCGTGGATCTGCCGGGATCGGCAGCGTTTTCCGGTCTGGTCGTGGTCCAATGGCCCGGTGAGACCGCGCAAATCATCAAAGCCGGCCAACGACCGCGCCGCGACGACCGCCCGCGCCACGATCCACGACGTCGCCCGGCTCGCCGAGGTGTCGACCGCGACCGTGTCCCGGGTGCTGAGCGGCGGCAAGGCCGTGTCGCCCGAGGTCTCCGACCGCGTCCGCGCGGCCGCCCGCGACGTCGGCTATCGCCCAAACCCGGCGGCCCAGACCCTGTTGCGCGGCAGCAGTCGCACGGTCGGCGTCGTCGTACCCGACCTCGGCAACCCGTACTTCGCGGAGATCCTCAAAGGCGTCGCCGCGGAAGCCGCCGCCGACGAGCACCACACGCTGGTCGCCGGCACCGAAGAAGACCCGGAACAGGAGTACCGCTCCGCCCTCGAGCTCGCCCGCTGGGTCGACGGCCTGCTGCTGTGCGCACCGCGGATGAGCACACCTCGCCTCCGCGAAGTCGCCGAAGCAGCTCGCCGGCTCGTCCTGATCAACCGGGTACTGCGGCATCCCGCGGTCGGCTCGGTGGTTGTCGACTACCACCTCGGCGTCCGCGCACTGTGCGAACACCTGGCGTCGCTCGGGCACAAGCGGATCGCATACCTGCAAGGACCGACCGCGGCGTGGTCCGATCAGCAACGCCAACGCGGCTTCCGCTCCCCCGAGGCCTCCGGGCTCACGATCATCCGCGTACCGTGCGGCTCGACGCTCGTCGACGGGCGCGAGGCGGTCGACGAGGCGCTCACCTACAAGCCGACCGCGATCATCTGCTTCAACGACCACGTCGCCGTCGGCGTCCTCAGCCGCCTCCGCGAACTCGGTCTCTCCGTCCCCACCGACATCTCGGTCGCCGGCATCGACGACGCCCCGATGAGCGCCCACACCGACCCCGGCCTCACCACCTACGCCGTCTCCACCGTCGAACTAGGCCGCCAGGCCTGGCAACGCTTCGCCCCCACCCTCGCCCCCGCCACCACCCACATCCAAGGCACCCTCACCATCCGCGCCAGCACCGCCCGCCCACCCCACTAGCCCACCAACCCGCGGTCGGTTATCCCCTGGCGTGAGGGGTTCTCTGCTCGTATACGAGGGGAGAACCCCCAACACGCGGGGTTATCCGTTCCTGCGAGGTGGGCGCACGGGGCGCGGACGAGCTGCGTGCGGGCGGGTGAATGCCGCGCGGCTGGATCGCGGGTGGCGGGTGGGTGCCTGGGTGCGGGGTTAGGCGCGGGCGGTGAAGTGGTAGGTGCCGGACGGGGCTTTGCAGCAGGCTGCCTCGGCGGTGGGGGTTAGCGAGGTTAGAGCCGGCACTTCGGCTAGGGGGCGGCCGGATTCTTGGACTGAGGTGGGGTCTGTGGTGGGGATGTGGATTGTTGCCTCGGCGCCCGGAGGCACCGTGACGGTCAGCTCGAGTTCGCCGTCGGTCACCTGCCAGCGCGTGGAGACCCGGCCCGCCGGGGTGTCGTACGACGCCTCGGCCCAGGTCAGCCGTCCGCCCGGGCGGGGGTTGATGACGAGCTCGCGGAAGCCGACCGAGTCCGGCGCCTGGCTGATGCCGGCGACGTCGGCGTAGAGCCACTCGCCGACCGAGCCGAGTGAGTAGTGGTTGAAGGAGTTCATCGCGACCGGGCCGAAGCCGTTCTCCTCGGTCCAGCCGTCCCAGCGTTCCCAGATCGTCGTGGCGCCGTGCTTGATCGAGTACCCCCACGACGGGTAGCGGTCGTCGTGCAGCAGTTCGTACGCCAACTCGGCGTACCCGTATTTCGTCAGGATCGGGCACAGCAGCGCGACCCCGGCGAACCCGGTGGTCAGTGATCGACCGCGCCGTTCGAGGTCGGCGACCAGGTGCTTCACCGCCGCCTGCTCGGCCTGTTCCGGCAGCAACCCGAACGCCAACGGCAACAGGTACCCGGTCTGAGTGTCCCCGCGAACCTTGCCCTCGGCATCGACGAACTCCGTGACGAACGCCGCCGCGATCCGGTCCCACAGTTCGCCGTACGCCGCTGCCTCGTCCGTCAGCCCGAGCACCCGCGCGGTCGCCGCCGTGAACTCGACGCTGCGCGCGAAGTACGCCGTCGCCAGCAGGTCCCGATCGGTTACCACACCGACCTGCAGCCAGTCGCCGTAGTGACCGCTCGTCCGGTTGCGCCAGATGAGGTCCGGGTTGGCGCGGTGCACGTAGTCGACCCAGCGCCGCATCACCGGCCAGGCCGTCCGCAGCACCCGCTCGTCGCCGTAGATCCGGTACAGGGTCCACGGCACGATCGTCGCCGCATCGGCCCAGGCCGGCGTCCCGTGCCGACCGGTGATGACGTGCGGGATCACATCCGGGATCGCGCCCTCGTCCGTCTGCGCGACGGCGAGGTCGGCGAACCAGTTCTCGAAGAACGTCAGTACGTCGGACTGGTACGCGGCCGTCGGGAGGAAGATCTGCGCGTCCGCTGTCCACCCGAGTCGCTCGTCACGCTGCGGACAGTCCGTCGGGACGCTGACGAAGTTGCCGCGTTGACCCCAGCGGATGTTGCTGAGCAGCTGATTGACCCCGGGGTCCGAGCAGTCGAACCGCCCCGCGACCGGCGTGTCCGAGTGCAGCACTCGACCCGTCACGTCCGCGGCCGTCAACTCACCCCGGTACCCCTCGATCTCGACGTACCGGAAGCCGTGGACCGTGAAGATCGGTTCGAAGAACTCTTCCGCGGCGCCGGCGCTGACGAAGTAGTCGGTCGCGTCGGCCGTGCGCAGGTTAGCGGTGTAGAGCTCGCCGTCGGCCTGGAGCATCTCGCCGTGCCGCAGGCGGATCCGATCGCCGGCCTGCGCGCCACGCACCCGCAGCCGCACCCGACCGGCAAGGTTCTGCCCGAGGTCGACGATGAACCGCCCGGGCTCCAGCGCAGTGATGGCGACTGCCGGGACATCCTCGGTCACGCGCACCGGATCGGTCGTCGTCGCGATCACCGTCGACACGTCACCACCGAGATCACCAGCCGGCACCCAGGCGTCTGCGTCGTACCCCGGGCTCGACCAATCGCCCAGCTCGAGCCGCGCGTCGTGCGACTCCCCCATCAGCAGGTCGGCGAACCGGATCGATCCGACGTGCTCCACCCATCGACCGTCCGTCGCCACCACGGTGCGCGAACCGTCCGGGTGGTCGACGACGAGTTGCGCGAGCAGCTGCGGCTTCTTGCCGTAGTGGTGCGCGTGACTGCGGGTGTCCCATCCGACGTACCCGGACCACCAGCCCTCACCCAGCACCGCACCGATCACGTTCTCGCCCTCGCGGAGGAGGTCCGTGACGTCGTACGTCTGGTAGGCGACGCGCTCGCGGTAGTCCGTCCAGCCCGGCGTCAGCTCGTCGTTGCCGACGCGCTGACCGTTCGCACTGAGCTGATAGAGACCGTGAGCAGTCGCATAGACGCGCGCACGCGTCACCGGCTGCGTGAGCTCGAACGAGCGGCGGTAGTACCGCGGCGGGGCGATGGTTGCCTGCCGCACGGTCCGCGGCTCGGCACGGTCCACCGGCGGCTCGAAGTACGGATCGGTCTCGTAGTCGTGTTCGATCCAGTGCGCCGCCCACTCGTCGTCGTGGAACAGGCCGGTCGCGAACGTCGCCTCGGCCGTCGACACAGCACCGGCCGCGTCACGTACCTCGAGCTGCCAGACGTAGTCGGTCTGCGAGGTCAGCGGAGCGCCACTGTGGTCGACGTACGTCTCCCGCTCGCTCCGCCACCCGCTGTCCCACACCAGTACGCCGCTACGCAGCACCTGCACCCGGAACGCGTCCTGCCGGTCGCCGCGGGTCGGTGACGCCAGCCGCCAGCTCAGCCGCGGTCGCGCCGTACCGATCCCGAGCGGGTCGACGCGATGCTCACACCGCAGGTCGTACGCCGTCAGCGTCGTCACGGTCGGCGCCTCGGACAGCACCCAGCCAGTTGTCACCAGGACCACTCCGTCTCAGGTCGGTGGAGCTCGTACTCACGCAGGCCGCCGGCGTGCTCCGGGCGGTCGCCGTACATCGGGCGGGACGTGCCGGGCGGGTCGATCGCTATTACGTCGTCGCCGCGCCAGGTGGTCCGGAATTCGTTGCCGGCCGCAAGCTCCGTGGTGGTCTGCTCGACCATCGGGAACGTCACGACGACGCGCTCGCCCGGCTGCGCCTTCGGAATCGACAGGTAGCCGTCCGGTGCCCAGATGCGCTCGGCGCCGGTCCACTCGTCGTCTCCGCGCTGCAGCCGCAGTCGCGCGTACCCAGCCCACTCCGGGATGCGCACGCGGAGGTCGTCGATCGGCTCGTTGACGTGCAACTCGACCTTGCCTTCGACGGGCAGGTGGCTGACGACGTCAACGGCGTGATGACCGCGGTTCAGCAACAGGTTCACTCGGGTCAGCCGGTTGTCGCCGGTGACAATGCTGTTCCACGCCCAGAACAGTCCGCGGACGCCGGACCCGACACAGCACGCCTGTACGTCGTTGGTGTGCCCACGCCCCAGTGGTACGTCGGACACGTAGTCGTTCGGAGCGCCGTACCCACAGAAGGCGCCGAGCACCCGCTCGCCGACGTTCACGTACGTCCGCCACCCCGGCTCGTCCTGCGAACGGTCGGGCGCGGACTCCACCCAGCTCACGTCCAGCAGTTGCGATGCGGCCAGGTGATTGCGGACGAAGCGCTCCACCACCGACCAGTACTGCGTGAGTCCGTTTCCGGCCAACGTAGTACCCAGGCCGACGAGGTCGACGAGTGAACAGGTCTCGTGTTCGTACTGCTGGTCGGCCAGGTCACCCGGAGTCCAGCCGAAGCCGGTCGCCTCACCGAGCACCCAGTCGTAGCTGCGCCGGACGAACTCGGTCAGCCCGTGGTCACCGGTGTGCCTCGCCAGCCGCGCCAGCCCTTCCAGCGTGCCCACGCGGGTGTGGAAATGACCACTGCGGTACGCACGGGCCGGGTTGAAGCTCCCGTCCGCGTTGAAGACACCGCTCTTCTCGACGATCAGCCGGGCGAACCACTCGCACAGCTCCAGCGCGTCGGTGTTGCCCGTGGCCTGGTGGTAGCGCAGCAGCGGCATGATCAGCCGGCCAGAGAACGACGCCGGGTCCGGCGCCAGGTGGAGGTCGATCGCGTTCGACGACGGCCAGCCGTCCGTCGTGTACTCCGACGCCGGGTAGAACCAGACGTCGCGCTCCTTGATCGCGATGCGCTTCAGAGCGGCGACCTGACGGTCCGCGGCCCGCTGGGCCTGTGGATCGTCCGCTGCGACCACTGCGGTGGTCATAGCGAGCAGCGTGGCGCGCTGGTCGATCAGATTGGCGTTGGGCAACCAATGGCCCTTGGGGTGGGTCTGCCGATACGTCAGACCGTCCTCGGCGAGCAGTGCGAACAGCCGCTGCCGGTACTGGTCGGCGATGGTGTCCCACCGCGGCTCCCAGTCCTTGCCGCCGGTCATCTGGCGGGTCAGCAGGATCGCATCGGTGAGCCGGCCGTGGCTGGAGCCGTAGTCCCAGTCGCCGTGGTCCATGCGGGCAGGGCGAGCCAACAGGTTCGCGCTGAAGAACGGGATGCCGTCCCAGTCGTCGTCGGCCAGGCCGGTCACCGCGTTCATCGCCAGCGCGGCTCGTTCCTCGAGTAACAGAGTCGCTGGGATCATCGCCATAAGGAAAACCTTTGCCTCCGGACGGGGCAAAGTCAACCGGCTATCCACAGGCTGGCCGATCGGCCTTGTTTTCTTGAGGTTTGACGACGGAGACTGGGCGGACGCCAGCAAAGGAGGAGCTCCGATGAAAGCAGCCGTTCTGGAGGCACCGCGGCAGGTCGAGGTGACCGACGTGCCGGATCCGGACGCGGGCGGCGACGTGCTGCTGCGGATGCGCGCGGTCGGGTTGTGCGGCTCCGACCTGCACACCTGGAGCGGTCATCACCCGTTCCGCAAACCTCCCGTGGTGCTCGGCCACGAAGGCGCGGGCGAGGTGGTCTCCTCCGCCGATCCACGCTTCCGGCCGGGCGACCGGGTGGCGGTGATGCCGGCGTTGTCGTGCTGGGGGTGCACGCGGTGCGAGGCCGGGAATCCCCATCTCTGCGTGCACAAACGCGTTCCGGGCCTCGGATGGGCCGGGATGCTGAGTGAGTACTTCGTCGCCCCGGCGCGCGTCCTGGTGCCCCTCAGCGACGAGATCGGGTACGACGAGGGCGCGATGATCGAGCCGGTCGCGGTGGGATGGCGATCCACGTCGGCCGTGCGGGGCGGTGACGCGGTCGCGGTGCTCGGCGGTGGCGCGATCGGGAGCCTGGCCGCCGCGATCAGCCGGTACCGCGGGGCACGGACGGTGATGGTGAGCGACGTCAAGCAGCACAATCGCGCGTTCCTGACGGAACGGGGCGTCGATCTCGTGGTGGATCCGGTCGCGTCGGATCTGGTGGCGACAGGGCTTGACGCGAGTGGTGGGGACGGCTTCGACGTCGTCGTGGTGGCGTCGGGACATCCGAGTTGCTTGGCGGAGGCGCTGGCGTTGTGCCGGCCGCGCGGACAGGTGGTGCTGCTGCCGATGTTCGGTGGCTCGTTGACGGTTGATCTGAATCCAGTGGTTCTCAAGGAGGTCACAGTGCAGGGCTCGACGATCTACACCCCGGCCGATTTCGCGGCGGCCGCGCGGCTCGTCAACACGCGGGCGCTGGATGTGCGCCCGTACATCTCGGACGTAGTGCCACTGGGGGAAGTGCCGGACGTGCTGTTGGCGATCGATGGTGGGGCTGACCACCTCAAGACGCAGATCGACCCGACCCGATGAGCGCCGCCGAGGTCGTCGCGACGTACCTTGTCGAGACCTATCTGCCGCTTGACCAGGCCGCCGAGGTGATCGCCGGGGAGCAGTCCACCGGGACGTTCATCCGCGTAGCCCGCGAGACCGTCGAGCTCCGTGAACGGTTCGCCGCCCGGGTGCTGTCGATCGAAGAACTCCCACCCACGGGCAACGCCGACCTCCCCGGAGCGATCCGCCCTGTGCCTCGAAAAGCAAGCGCCGGGGCCGCCGGCAAGCGGAGTGCGCGGGTGCGGATCGCGTTCGGGCTGGACAACTTCGGGCCGTCGCTGCCCAACCTGCTGGCCGCCGTCGCGGGGAACCTGTTCGAGATCCGCCAGGTCGCCGGCATCCGGCTGCTCGACCTCGACCTCCCGTCCGAGTTCGCCGGGCGTTACCCCGGACCGCAGTACGGCGTGCGTGGGACTCGCGAGCTGCTCAACCGGCCGGACGGCGTACTGCTCGGCACGATCGTGAAGCCCAGTATCGGCCTGCCGCCCGAGGAGCTTCGCCTCGTCGTCCGCGAACTCGCCGAGGCCGGTATCGACTTCATCAAGGACGACGAGCTGATGGGCAACCCACCACACTCGCCGCTGGCCGAGCGAGTCGCCGTCGTCACCGAGGAGCTCGACAAGGTTGCCGCCCGCACCGGCCGCCGCCCGATGTACGCGTTCAACATCACCGACGACCTGGACCGGATGGCAGCCAACCACGACCTGGTGAAGGCCGCGGGCGGCACCTGCGTGATGGTCTGCGTGAACCTGGTCGGTTTCGCCGCCCTCGCCTGGCTCCGCGAACGCTGCGCCCTCCCTATCCACGGCCACCGCGCCATGACCGGCGTCTACACCCGCGCACCGCAGCTCGGGATCGACTACATCGCCTGGTCCAAACTCGCGCGGCTGTCCGGCGCCGACCACCTGCACACGAACGGCTTCTCCAACAAGTTCTACGAGACCGACGAGGAAGTACTGCGCTCGATCACCGCCGTACGCACGCCACTCCTGGGAGGCTACGAAACCCTCCCGGTCCTGTCCTCCGGCCAGACGCCGGGGCTTGCGCCCGAGACGTACCGCCAGACCAAGACCACCGACCTGCTCGTCCTGGCCGGCGGCGGCATCCACGGCCACCCCGGCGGTCCCGGCGCCGGCGTCACCGCGATGCGGGCCGCCTGGTCGGCCGCCGTCTCCGGTACGCCGATCGAAACGGCCGCCCGCGAAACAACCGCCCTTCAGCAGGCCCTCGATGCATTCCCCGTGCGAGCCTGACGTGGTTGAGGCGGCGTTCTATGGGGACGACTTCACGGGGTCGACGGACGCGTTGGCACAGTTCGCGCGGGTCGGGTTGCGGGCGGCGTTGCTGGTCACGTTGCCGTCGGCATCGGCGCTATGCGAGCTCGCCACGCGGTACGACGTGATCGGTGTCGCCGGGATCGCGCGGTCGTTGCCGCCGGACGAGCAGGAAGCCGAGCTTCGTCCGGTGCTGGAAGCGTTCCGCGAGCTCGGGCCGCGCGTCGTGCAGTACAAGGTCTGTTCGACCGCGGACTCCGCCCCCGGTCGCGGCAGCATCGGCCGTGCGCTGGAGGTCGGGCGGGACGTCTTCGGCCCGGCCCCGGTCCCGATACTGGTGGCGCAACCGGAGTTGGGGCGCTACACCACCTTCAGCCACCACTTCGCCGCCGAAGCGGGCACGATCCACCGCCTCGACCGCCAACCCACCATGTCCACGCACCCCTCGACGCCAATGCACGAGTCCGACCTCCGCCGCCACGTCGCCGCCCAAACGAGTCTCCGCATCGAAGCCCTCCACCTCACCAGCTACCCAAGCCTCCCCCAGTCCTACGCCACGCTCACCGCAGCCCCCGTGGACGCCGTGGACGCGGTGGACGCGGTGGTTCTTGACGCGTTGACCGACGAGGATCTCCGCGCTCTCGGGCGCGCGATCCTGCAGCAGGGCGCCCGGCAGCCCATCTTCGCGATCGGGTCGGGCGGTCTCTCCCGCGCGTTGGCACTCGACCTCTGTCCTGCTGATCCCAAGCCCACCACCTCACCGCCCGCGATCGGTGGCGGCGAACCGGTGCTGGTGGTGTCGGGGAGTCAGTCACGCCGGACCGCAGAGCAAATCGAGGATGCTCGGACGAAGGAATGGGCTGTGCTGGGGCTCGCCGACGATGCGGCGACGCGGGCCGTGGCGGCGTTCGACGCCGGAGCTGACGGCGTGGTGGTGCACACGAATGACCTCCCGCGCGAAGACCTGGCAGCGGTGCCGAGCGGCCTGGCTCAGGTCGTACGCCGGGTGACGCGGGAGGCCGGCGTACGACGGGTGGTCGTGGCCGGTGGGGATACCTCGGGCCAGGTGCTGCGGCAGCTGGAGCTCAGTGCCCTGGAGCTGGTCGACACAACAGCACCCGGGGTACAGCGGTGCCGCGCCGTCTCGGGTGTGCAGGAGCTCGACGGGCTCGAGGTCTTGTTGAAGCCCGGTCAGCTGGGCGACGTGGATCTGTTCAGCACGTATCGGAACAGCTGATGGTGAAGGCTTCGACCGGGGCCCGTCGGCTGTCGATGATCTCGACGGTCCGCGGTGCGGAGCCCACCGTCAGGTTGGTGACGGTGATGTCGCGGACGACGGGTGCATGGCCGGCGAACTCATCAGGTTCCGCGTGGCGCGTCGTGATGAGAACAGCGGACGTCGTGACCGCGTCGACGACGACGTTCTCGACGGTGATGTCTTCGATCCGACCGCCGCGCTGGGAGTTCGTCTTGATGCGGAGCGCGTGGTCGACGGCCGAACCGGTGACGTGCAGGTCTCGCGCGTGCACGCCCCGAACACCTCCGGAGGCTTCGCTGCCGATGGTCAGGGCACCGTGGCCGGCGCTGAAACGGCAGGAGTCGATGCGGATGTTCTCCGACGGACGGCCGACCCGGCGACCGTCGGCGTCCCGGCCGGACTTGATCGCGATGCAGTCGTCCCCGGTGGTGAACGAGCAGCCGGTGATGAGCACGTCCGAGCAGGAGTCGGGGTTGCAGCCGTCGTTGTTCGGGCCGTGACAGTCGACGGTGATGCCGCGGACCAGAACGTCGTCACAGAACACCGGATGGACGACCCACATCGGGGCGTTGACGATCCGGACGTCCTCGATCCGCACCCGCCGGCACGAATACGGCTGGACGAAACTCGGCCGGAACCCGTGCCCCGGCTCGAACACCCGCTCCTCCACCGGTACGCCGTCCTCGACCATCTGCAGGAGGCGCTGCCAGTCGGTGCGTGGCCGGGTATCGCTCCACCAGTTGTCCGTGCTCGCACCACCGTCGAGAGTGCCGGTGCCGGTGACCGCGACATTCACCTCGTCGTACGCGTAGATCAGCGGTGAGTGGCTGAAGCACTCGATCCCCTGCCAACGCGTCCGCACGATCGGGTACGCCGCTGAGTCGGCAAGGAACCGCAACGTCGCACCGGCCGACACATGCAACTCGACATTGCTGCGCAACCGAATCGGCCCGGTGCGAAACACGCCGGCCGGTACGACAACACGCCCGCCCGTCAGCGCACAAGCATCAACCGCCGCCGCGATCGCAACGGACCAGTCCCCGCTCGAAGCGCCATAGTCAGTGATCAAGTAGTCAGTCATCAGCTGTCGTTCAGGTCCCGGATTCGGAGGGCGTTGGCCAACGGAACGGCGATCACCCACGAGGGGTTCCACGTGTTCGCGTGGCCGCGGCGTTGCCAGTGGGTCTGGAAGACCGCCTCGCCCTGCTCCCCAGGCAGCGGGAAGTTCCAATCTCCCGGGTCAGCAGCAATGCCCTGAGTCATGGCGTGCAGCGTGGTTCGGGCAGCGTCGACGTACTCCGGACGGTCAGTCGTCAGCCCGAAGGCGAGCAGTTCATAGGTCGGGAAGAACACATCCAGGTGGTGGTTCTGAACGCTGACAGTGGGCCACCCGACCGCGTTGAACCCGGCGGCCCGCAGCGGCGCGTCCTCGTCCTGCTCCGGCGACCACACGTAGACCCACGTGAGCAGCCAGTCGGCAGCGACCTCGCACCAGGTCGCGTACAACGGATCCGCAGTACGCCGGAAGAGTTCGTACGCCGCCATGAAGTAGTACATGCCGGCTTCTTTGTCCTCGCACGCCGCGTCCAAAGTGGACCGGGCGAACGGGCGGTCGAACGTCCGCGCGTGCTGATCGTGGTACCGCGTCAGCCAAACGGTCGCCTCGGCCAACAGCGCCGGGTCGTCAAGCACCTCCGACGCCTTCAGCACAGCAAGCACACACGGGATTCCGGCCGCCGACACCGTGGCGGCCGCGGCGGTCCCGTCCAGCCGCCACCCGACCGGGAACGTCCCGTCCGGCAGCAATGCGCCACGAAGGAACGCCACAGCTTCCTCGAGCGCCTTCACCCAGGACGCCGGCACCGGCTCCCCGACCCGGCGGAACAACGCGATGATGTCGGCGAGATCGGTGACCGTCTCGCCGTACGCGCGGCTGGAGATCATCGGGCGACTGCCGGCGCGGAAGCTGGTCCAGCGCCGAGTGCTGACCTGATACGAGTTGTGGCGCAGGCCAGGCGTCTGCGTCGGGCTCCCCGCGAGGTAGAACTCCACGGCGGCGCGACAGCGATCGATCCGCAGCCGGTCGCGGGTGTTGAAGCCAACCGTGGCGTCACACCAGGCGAGTTTGAGAGCCTGCCCGGTCCAGCCGTACAGGAAGTGCACCGGCTTCTCCGGCCCGTTGCCGGGGATCTCGCTGAACTTGGTGTAGCCGGCCACCGCGCCCGACTGGTACCACCTGTTGTCCAGAGCAACTGTCTTGCGGGTGATCAGTTCCTCGATCGCCAGCCCAGGAGCCCCAGGACTCGTGAAGAGCGCTCGGCCGGTGTGGACCAGGTGACGGAAGGCGTGGCCGCGCAGATCCTGCGGTCCCCAATCGAGGACCAGCCGCTGGGTGTAGACCTCCCCGGGGCGCAACGTGAGGTAGCCGTCCTCGGTCACCTCGGTCTCGGCCTTGCTGACGTACCGGATGTCCTGCTTACCGTCGAACATCAGTACGCCGCTCAGCGCCGCAAGCACCAGCCCTTCCTGCCGCAGAACCCCGAGCGACCCGTACCGGACCTGCCCGTCGGTCGAACGCCGTGCCTGCGGCCGGGAGAAGACGGACAGCCAGCGACGCTCACGACCCTCGCGCCACTCCACGCCCATCCCCGGGATCGGCAGCCGGTCCTCCTCCGCGACGAACCCGCCGCCCGGAGTCGGACCAACCCGCGGTACGGCGCGGGTCGGGTCGGCGGACGGATTGTCGTTGTAGATCAGACCGGGAATCGTCAGCTGGCTGTCCTTCACCCGGCCCAAGTCGAGCAGCAGCCCGACGGCCAGGTCGGCGAGGCGGCGCTGGCTGGTGTTGCGCCAACGGACCTCGAGGTTCAACCGATCCGCGTCGTCGAACACCAGGCGCAACTCGACGGCCACCGATCCCATCCGGCAGCCGGCGCGGTGCTCCCCCGCCCGCCGCGAGATCCACCAGCCGTCGGTCGGCTCCATGAGGGTCGGCTGCCACGGACGGCCGGTGGAAACGCTCAGCAGATTGACCACCGGCCGCTCGAGATAGACCGGCCCGTCAGTCAGACCGAGCTGCAGCACGACGCCGTCGGGCGTACGCCGGAGCTCGGCCTGACGTGGACCGGAGGTCAACGCAGGCATCAGGACGCTCGCCGGATCTGGATCGCCTGGTACTGCGTCCCGGGCAGCCGCACCGTCAGCCTGTCAGCCACCGTCTCGCGGGTACGCCGGACCGAGTGGTTCCACACGTCCAGCACGTCGACGTCGTACTCCCCGGAAGGCAGTGAGAAGGTCCGGTCCGGGAACTGGTGCTCGCCGAGGTACTGCAGGTAGTACGAGCCAGGGACCGCGAGCGTCGGCGCGTCGCGGTAGTCGTCGATAGGTTCGACACCTTCGGGCAACTCATCAAGCACCTCGCGCAGCAGCCGCAGACGCTGCGCCACCACTCCACCCGGTCGCGCCCCACCGCCCGACCACGGTCCGGTCTCCGCGTCGACGTACCACTCGCCGTGGGTGACGTAGGCGCCGCGGACGGTCCCCTCCCAGATCCGGGTCAGCATCTCCTCGGGGCGCAGGCTGGTGTCCGGTGTGACGCCGTTGCCCTCGTGACCGCAGGCGTCGACGAAGACCGGCTTGGCGAAGTGGCGTCGCAGCGCCGAGACACCGCGCAGGTTCTCCAGCCGGACGCTGAGGTGCGTCAGCCACGGCGTCCCAGGATCGGTTGCCTCATGCATCGAGATCAGGTGCTGCCCGGAGTCGAGCTCCCCGATCAGCTCGGCGACCGCACGAGCAGCCGGGCCGGCCTTCAAACACCAGGTGACATTGCGGTACGCCGCGAGCCGGTTCACCACGTCGCGGACGACCACCGTGTCCGCCGGCAACACGATGTCGGCGAAGATGTCCGCGGCCAGCAGATCCTGGACCTGTTCCTCGATCACGTCGGTCAACTGCAGCCGAACGCGGTTGAACGGCGACGCCGCGAGTGCAAGACGCGCCGCAGGCCACTGGTGGACCAGACCGAACCACTCAGTGGTCAGCGGATGGTACGGCGTTCCGTCGGCCAGCCGCAGCGTGGTGCCAGAGCGGCGGACCGGGCCGTGCGAAGTCGCAGGCGTGCACTCGAACGTCCCACCGTCGTACGACCACGTGCCTTCCAGGTCGGGACTGAAGCGGACCTTCCAGCCACCGGCGGACTGGAACGATTCCGCGTAGGCCAGTGCGCCGTCAGCATGCCGGAACATCACGGCGGTCGGTCCGGGCACGGGGAGTTCGAGCACGTCCCAGCGTGCTACTGACGTCATCGGGTCCCTCTCAGGGCGAGGTACGGGGTGGCGGGCAGTGGGATGCGGCTCGGGCCGGAGTAGTCGGCCAGCGGCGTGATGGTCATCGCGCGCGTGTCGATCAGGTCGAAGTGGAACGGCGAACCGCTCGGCAGGTCGAGGTCGACCGCGGACGGCTGCCGGTCGCCGAGGTAGTGCAGCACGCAGCGGTCGCCGTCGAGGTCACCGTCCGACTGCCGCGGCAGCCCGGCGAACACGCCGCGGAGGAAATCGATCCGCTCCGGACTCTCGCCGTACAGCCGGCCGCCGACCGAGATCCACGCGCGGGTCTCGCGGTCGACGAACGACTCGCCGTGGCCGACGTACCCGCCGAGTGCCATGCCCTGCCAGAAGCGGTGCACCATCTCGTCCGCGGTCAGGTTGCCCCAGCGGCGGCCGGCGTTGCCCTCGTAGCCGATCTCGTCGATCACCACCGGCTTCGGGCAGTCCCGCCAGACCTCGACCTCGGCGCCGTCCCAGTGCTGCACGCTCTGGTGGGTGATCCACGGCTTGCCGAAGTCGTACGGCGTGAAGACCTCGTACATCTTGGTCCCGTTGTGGATCGACCGCAGCCGCTGGTACGGGTCGTAGCGCTGCACCAGCTGCAGCAGCCGGTCCCAGTCCGCGATCGTCTTCTCGTGGTTGAAGTCGTACTCGTTCGACACCGACCACCAGACGTTCCGGTACGCCGCCAGTCGCGCGACGACGTACCGCAGGTACGCCGCGTCCTGGGCCGGCGTCATCCGGTCGAAGCCCCAGACGCCGCGGTCGTACGGGTGGAACAGGATCAGGTCCGCCTGCACCCCGAGCGCCAGCAGGTCCGCGACCCGGGCCTCGAACTCCCGGAAGAACGCCGGGTCGTAGCGCTCGACGTCCACCTCACCGGGCGTGGTGCCGACGAACGGCAGCCGCTCGGGGCGCATCCCCTCGGTCGGCAGCAGGCACATCCGCACCTTGTCGAACGGTGCCGACCGCAACGACTCGAGCGTGAGCTCCTGGAGCTCCTTGGTCTCGTAGGTCCAGTGGTAGCAGGTGGTCCCGATGCAGTCGTACCGCGAGCCGTCGGCGTACGCGAAGTGGTGCCTGCCGGCCACCTCGACCGGACCGTGGTTCCCCGGTTCGGGTGGAGTGCACTCGAACCGGCCGCGGTGCCCGTCCAGTTCGGCCGCGGAGCTGCTGGTGATGTACTCCCAGCTGCCCTCGCGGTCGGGCGAGAACCGGGCCCGATACGTCCCGTCGCCGTCGTAGAAACCGTCGACGGTCACCATCCGGTTCCGGAACTGATAGGTGACCTGGAACTCGACCTCGGCGAAGGGGTTGCCTTCCGATGGTCCGGACAAGGTGAGCTCGTGCAGGCCCCACTTCGTGATACTCATGGCAATCGGTCTCCTGCCTGGATCCATTCCGGCGCCAGGGTCACGTGCTTGATGGTCTTGCGCAGGAACGAGTACGCGACGTGCAACTGCCCGTCCCGGGTCTGCAGCAGCGTCGGGTACGAGTAGCCCAACTCGTTCTCGTGGTACTCCTCGTCCTGCACCTGGAGGTTCCGCCAGTACGGCCAGGTGGCGCCGTCGTCCTCGGACAACGCCAGTGTCAGCGGGGTCCGCAGGGTCTTCCGGCGTACGCCGCCCTGCCCGTCGTCGACCCAGCGGAACTGGTCCCGCTCGGCCGACGAGTCGTTGAACACCATCACGAGCCGGCCGTCGCCGAGCCGGAGTACCTGCACCGCGGAGTTGTTGTTCGGCAACGCGGTCTTCTCCGGCGACGTCCAGGTCCGGCCGTTGTCCTTCGACACCGACCGGTGGATGCGGTCGGCGGCGCGACTCCGGAAGTACCCGACGAGCTCGCCGGGCGACAGCTCGACGATGCTCATCTGCACCTGCCCGATCGCATCAGGCACCTCGACCGTCGACCAGTTCTCGCCCTGGTCGGTGCTGAGCTTCAGCACCGTCCGCTCGGCACTCTTGTCGCAGTCGTACGCCGGCAGCAGCCAGTCACCGTTGCTCAGGACAACGACCGGGTTGCGGATGAAGCTGCCGAGGTGGTCGAACAGCACCTCGCTCTGGTCCCACGTGAGTCCACCGTCGTGCGAAACCCGGCGGATGACACGCGAGGTCGACTGGTCGTGCGGCTCGTTGGAGGTGTGCAACAGCCAGACCTCGCCACCGCCGACCACGAACAGCAGCGGGTTCTGCTCTGAGCGGCGAGTGTCGGAGGACAGCTGCTCCGGCGGCAACCAGGTGTCGGTGCCGGCGGGCAGGCGGGACAGCACGATGTTCGTGTCCGGGTGCCCCTCCTTGGGGCCGTTGAACCAGGCGCACAACAGGTCGCCGGACGCGGTCTCGACCAGCGTCGCGGCGTGGCTGTCGCCGGGATGGATGGTGGGCAGGAGGGCCGCACCCTCTCGGATGCGGCCGTCGAACCTGGGGTCAGTCACGATGCGATCACCATGTCGCCTTCACCTCTGCGGTCACCAGGTCAGCCCGCGGGCGACCTGCGCCTTGATGTAGTCGGGGATGTCGACCTGCTCCGCGACCTGCAGCGACGAGTCGACGTCCATGCCGTCCTTGAGCACGTGCTGCCGGAACACCTTGTACAGCGGGATGTCCCAGTACTCGGTGTTCTGGTAGTTCTTGATCACCGCGTTGTCGCCCCAGTACACGGCCGAGGTGTCGATGGCCGCGAGCTCCGGGATCGACTTGCCGAAGGCCTTCACCGTGGCGTCGGTCTTCAGTACCGCCTTCATGCCGTACGACGAGATGCGGCTCTGCATCTCCTCCGACACCAGGTACTTGACGACCTCGAGCGCCTGGTCCTGGTGCTTGGACTGCGGCGGGATGAACGCCGCCCGGGTGTCCGGCTGGTAGATCGTCTTCGAGCCGCGGGACAGCACCGGCATCGAGGTGACCCCGATCTTCACGCTCTTCGCCCACTCGGCGTACTGCGCGGCGTCGTCCTCCTCGATGTAGTACGAGCTGAGGGCGTACGCGTTCAGCTTCGAGAGGTTGTTCACCGCCATCGCCAGGTGACCCGGGAAGCTCATGTCACCCTTGAAGAAGTCGTCCACCGTGGTGAAGTTGTTCCGCGGGATCATCAGGAACCGGTACATGTTGTTCGCGATGGTCTTCCAGTCCGCGCTGGTCAGGTTGACCTTCACGTCCTCGGGCTTGGGCTGCTCGCTGTCGCCGGGCACGAACGGGTAGAGCCCGAGCTGGTTCATCGCGAGGTAGTTGTCCGGGTGCTGCATGTAGCCCTTGTAGTGGTCGATCCCGTCCTGCCGGGTCAGCTTCTGGGCGATCTTGTAGACGTCGTCGTACGTCGAGCCGGCCGTCGGGTACTTGACGCCGAACTTGTCGAAGATCAGCTTGTTGTAGAACAGCAGGCTCTCGTCGATCCACAGCGGGACGCCGTACAGGCCGCCGTCGGAGCGGGACTTGATCTGCTCGACCGAGCCGAGGTTCAGCGTCGACAGGTCGATGCCGGCGCCCTGGACGGCGGCGGTGATGTCCTGGGTCCAGCCGAGCGGCTCGAGGTCCCGGTCGATCCGCAGCCGCGGGTCCTCCAGGATCAGGTCCGGCACCCGGCCGGCCTTCGCGAGGTCCTCGTAGCGGACCGGGTAGTCCCAGGTCGCGTACTTCACCTTGATGTTCGGGAACTTCGCCCGGATCGCGTCACCGAACACGGAGTCGAAGTACCGGTGCGCCTCGCGGCCGCTGTCGTTGCCGCCGAGCTCGAACGGCTTGAAGTTGGCGGCGAAGACGAACAGCTCGTCGTCGGCCACCGAGAACGGCACGTTGTACTTGTTCGGGATGTCGACGACTCCGGCCGCGGACTGCGCGGTCGCGCGCGGGACGGCGCTGGTCGAGCTGGTGGTCGCGGCGTTCGCGGGAGCCGCCTGCAGCGCGCCACCGAACGCGGCCAGGCCGCCGATCAGGGCGCCGTTGCGTAACAGGCCACGACGGGACATGTTTCCTTCGGACGATTCAGACATGGTGGACCTTTCCTACGGGGCGGTGGTGGCCGTGAGGACACCCTTCAGATCCAGCTGCTCGGCCAGGTGGCACGCGACTTTGCGGCCCCTGATCTCCCGCAGCTGCGGGACTTCGCTCGCACACCGGGCTTCGGCGTACCCGCACCGGGGATGGAACGGGCACCCGGCCGGCACCTTGGACGGGTCCGCGATCTCACCGCGGAGCTTGATCCGCTCGCGCTGCCCGCGGGTGGCGGGGTCGGGATCCGGTACGGCGCTCAGCAGCGCCTCGGTGTACGGGTGCAGTGGCTTGGAGTAGAGCTCTTCGGTCGACGCGCTCTCGACGAGCTTGCCGACGTACATCACCGCGACGTCGTCGGCGATGTGCTCGACGATGCCGAGGTCGTGAGAGACGAACAGGTAGGTGAGGCCGGACTCCTCCTGCAGATCGCGCAGGAGGTTGAGGATCTGCGCCCGGACCGAGACGTCGAGCGCACTGACCGCCTCGTCGGCGACTACCAACCGCGGGTTGGTGGCGAGCGCCCGGGCGATCACGACCCGCTGCCGCTCGCCACCGCTGAACGCGTGCGGGTAGCGGTGCGCGTACTCCGCCCGCAGCCCCACGCGCCGCAGCAGCGCGGCGACCTTGTCGTCGATCTCGTCGCGCGAACCGGCCTCCTGGACCTTCAGCGGCTCGGCGATGATGTCGCGCAGCGTCTTGCGCGGGTCAAGCGAGGAGTGCGGGTCCTGGAAGATCAGCCGGACCTGCGCGCGGTACGGCTTCAGCTGCTTCTCGGACAGCGACGCCAGGTCGACGCCGTCGAACATGATGCTGCCCGACGTCGGCTCGTACGCCCGCACGATGCACCGGCCGAGGGTCGTCTTGCCGCAGCCCGACTCACCGACCAGACCGAGCGTCCGGCCGGCCCGGATCGACAGATCGACCCCATCGACGGCCTTCACATACCCACGGTTCCGCCCGAGCAACCCTCCCTCGAGCGGGAAGTGCATCGTCAGACCCTTGGTTTCCAGCAGGCTCATCAGTTCTCCTCGCCGTACAGCAGGCAGGCCACATCGATCTCGTCGCTGCGGACGCGGGCCGGCACGATCTGGTCGCACTTCCCGGCCATGAACGCGTCGCAGCGCGGATGGAACCGGCACCCCGACGGCCGCTCGTACGGCGGCGGCACAGTCCCCCGTACCGCGACGAGTCGGTCCTGACCCTGTTGTCCCAGTCGCGGCACCGACCGCACCAGCGCCTGCGTGTACGGATGCTTGGGCGCACTCAGTACGGCGGACGCGGGTCCCTGCTCGACGACTTCGCCGAGGTACATCACCGCGACCTCGTCGGCGACCTGCGCGGCGACCCCGAGGTCGTGGGTGATCAGCATGATCGCCATCCCCAGCTCCTCCTGGAGATCCTGCAGCAGGTCGAGGATCTGCGCCTGTGTGGTGACGTCCAGCGCGGTGGTCGGCTCGTCCGCGATCAGCAGCCGCGGCTGGCAGGACAGCGCCATCGCGATCATGGCTCGTTGCCGCATGCCACCACTGAGCTGGAACGGGTACGAGTCCACCCGGCGCTTGGGGTCCGGGATGCCGACCCGGTCGAGCATCTCGATCGCCCGTTCCCGGGCGGCCTGCTTGCTCAGGTTCTCGTGCAGCCGGACCGCCTCGATGATCTGGTCCCCGATGGTGTGCACCAGGCTCAGTGACGCCATCGGTTCCTGGAACACCATCGCGATATCGGCCCAGCGGACCTTGCGCAGCCGCTTGTCCTTCGCGGCCAGCAGGTCCAGCGGTTCCTTGCCCGGCTCGTCGTCATGCAGCAGGATCTCGCCGCCGACGATCCGGGCCGGCCGTTCGACCAGCCGCAGGATCGACCGCGCGGTGACGCTCTTACCGCACCCGGACTCGCCGACCACGGCCAGTGTCCGGCCGCGCTGGACCGTCAGGCTGACGCCGTCCACGGCCTTGACCACACCGTCGCCGAGCTCGAAGTGGGTCCTGAGCTCGCGCACTTCCAGGAGAGGTTGCATGTCAGGTCCTCACTTGTACGGGTCGGCGGCGTCCCGCAGACCGTCACCGACGAAGTTCATGGCGAGTACGACGACCACGACCGCGAGGCCCGGGGTCAGCAGCCAGGGGGCGGTGGCGACCGCGCGGACGTTCTGCGCGCCCTCGAGCAGCACACCCCAGCTGACGGCCGGCGGCTGCAGACCGAGACCGAGGAACGACAGGCTGGTCTCGCCGAGGATCATCCGCGGCACCGCCATCGACACCGACGCGATGATGTGGCTGGCGAACGACGGCACCATGTGGCCGAAGATGATCCCGGTCCGGCCGACCCCGTCCAACCGGGCCGCCATCACGAAGTCCTCTTCGCGCAGGCTGAGGAACCGGCCGCGGACGTCCCGCGCCAGACCGGTCCAGCCGATCAGCGACAGGATCACCGTGATCGCGAAGTACCTCGTCAGTGGTCCCCAACTGCCGGGCAGGGCCGCCGACAACGCCATCCACAGCGGCAGCGTCGGGATCGACATGATGAACTCGATGATCCGCTGGATGATGTTGTCGACCGTGCCACCCAGATAGCCGGAGATACCACCGATCAGCATGCCGAGCAGGAAGCTCGCGAACACCCCGACCAGTCCGATCGACAGCGATACCCGGGCACCGTGGATCAGCCGCGACAGCAGGTCCCGGCCGGACTGGTCGGCACCGACGAGGAAGAACGGTTCGCCGGCCGTGGTCGGTCCGATCAGGTGGATGTCGGACTTGAGCGGCCCGAGGATCGAGTACTCGTCGCCGCGCACGAACCACCCGACGTCGACGATCTTGGACTTGTCGACGGTGAAGGTCTGCTCGAAGGTCTCCTGGTCGCGCGTCGAGGAGTACCCGTACACGAACATCCCGTGCTCGCTGTCGATGTGCACCCGCTGTGGCGGGGCGTACGGCAGCGCGGTGTGCGCGGTGTCGGCGCTCGACGGGGCGAAGAACCCCGCGAAGATCGCGATGAAGTAGATCGGGATCAGCACGATCAGGCCGATCAGCGCCAGCCGGTGCCGGCGGAACTGCCGCCACATCAACCGCCACTGCGGCAGCGCGCCGTGATCGCGAAGACTCTTCACCACCTCCCCGGGTGCCTCCGGCGAGGTGCCCGGCGGTCTTTCGGGTGCGATCGTCTCGGTCTGCTGGACCATCTGGATCTATCCCTTCTGGAACCGGGTGCGGATCCGCGGATCCCACCAGGCCAGTGCGAGGTCGCTGAGCATCGTGCCGATCACCGTCAGCGTGCTGAGGATCAGAACGAAGCTGCCGACCAGGTACATGTCCTGGCTCTTCACCGCCCCGAGCAGCAGCGGACCGCTGGTCGGCAGGCTCATCACGACCGACACGATCGTCTCGCCGCTGATCAGGCCGGGCAGTAGCCAGCCGACCGTGCTGAAGAACGGGCTGAGCGACATCCGGACCGGGTACTTGAGCAGCAGCTTCCACTCCGGCAGTCCCTTGGCGCGGGCGGTCGCGACGTACGGTTTGTGGAGCTCGTCGAGCAGGTTGGCCCGGGTGATCCGGATCAGTCCCGCCGTACCGGCGACCCCGACCACCACGATCGGGATCCACAGGTGCGATATCAGGTCGATGAGCTTGCCCAGGTTCCAGGCCGCGTCGGCGTACTCCGGTGAGAACAGTCCGCCGACGCTCTGGCCGAAGTACCGGAAGCCGACGTACATCATCACCAGCGCGAGCATGAACTCCGGGACGGCCATTCCGATGAAGCCGAGGAACGAGGCCAGGTAGTCGCCGGTGGAGTACTGCCGCAGTGCGCTGTAGATGCCTATTGGGAACGCGATCGCCCAGACGAACAACAGGCTGGCCACCGACAGCAGCATCGACAGCAGTACCCGGCTGCCTATCAGACTGGATACCGACTGGTTCCAGGCGAACGACTGACCGAGGTCGCCGTGCAGGACGACGCCCCCGATCCACGTCAGGTACTGGACCATGAACGGCTTGTCGAGACCGTAGTGCCGCTTGAGCTCGGCGATCTGCGAGTCCGGGATGTCCTGACCGCGCGCCTCGGCGTTCGCGATCACCGTGGTGGTGTAGTCGCCCGGCGGCAGCTTGATGACCACGAAGGTGACGAACGAGATCGCCGCCAGCGTGATGAACATCCAGACCAGCCGCCGGGCCACGAAGCGCAGCATCGGCTACTGCTCCATCGAGAACTGTTCGGGGTGCACGATGCCCGGCGCCACCGACTCGTTCATCTCCGACGGCACGTTGTGGAAGTCGTTCTTCACCACACCGTAGGTGTTCGGAACCGAGCTGATCCCGATGTAGTAGAACTGGTCGGCCGCGATCTGCAGCACCTGCTTGCCGAGGTCCAGGGTCTTGTCCGGGTCCGGCTCCTGCCGCGCCTTGGTGAACAGCTCGAGCTGCTTCTGTACCTCGGCCGGCGGCTTCATCCCCTTCTCGCCCTTCGACTGGTACCACTGCGCCCAGCCGATCCCGTACCGCGCACTGCCGTCATTGGTCGGCACCCAGTAGTGGTCACCACCGGTACCGGTCGGGAGGACGAACGTGCCGCAGGTCCAGGTGCCGGCGTCGTGGTCGTTGCCCTTGACCCGTTCCTTGTAGAGGTCCTCGCTGACCGGCTGGGCGCGGAGCTCGATCCCGACCGCGGCCCAGCGCTTCTTGATGAACTCGATCGCCTCGACGTGGTCGGGGAACGACTCGCTGACGAGCACCGTGACCGACACCGGCTTGCCGTCGGCGCCGAGCCGCTTGCCGTCCGCCGACTTCTTGGTCAGACCGGCCGCGTCCAGGTGCTGGTTGGCCTTCGCGGCGTCGAACTCCACGAACTGGGTGGCCAGCTGTTCGTTGTAGTACGGCGAGTCCTTCGGCGGAGCACCCTGCCACGGTTCACCCTGGCCGGCGTACACCGCGTCGATGACCTCCTTGCGGTTGATCGCCAGCGACAGACCGGTCCGGAACTCCTTGTTCGAGAACAACGCGCGCTTGGTCGCGTCCTTGTGCGTCAGGTTCAGGCCGATGACCATCGTGTTGGTGAGCTGCGTCGGCACCTCGATGATCTTGTAGTTGCCCTTCTGCCGGTTCTGCGCGACGACCGGCTTGTTCTGCGGCGTACCGAAGTTCCGGTACTGCATGCCGAACTCGCCGTTCATCACCTTCAGCAGCTCGACCTGGGCGTCCTGGACGACCTCGATGCGGCAGTTGTCGATGTAGGGCAGCTGGCGGCCGGCGTCGTCGACCTTCCAGTAGTACGGGTTCCGGGTCAGGGTGACCGCGGAGCCCTTGCCGAGCCCGGTGGTCACCTTCCACGGCGCCAGCGTCGGCTGCTCCGGGTTCGTCCACGGGTTCTGCTTCTGGGTGAACAGGTCCGTCCAGCTGCCGACGCCGGCCTTCTTCGCCAGCGCGTTCGCGGACTTGTTGTACTTCAGGTGGAACTGCCGGAAGTAGTGCTTCGGCAGCACCATCCCGTAGGCACCCTCGCGCAGGAAGATGCCGTCGGCGATCTGGCCGAGAAGCGACGGCTGCGGCGCGGTGTAGGTGATCGTGACCGTGCGCTCGTCGGTCTTCTCGACCTTCGCCAGCTTCTCGGTGTCCGGCGACAGGAACGCGTCGTAGATCCCGTCCGGGTGCAGACCTTCGTCGCACTGCACCTCGAGGATCGTGAACAGCATGTCGTCCGCGGTACACGGCTTGCCGTCCGACCACTTCAGGCCCTCGCGGAGCTTGAAGGTGAACACCTTGCTCTCGGCATCGACCGTGAACTCGGCGGTGTTCGACTCCATCTCGTCGTACCCGGGCTTGCCGGTCTTGTCCGGCTTCCAGCGGACCAGCGGCTCGTAGTTCATCGCGTACCACAGCCACTGGGTGTCTTCCTGGGTCAGCATCGCCGAGCGCCAGGTGCCGCCGTACTGCGCCTTGCCCTCCAGGGGCTTGATCACGGGCGGGTTCTTCGGCAACCGGTCCGCCAGCGGAGGCAGCGAGCCCTTGTCCACCAGGGCTTTCAGCAGCGGCGATTCCTTCTCGCCGGCCGCCGCGGCCTGTGCGCCGGACCCGGCCGGCTTGGTGTCGAAGAAACCGCAGCCGGGGATGGTCGCGACCGCCAGGAGTCCGAGACCGCCCTGCAGCAGGCGCCTACGGTTGATGGTGCTTTCAGACATGTCTACCTCACTGCTGCTCGAGCGTGATGTTGCTGAACTGCGCCGTCCCGTAGTCGACGAGACCGTTGTCGATCTGGCCGCCGTCGACGGCGAAACCGATGTAGAAGGTCCGGCTCGGCATCACGAGCTTCTCGTAGCCGAAGCGGTCCCACTTGACCTGATCCGTAGAGATGAACGCCTCGAACTCGACGTCCCCGAACTGCGGGCGCTCGCGCCGGAGCAGCCGCAGCCAGTAGACCTTCGTGTGGTCCAGGTACGTCCCGTCCCACGGCCACGGGCCGACGCTCGGCACGGTGCCGTCGGTCTGGATCCGGATCGCCTGCGCCTTCATACCGCCGTCGTCGGTGGCGGTCGGCGCGGCGCTCGCGTTGTCGTTGACGGTGCCGTACCCACCGGCGACGCCGTACCCGATGCCGCCGTACATGTACGGCGCGGCCGGGTCGAGGCTGTCGCGGATCATCACGCCCGCGGTCAGGCCGTTCGCGACCTTGCTGATCTTGTCCAGCCGCGCGGTGATCTGCGAGACCGCACCGGCACCGCCGACCTGGAGCTTGCGGTACACGTAGTGGAAGTTGCTGTTCCGCCCGTAGATCCGGCCGGAGCCCTTGATCGTCAGGACGCCGTTCTCCAGGTTGCCGGAGCCCGGGACCGGGGGCTTGCCGACCGCGGTCGAGGTCCAGGCCGACGTACCGGTCTGCCGGTTGACGTGGACCTGGACGGCGGTCGACTGCGTCGACGTACCGTTCTGGTCGGTCGCCCGTGCGGTGAGCCAGTAGGAGCCGTCGGCAACATTCTTCCACTGGACCTGGTACGGCGCACTCGTCGCGCTGCCGATCAGCTGGTCCCCGGAGTAGAACTCGACCTTCGCGAGCCGGCCGCCCTTCGCGGCGGCCGCATCGGCCTTCACCGTGACGGTCGGCGCCGTCCGGCCCGGGATCGTCTGGTTCTGCGCGGGGCTGCTGATCGCGACCGTCGGGTTGCCGACCGGGTCCGGGACCAGCGAGTTCAGGTAGTTCTCGAGGTACGTGTAGCCGTTCGGGGCGATCTTCTGCGCGTCGGACGGGTCGTTGGGGTCGAGGCCGTTCGCCTTCTCCCACCAGTCCGGGATGCCGTCGTGGTCGGAGTCGACCGGCGCCTCTGCCTGGACGAGATCCGGGTAGCCGCCGACGTCCTTCTGCGAGTTGATCAGCCGGCCGGTGCCGTTGCGCACCTCCGCGATCACCCGGGCGTCGGCCGCGTCCCGCTTCGGCAGGATCGCACCCGCGCCGGCGAGCACCGCGTCGTACGCCTTGTTCGGCGCCTGGAGGTCGCCGCGGCCCGGGATCGAGTGCGGCTGGGTCAGCTCGACGATGCCGCCGATCGGGTAGCGGATGCCCTTGCGGTTGTGCGCGGTGACGTCCGGATAGCCCTCGACCTGGTTGCCGGCGACGTACCACTGGCCGCCGCGGTTCGCGCTCAGCACGACCGGCGCGACCTCGTCCTGGGTGGTCGGGCCCGGCTTGTAGAAGTTGTTCATGATGTTGATGCCGTTGGCCCACTCGCCGCCGTACAGCGACGTGTACCCGTAGTCGTAGATCACGTTGTTGTAGTGGTCGACCTCGAGCGTGATGCCTTCGGTGTAGCCGAACCGCGGGTTCCGGCCGCCCTCGTGGGCGATCAGGTTGTGGTGGTAGGTGTTGCGCTCACCACCCCAGATGCCGCCGTACCCGTGCCGGTTCTTCGGGTGCGCGGACAGCGCGAGGCCCTCCGACACGATGCACCACTGCACGGTGACGTCGTAGTTCCCGTACGGCGACAGGCACTCGTCGACCGCCCAGCTGAACGAGCAGTGGTCGATGATCAGGTTGCGGATCTCGGGGCTGACCGAGCCGGGGACGTTGGTGTTGAACGAGTCGTCAGCGATCTCGTTCTCGTCGCCGAGCCGGAAGCGCAGGTAGCGGATCACGATGTCGTGCGCGCTGCCCTTGATGTTCGTGCTGTGCCCCGCCACGCAGATCCCGCCACCAGGCGCGGTCTGGCCGGCGATGGTCAGGTTGCTGCCGGCGATCAGCAGGCCTGTCTCCAGCTGGATCGTGCCGGAGACCCGGAACACGATCGTCCGGTCCGAACCGGAGACAGCGTCGCGCAGCGATCCGGGTCCGGAATCGGCCAGCGTGGTCACCTCGTAGACGGACCCGCCGCGGCCGCCCTTGGCCCACTTACCGGCACCTTCGGCGCCGGGGAAGGCCGGCAGCTGGTCGTCGTTCGCGGTCCGGCCGGCGGTGCTCGTCGCACTCGCGGTCGGCGTGATACCCAGCGACGCGACGCCGATGGCGGCCGCGGTGGTTCCGACGAAACCACGCCGGGACCAGCCGGGCGGTGTCGTCGAGATCTGGGGCGGCTCTGCGGCGGACGCGGTGTCCGGGGAGGGATTGGTCATCGGCCATGCCTCGCTTTCGGCAGGGGGCGGCTGCTGAGGTGCGCAGTCTCACTGAATATCTAGTCAACTCCGAATGGAACGACGGCCCTCATGGTCACGGAGGTTACGAGCCGATGTCAAGGGCGTGACGCCGATAAATTGCAATCGTTTGCACACAGCGGTTTCCCAGGCCGCAATCGTTTGCACTGAACTCTTGCCCCGACCTCGCAGGCGATGGTTACCTTGCCTCCATGCCTTTGCGCCCACTCCCCCTCGGCAGCTCCCAGCTCACCGGTGGCTTCTGGTCGAACCGCCAGCGGATCAACCGGGAGACGACCATTCCGGCGGCCGCCCGGCGGCTCGAGGAGGTCGGCACCCTGCGGAACTTCCGCCAGGCGTCCGGGCAGGAACCGGTCACCGGATTCGAGGGCAAGCTCTTCGCCGACACCGACGTCTACAAGTGGCTCGAGGCGGTCGCCTGGGAACAGGCCCGCGGGCGTTCGGACCAACTCGCTTCCTGGCAGTCCGGCGGCAGCGCGCTGGTCGCCGCGGCGCAAGAGGCCGACGGCTACCTGAACACCTACACCACGCTCGCACTCGACGGCCGGCGGTACGGCGACCTGGAGAAGGGCCACGAGCTCTACTGCGCCGGCCATCTGTTGCAAGCAGCCGTCGCGCAGGTGCGGACAACTGGGGATCGCATCCTGCTCGACGTCGCGTGCCGGCTCGCCGACCATCTGTGCAAGACCTTCGGGCCGGGCCGGTTGGAAGGTGTCGACGGGCACCCACTGATCGAGATGGCGCTCGTCGATCTCTATCGCGAGAGCGGAACCGCGGCGTACCTCGAGCTGGCCGCGTACTTCGTCGAGGCCCGCGGGCACGGGATGCTCACGGTCCCGGGTCACCACGGACCGGCGTACTTCCAGGATCACCTGCCGGTCCGCGAGGTGCGGACGATCGCCGGTCACGCGGTCCGGGCGCTGTACCTCGCGGCCGGCGCGACCGATGTCGCGGTGGAGACCGGGGACGTTGAGCTGCTCGACGCGTTGCGGGCGACGTGGTCGACGATGGTCGAGAGTCAGACGTATCTGACCGGTGGCGTCGGCGCCCGGTGGTACGGCGAGGCGTTCGGCGACCCGTTCGAGTTGCCACCGGATGCGGCGTACTGCGAGACCTGCGCGGCGATCGCCAGCGTGCAGTGGAGCTGGCGGCTGCTGCTCGCGACGGGTGAGAGCAAGTACGCCGACCTGATCGAGCGGACGCTGTACAACTCGGTGATCTCGGGCGTCTCGCTCGCCGGCGACCGGTTCTTCTACGTGAACGCGTTGAAGGTGCGGAACAACGCCTTCGCGGACGACCAGCGTTCCGCGGTTGGTGGACGGCAGCCCTGGTTCGGGACCGCGTGCTGCCCGCCGAACGTGATGCGGACGCTGTCGTCGCTGGATCAGCTGATCGCGACGTCGGACGACGACGGCGTCCAGGTACAGCTCTATGCGCCGGCCTCGGTGACTGCGGACCTGCCGATCGGGCGAGTCGGGTTCGAGGTACAGACCGACTACCCGTGGCACGGGACCGTGCGGGTGCGGATCACGGCGGCGCCGGACGCGCCGTGGACGCTGGGGCTTCGGATCCCGGCGTGGGCCGACAGTCACCGGCTGACCGTCAACGGGCACGAAGGACCGCTGCGGCGAGTGTGGTCGGTCGGCGACGAGGTCGTGCTGGAGTTGCCGGTCGCGGCCCGCCGTACGACGCCGGACGATCGGATCGACTCGGTGCGTGGCTGTGTCGCGATCGAACGCGGCCCGTTGGTGTACTGCTTCGAGCAACAGGACCAGGACGTCGTCCTCGACGAGACGGCCGTCGTCGCGGGCGAGCTCGTCGAACGCGAGCAGCCCGACCTACTCGGCGGCGTGACAACCATCGAGGTCCCGGGACGGGACGGACCGTTGACAGCGATCCCCTATTACGCGTGGGCGAACCGGACGGTCGGACCGATGACGGTGTGGATCCGGGAGGACGCGTGACTCTGTATATGCCGCGACTCCGTCGCGGCGGGTCATCGGGCTGTGACTCCCGTCCTTCCCTCGTCGCTCCGGTCGCTACGCTCCCTGCGCTCCTCAGTCCAGGCTGGGAGGCCCGATGACCTACTGGGAAGATCCCGGCCCGGGGTACGGCGTGCTGCCGGCGCGGGCCGCCGTACGGTCGGATGCGCCGCGGCTGAGCCTTAACGGTCAGTCGCGGTTCCGGTGGGCACCGACCGTGGCGGAGGCCGCGCACGGGTTCGAGGCGGTCGACTTCGACGACTCGGACTGGGACTGGCTGCCGGTGCCGTCGAGCTGGCCGATGCACGGGCACGGGAGTCCGGCGTACACGAACCAGAAGTACCCGTTCCCGGTGGACCCGCCGTACGTGCCGGACGAGAACCCGACCGGCGATCACCGGCTGGCGTTCGAGCTCCCGGCCTCGTGGACCGGGTCGTCGGTACTGCGGTTCGACGGCGTGGACTCGTGTGCGCGCGTCTGGCTGAACGGGGTCGAGCTCGGAGTGACGCGCGGTTCGCGACTGCCGGCCGAGTTCGCGGTCGGCGAGGTACTGCGCCCGGGGCGGAACGTGCTCGCCGTACGGGTGCACCAGTGGTCGTCGGGGTCGTACCTCGAGGACCAGGACATGTGGTGGCTGCCCGGGATCTTCCGCGACGTCACGCTGATCGCGCGGCCGGTGGACGCGGATGTGTTCGTGCACGCGGACTACGTCGACGGTGCCGGTGTGCTGCGGGTGGAGTCGGTCCCGGGTGCCGTCGTACGGATCGCGGAGCTCGGCGCCGAGGTGCCGTGCGGCGAGTCGGTGACGCTCCCGGCCGTCGAACCGTGGTCCGCCGAGGAGCCCCGGTTGTACGACGCGGTCGTGGAGCTGCCCGGTGAGCGGGTGTCGCTGCGGATCGGCTTCCGCACGGTCGAGATCGTCGACGGGGTACTGCGGGTCAACGGGCGCCGCATCGTCTTTCACGGGGTCAACCGGCACGAGCACGATCCGGTGTTCGGTCGCGCCGTACCGTACGAGCGGATGCGCGACGAACTGCTGGTGATGAAGCGGCACAACATCAACGCGATCCGGACCAGCCACTACCCGCCGGACTCGAAGCTGCTGGAGTTGTGCGACGAGCTCGGGTTCTGGGTGATGGACGAGTGCGACTACGAGACGCACGGCTTCTTCCTGCTCGACTGGCAGGGCAACCCGGCCGGCGATCCGCGGTTCCTGGACGCGTCCGTGGACCGGATGCGGCGCACGGTCGAGCGGGACAAGAACCACCCATCGGTGATCATGTGGTCGCTCGGCAACGAGGCCGGCGTCGGGCCGAACCTGACCGCGATGGCGGAGTGGACCCGCGACCGGGATCCGTCGCGACCGCTGCACTACGAGGGTGACCTGTCGTGTGCGGACGTGGATGTGTACAGCCGGATGTACGCGTCGCACGCGGAGGTCGAGGCGATCGGCAAACGGGCCGAGAAACCGTTGGACGATCCGACGTTGGACGCGCGCCGGCGGGCGATGCCGTTCGTGCTGTGCGAGTACTCGCATGCCGGAGGCAACGGTCCCGGCGGACTACCGGAGTACGAGGAGCTCTTCGACCGGTACGAACGCTGCCAGGGCGGCTTCCTGTGGGAGTGGATGGAACACGGCATCCTGCGGGCCGACGGTTCCTACGGGTACGGCGGAGACTTCGGTGAGGAACTGCACGACGGGACGTACGTCCTCGACGGACTGGTCTTTCCCGACCTGACGCCGCAACCGGTGCTCGCCGAGGTCCACAAGGTCTACGAACCGGTCCGCCTCACCGTCACCGACGACGTCCTGACCATCCACAACCGGTACGACGTGTCGGACACCTCCCATCTCTCGCTGCACTGGGACGTCGCCGACGAGGGCACGGTCGTGGCCCGCGGCACAGTCGACCTCCCGCTCATCTCGGCGGGAGACTCCGCCACGGTCAAACTCCCCGACCTGCCGGAGCTCCAGAACCGTGAACGCTGGCTGACGATCCGAGCGGTCCTCACCAGCGACACCGACTGGGCACCTGCTGGTCACGAGGTGGCCTTCACCCAAACCCAACTCTCCGCTGCGCCCGCCAAGCACTCCCCCAGGAAATCGCTCGCGCTCGGGCCCGCGACGTTCCATCCCGAGACCGGACGACTGATCGGCTTGCAGGGCTGGGACGTCGTGCATCGTCCGCTGGAGCTGTGGCGAGCGCCGACTCAGCACGACGCCCGGACCTGGGACGCGACGACGTTGGACCGGAAGTCTCGATGGGCCAACGCCGGGCTTGACCGGCTGCGGTATCGGACCGTCTCCGTGGAGCGGTGCGATGACGAGCTCACGGTGGTGACGATGGTGGGGGCCGCGGCGACGGACGCGCGGGTGCTCACGACGTACCGCTGGACGACCGATGGCGAGAGTGTGACGGCCGATGTCGAGGTGGAGCCGTTGGGTGAGTGGTTGGTGCCGTGGGCGCGGCTGGGGGTGACGTTCGGCGTGCCGGCGGGCTTCCGGCAGGTGACCTGGTTCGGCCAGGGACCGGGACAGGCGTACCCCGACTCACGCTCGGCGGCCCGGATCGGCCGCTACACGAGCACGATCGACGACCTGCAGGTCCCGTACCTCTACCCGCAGGAGAACGGTGCCCGGGGCAACGTCCGGTGGGCCGAGCTGTCCGGTAGCGCCGGCCTGCTCCGCCTGACCGGCGACCCGGACTTCGCGATGACTGTCAGACGCTGGACGATCGCCGACCTGGCCGCCGCGCAGCATCCGGCCGACCTGCACCCGAGCGATCGCGTCTGGATCACGCTGGACGCACTGCAGCACGGTCTCGGCAGTCCGACCAGCGGTGCCCCGATCCTCCCGCCGCACGATCTCCAACCGCGGAAGCACCACTTCAGGTTCAGTTTGGGTAGCTGAGCCAGGTCCCGGCGAGCGGCTGTTGATCGATCCCCGGCTTCGACCAGTCACACACACCGTCGGGGAAGATCGTCAACAGCTGCTGCCACTGCGCGTCCGTGAACCCGGGGTACTCCGACCGGGCGGGCTCGCGCAGCTCGCACTTGATCACATCCGACGCGACACGGGCGCCAGCCACCTCGCGGGGGAACGACGCCGACGGGAACAACTTCTCGCACCGCGACGACGGGTTCCGGTCCAGCGGCTGCGCGATGAACCCACCCGGTCCGCGACACCCCTCGGCCAGCCCGGACGGCTTGGCCGCGACGATCTTGTCGATCCGCGGCCGGCTCGTCCCGTCGGCGGTCAACTGGGTCAGCCAGCTGTCCATCTCGTCGACCGCGTGCCGCAGCAACGGGCTCGACGTACTGAACAGCCCGTACCTCGCGTCCTCGAGCAGGCTCACCTGGTTGACCGAGGTGCCGTTCGCCTTCTGCAACCGGGCCCGCATCGAGAGCGTGTGGTACCGGACGTGGATGTCGCCGTACGCCAGGTTGTCGGAGTACGCGCGGTAGTCGATGATCGGCACGTCCTTCAGCCCTCCCCCGCCGTTGGTCATTCGCCCGGTCCGGTACGCCGTCCGCACGGCCTCCGGGTCGGCCACGGTCCGGGCCGGGACCAGATTCGCGTCCGCGTCGAAGCCACCGATCCGCTGGTTCAGGTCGAGGAACTGCGCCGGCGTGATCACCCCGGACCGCAGGACCTTGAGCCCGTACTGCACGCCCACGTTGTCGAGCGGTCGCCGCGCGAACCCGGTCGCCGGATCAGCGCCGTACTCATTGATCGCGTGGTCGAAGACATCGCAGCGTGTCCCGCGAGGGTTCGTCACCGGGTTGTACCGCAGGACCACGGGGACAGCGGCACAGTTGCGCCGCGGGTCGATCCGGGCGGCGCTGATCGCCATACTCGGCAGCGTCGCGTACTTCGCGAACCCGGCCACGCGGCGCTTCTGTTCCCGCGTCCATTGCACCGTGCTGCGGCTGTCGAAGTACGAGTCGAGCAGCCGCGCGTCGCTGATGAACGGGATCGTGCCGAAGCCGACGTCGGGGAACGAGCAGCCGACGATGATGCCGTCGAAGATGCCCGGGTAGTTGTCGGTGATCTGCTGCGCCTGGTAGGAGCCGCCGGAGCAGCCGAACCCGACGGTGAACTCCGGCTGCCCGTAGTGCTCGACGAACAGTTCCTTCGTCATCATCGCGGACTCGGCCGCGGTCACGTCGTTGCAGTTCTGCCCGAAGACGTTCTGCGACGACGACATCAGCGCGTACCCGCGCCCGAGCAGGAACGGATCCGTGACGCTGCCGGTCGTCGCCCCGGACCGGTACCACCCGCCGGCGCAGCCGCCGCCGAGCGTGAAGATCGCGCGACCGTTCCAGGCCTCCGAGCGCCGGATAGGAGTCGGCGCGCCCTCGCGCAGCGGATCGTGCAGCATGCTGGTCTGCACGACCGCCCGGTTCGCGCTCCCGGTCTCCATCCGCACGATGAACGGATCACCGGAGTCCGTCTCCGCGAGATCCGCCGGGTACCTCGTCGCGCCGGCCGGCCATTTCGCCCAGCGGCGCGCGGTGGTCCGGTAGAAGTAGTCGACCCGCGGCGCGATCGTGCAGTCGGCGTCCTGCGCCGGTCCGAGCGTGCCGCCGATCACCGGGATCTTGAACTTCGCCGTCTCACACGCGAACGGCTGCTCGTGCGGCCCCGAGAACACCGGGCCTTCCCGGGGGTAGTTGCGCACGTCCAGCGTCGTCCGCCGGCCCCCGGCCTCGGCCCGGAGCACGTTGGCTCCGGGCCGGAGGTTCTTGACCAGTCCGGTCCGGCCGGTGTCGTCAGGGACGAAATCCCCCGACACGTCCTGACCGTTGAGCGACACCCGGACCTGACCGTCCGGATCGGGGGCGTCGACGTGCACCAGCGCGTCGCCGCCCGTCACCGTGTCGGCGCGGCTGGAGAGGACCTCCAGCTTCACCGGCCGCGCGGCGACCGCCGGCACCAGCGGGAACACCAGGGCACCCGCGATGAACGCAGCGACGAATCGTCTCGGTCGGGACGCTGGCAACGGCCTCCTCCAAGTGAGCCGGCCGGCCACTGAGGGCTCAGTGAGCGGCCACCTCGTAGACGCGGGCAATGTCCGGTGTCGTGTTCGACGGGTCGGTGACGGTCAGGCGTATCTGGTCAATTGTCGCGGATGGCCCGGGCACCGAGACCAGCGACCGGGTGTTACCGGTGACACTGCCCAGTTGGACCCACCCGGCGGCGGTGTGCCCTTCCACCATGAACGCGGTCAGCGTGGTCCCGGTGGCGACGTTCGGATAGCCGTAGCCGCTGTACACGTCGACCTGGTTGACGTCCTTGAACGCACCGAGGTTCAGCGTGAGCACCGGCGTCGTGTCACCGACCGCGGACATCCAGCGCCCGCTGTCCGTACACGCCCCGTCGACCGCCTTCGCCGCACCCGAGTTCGCGTCGTACGTCGAGGACGCGGTCGCCGTCGCCCCGCGGGCGAGATGGCTGGAACACGGTGACGTCGCCGGAGCGCCGGCCAGCCAGTCGCGGATGAAAGCACCCTCGTACTCGCCGGACAGCAGGTTCCAGAACTTGTCGAACATCACCGGGGCCCAGAAGTTGTCGAACACCCAACCGAGCCACCCGATCTGTGGACGCGCGTCCAGGTACTGCCGCAACGGCAGCCCCCAGCCGGACGTCGTACCGGCGGTGACCGCGTTCGCCGCCGGCGACGGGTCCCAGCCGAACTCTGTCAGGACGACCGGCAATGTCGCGGCCGCCGTACCGAACTTGGGATCCAGGCTCGCGGCGGTCGCCGGGCCCTGGTTCGGGTACAGGTGGTAGACGTAGGCGATGTTGCCGCCGGTGATCGGATCGGTGAGCGCCCCGTTCAGCCGCGTGCTCCACGAGGGGCTGCCCATCAGGATGACGTTGGACGCGACCGACCGGATCGAGTTCACGACCGGCTGGATGTAGGACTTCCAGGTCGCCCAGTTGTCCGGGGCGATCGGCTCGTTGAACACCTCGAACAGCACGTTCGGGTTGTTCGCGTACCGCGGCGCGATGAAGTCCCAGAACCCCTTCACGTCGGACTGCGGTACGGCGCCCGCGGCGTCACCGTAGTTGCGGACCAGGTGCAGGTCGATGATCACGTAGAGACCCTTGGCCACCGCGTGGTCGACGTACGGCTTGATGTAGGTGGCGTCGTAGGCGTTCAGGTCCTTGCCGATCGCCTCGGTGACGAGCAGCCGCAGCACCTTGGAGTGCCAGCCGTTCGCGACCGTCATGTCGATCAGGTCGTTGATCGGCTTGGAGTTGCAGTCGGTGCAGACGTCGTTCTGCTCGGGGGCGATGACGGAGACACCTTTGAGGGTGACATCGGTACCGGCGCTGTTCTTGATGCGATTGCCTTCGGTGTGTAGCGCGGGGAGTGCGGTGGTGGACGCCGAGGCGTTCACCAGGACCGCGGCGGAGAGGAGTAGCGCAGTACACAGGGCGGCCAAAGACTTTCGGAGCACAGCATCATCCCTTGTCAGTCGCGATGGGTGCGGATCTCTTCGGGCCATGCCAGCGGGGTCCTCAGGCGGTCCGCCAGCAGGCGCTGGTAGTCGGCCAGATGGGTGGGATCGTTGCGGACCTTGCGTGGTGACAGGCCTTCGGTCAGGCAGAAGCTGACCAGTGCGCCGACCGCCTCGCCGATGCTCCACTCGACCGGGTGGAGGCGGTAACAACCGTTGGTGATGTGCGTGGTCCCGATGTTCTTGTTCGCCGGCAGCAGGTTGTCGACGCGCACCGGGATCAGCGCGCCGAGCGGGATCTGGAACGGGTACGCCTCGATGTCGACGTAGGTGCGGCCAGCCGTACTCGGGTGCAGGTCGATCCGGTACCGCCCGAGCCCGACGGTGTCCGCGAACACCTCGCTGCCCGCGCCGTCCGGCCGCGCCTCCACCCCGACGTGCTGCTCGAGCACGGTGAACTCGGCCTGGATCCGCCGCGCCTCACGGATGTACGGCGTCTTCGCGAGACCGTCCGCCGTACCGGTGACGTCCGGGCGCAACCGCAGCCCCGGATAGCCGCCCTCGGTCTGCATCCAGTACAGGAACGACAGCGACAGGTCCCGGCTCGCGGCCAGCGCCTTCGCCGGGTCCGGGGCACCCAGCAGGGGCTGCTCCCAGTAGTCGAGCTGCGGCCAGTTGACCACCGTGACCGCCGGGATCGCCTTGTCGACAAAGTTGCTCTCAGCAAGGATCTGCCGGTACCGCCAGAGCGAGAACGGTGCCCGCTGGTCCGGGTTCGCCTCGAGCAGCTTCCACTCCCGCTGCTGCAGCGTCGACGGTACGACGTCCGTCCAGGACAGCTGCGATCCCGGCCAGAACGGCGCGACGGCGGTCTGCCAGTGCTCGTACCCGGCCGGCCGGTCGATGGTGTGGTCCTCCCCCGCCCGGTGCTCGAGAGCGAAGCACCATGAGAACGCCTGCTGATCAAGGGGATTCGCGACCTCGGGCGCATGCAGCTCACCCGTCTGGTCGCGCCCCTCCGCACCGATCACGTGCTCGACGTTCGCGAGCTCGACGAGGTCGCCGAGCTCGGTGGCGTCCACGACGTACGTCGCCGAGACCGTCACGTCATCGCCCGTGCGGAGGTCCCGCAGGGTGACAGCGTCGATCTCGTCGCCGGAGGTGGACGCCGCGATCGGCTCGTGTTCCATCAGCACCGTCAGGCGTCCGGAGGCGCGCCACGGGGCGAGCATCTCCTCCAGCACAGCTGCGGCGACGCGTGGTTCGTGGCAGAAGCGGCTGACGACGCCGAGGCCCGGGTCGAGCAGCGGGTCCACAGCGACCTCGGCGCGGAGCGGGTAGTTCCGGCGGTAGTAGTCGCGGATCCGCTGGCGAAGTTCGGCGTACCCGCTGGCGGCGTACTGCTCGATCCAGGGGTGCTCGTCCGGCGGGACGAGCTGGCTGGTGAGTTGCCCGCCCAGCCAGTCGGTCGGCTCGGTCAGTACGGCGCTGCGGCCGAGGCGGACCGCGGTGAGGGCCGCGGCGACCCCGCCGAGTCCACCGCCGACGACCAGGACGTCCGTTGCGAGTTCCACCCGTTACTCCTTAACACTCGACTTGTCTGCAGGGGCGGCGACGGTTTCGCCGGCCACCAGATCACAGGCCACCAGTTGGCTGACCGGCTCCGCGTCGGGGTTCTCGACCCGCGCCACCAGCGCGTCGATCGCGATCCGGCCGATCTCCTTGCGCGGGATCACCAAGCAGTCCCAGCGGTGACCGGGCTCGTCCCCCGAGCCTTCCAATACGGCGACGGAGAGGTCCTCGGGAATGCTCAGCCCGCGCTCCGCGAGCCGGGCACGCAGGTCCTCCGCGAGGCCGACGCTCTCCGCGACCACCGCGGTCTCCGGTCCGCTCACCAACGCGTCCAGCCACTCCTCGGACAGATCCGGTACGCCGTTGAACCCGGGCGACCTGTCCTGCAGGCCAAGGCGTTCGACGGCGTCGCGGTACCCGGCCCGGCGATCGGCGTACGCCTCCTGCTCGATCCCGGCGCGCAGGTACGCGAGGTGCCGATGGCCGCGGTCGGCGAGCGACTCGACCAGCCGGCCGGCGGCGCTGTGGTAGTCCGGCACGATGCAGGGCACGTCGGCACCGGGCACCTCGCGGCGGCCGATGTGGACGAACAGGTACCCGTCGTGCCACAACCGCGCCAGCTCCTCGCGATCGGTCGCGGCACCGAGCAGGACCGTCCCGTCGGCGAGGTTCAGCCGGTTGGTGCCGTCGCGGTAGATCCGCCGCCGGCCGTCGCTGGTCCCCGTCGACGTGAACAGGACCAGGTCGTACCCGATCTCCTCGGCCCGCTCCTCGATCCCGAGCAGGAACTCGAAGTAGAAGTCCTCGCGGGCGTGCGGGAACACGGCCTCGAAGGTATGAACGCCGAGCAGCCGGTTGCGCTTGTTGCGCAGGTTCCGCGCGGCGGCGTTCGGGACGTACCCGAGCTCCTTCACCGCCGCCAGGATGCGGTCCCGGGTCTCGACCGGGATCCGGTCCACGTCCCCGCTCACCACCCTCGAGACGGCGGACTGCGAGACGCCCGCGAGCTGCGCTACGTCGGACTGTCGTGGTGCTTTCATTTGTTCTCCTGCAACCAGCAATGGGTCCAGCGCCCGTTGGGTAGTTCGGTCCGGGGCGGTGCGTCGGTCCGGCAGACGTCCATCGCGAACGGGCACCGCGGATGGAACCGGCACCCGGCCGGCGGGTCGATCAGACTCGGCGGCTCACCGAGATCCTCCGCGTCGAAGAGACCGTCGCGGTCCCGGCGCTCGGGATCCGGGGACGAGTCGATCAGCAGCTGCGTGTACGGGTGCAGCGGGTCGGCGATCACGTCCTCCTTGGGACCGCCTTCGACCATCTGACCGGCGTACATCACGACGATGTCGTCGCACAGGTAGCGCGCGCTCGCGATGTCGTGGGTGATGTACAGCAGCGCCAGACCGTCCTCGGTCCGCAGCCGGTCGAGCAGGTTCAGCATTTCGAGCCGAATCGACACGTCCAGCATCGAGATCGGCTCGTCCCCGAGCAGCACCTTCGGCTCGACCGCCAGCGCCCGCGCGATCACGACCCGCTGCCGTTGCCCGCCGGACAACTCGTGCGGGAACTTGTCGATGAACTGCTCGGTCGGCGTCAGGCTCACGCGCTCCAGCAGCTCCACCACCCGCCGCTCCAACTCGTCCTTCGTCCGCACGGCGTGATGCAGCTTGACCGCCCGCTCCAGGTTGTACCGCACCCGGTGCAACGGGTTCAGCGACCCGAACGGGTCCTGGAAGATCAGCTGTACGTCGCTGTAGTACGCCCGCGGCTTGCCCTTCACGACCTCGCCACGCAACCGGATCTCACCGGACGTCGGCGGATAGAAACGCGCAAGCAGCCGCGCCAGCGTGGTCTTCCCGCTGCCGCTCTCGCCCACCAGCGCCACGATCCGGCCGGGCTGCAATGCCAGCGTCGCGTCCTCGACCGCGCGCACCGTCGACCGCCCGGCCGCGAAATGCTTCGAGACCGCCCGGGCCTCGAGAACGGGTTGGCTCATGCTCGATCATCTCCCGACGGGTACAGCCGGCATGCGACGGCATGGTCCTCGATCGTCAGTAGCTCCGGTCGTTGCTTGTCGCAACCGTCGAAGCGGTCCGCGCAGCGCGGGTGAAACGGGCAGCCGGGTGGTGGGTTGCGGAGGTCCGGTGGACTGCCGGAGATCCCGGTGAGTCTCCGCAACGGCGAGCGCAACGGTGGGAACGAGTCGCGCAGGCCGCGGGTGTACGGGTGGCGGGGCTTGGTGTAGAGCGACTCCGCGGTGCCGATCTCGACGATCCGGCCGCCGTACATGATCGCGATCCGGTCGGCGAGCTCGAGGAGCAGCGAGAGGTCGTGCGTGACGAACACGACCGCGAAACCGAGCTCGCGGCGCAGACGCAGTACCTGGGCGAGGATCTGGCGTTGCATCACGACGTCGACGGCGGTCGTGGGCTCGTCCATCACGACGAGTTCGGGACCGCAGGCCAGGGCGAGCGCAATGCTGGCGCGCTGACGCATGCCGCCGGAGAGTTCGTGCGGGTAGGCGCGGACGCGATCGGCGGAGATCCCGACCATGCCGAGGAGTTCGGCGGCGCGGTCCCACGCGTCCTGGCGACTCAGTTTCTTGTCGTGCGAACGGAGTACGTCGACGAACTGGGCGCCGACCCGCATCACCGGGTTGAGGGCATCCATCGCGCTCTGAAGAACGATCGCCAGCGACGTCCAGCGGAGTTTGCGGAGTTGCTCGGGGGTGAGCCCGACGAGATCGGTGCCGTGGAACTCGATCCGGCCGGCGGTGGTGACCGCCGGCGGCCGCTGCAGCCGGGTGAGCGCGGTGATCAGCGTCGACTTCCCCGATCCCGACTCCCCCGCCACACCGAGGATCTCGCCGCGGCGCAGCTCGAACGTCACGTCGTCACACGCCCGCACCGGCCGATCCCCGGTCACGTAGTCGACCGTCAGCCCGTCCACCACCAGTACGTCGCTCATGCCTCGACCACCTTCCGGGCCCGGACCACGACCGAACGCCGGGCCATCCGCAGCTTCGGGTTGGACACCTCGTCGACGCCGAAGTTGACCAGCGTCGCCGCCGTACCGATCAGCGCGATACACAGCCCCGGCGGCACGAACCACCACCACAGACCACGCAGTACGGCGCTCTGCTGCTGCGCCGCCTGGATCATCGTGCCCCAGCTGATCGACCCGGAGTCGGTGATGCCCAGGAACGCCAGTCCGGCCTCCGCCATCACGCCACCGATCATGCCGTGCAGGAACATCGCCGAGATCCAGCCGGTCAGATGCGGCAGCACCTCGCAGAAGATCAGCCGGCGGTGCGGCTCACCGACCATCCGCATCGCGAGCACGAAGTCGCGGCTGCTCAGACTCAGCGACTGTGCACGCAGCGTCCGCGCGCCGCCCGACCAGCCGAACAGGCCGATGATCAGCGCGATCACGAGCGGACCGGTGCCCTGCACGTAACCCGCGACGATCAGGATCAGTGGGAGGACCGGCATCACCAGGAAGAGGTTCGTGAGGAAGTTCAGGCCGTTGTCGACCGCGCCACCGAAGTACCCGGCCGGGACGCCGACCAGGATCGCGATCAGGGTGCCGATCGCGGCGGCCAGGAGGCCGACCAGCATCGAGCCGCGGGCACCGGCGATGGTCTGCGCGAGCACATCCTGCCCGAACTGGGTGGTGCCGAACAGGTGCTGCGGACTCGGCGGCTGGGAGATCGCGCTGATGTCGTTCGCGCGCGGGTCCCCGCCGATCATCGGCCCGAAGACGGCCAGCAGCATGAAGAACACCAGGATGGACAGGCCGATGCGGACTTTCCAGCTCTTCAGCATCGTCATCCCCTCGCCCGGATCCGCGGATCGAGCAGCACGTAGGCCAGGTCCGCGACCAGGTTCGCCAGCAGGACCGCGAGCGTGATCAGCAGGAATACGCCCTGCATCATCGGGTAGTCGCGTTTCTGCAGCGACTCGTACAGCAGGTACCCGATCCCGGGATAGCTGAAGACGATCTCGGTGAGCAGCGCGCCGCCGACGACCCCGCCGAGCGCCATCGCGAACCCGGTGAAACTCGGCAGCATCGCGTTCCGGGCGGCGTACCGGAACATCACCCGGCGCGGCGAGAGGCCCTTGGCCTGCGCGAGCAGCACGTAGTCCTCGCGGACGGTGGTCACGGTCATGTTCCGCATCCCGAGCAGCCAGCCGCCGAAGGCCGAGAACACGATAGTTGCTGCGGGCAACACGCCGTGATGCAGCACGCTGACGGCGTACGCGAGACTGAAGCCCTGCGGGAGGTCGGCGTCGTACCCGCCGGACAGTGGGGTCCAGCCGAGGACGAACCCGAACACCCAGAGGGCGAGGAGCGCGACCCAGAAGTACGGGACGCTGCTCAGGAACGTGGTGAACGGGGTCAGGATCGCGTCGAGGCGACTGCCCGCCCGCCAGCCCGCGATGACGCCGAGCAGCGTGCCGATCGCGAAGGCGGTGACGGTCGTCGTACCGACCAGCAGGAGGGTCCACGGGAGGGCCTGCCAGACCAGGTCGGCGACCGGGACCGGGAAGTTGACCACGGAGACGCCGAGGTCACCGTGGGACAACTGCCGCAGGTAGTCGGCGAACTGCTGGGCCAGGTTGGCGTGCGGGTTGCCGAAGATCGCGCGGATCGACATCAGGGTCTCGGCCGGGACCTGCTGGCCGCTGACGCGCTCCAGTTCCTCGACGATCGCGGACGACGGGTCGCCGGGCATCAGCCGCGGCAGCAGGAAGTTCAGGCCGATGGCGGCGGCCGCGGCGGCCAGGTAGAACCCCAGCCGCCGGGCCAGGAAGGCCCACCGCATCGTCAGTTCCCCCGGCGCTGGAGCTTCAGCATGGTCAGGATCGTGTCCGGTCCCATCCCGACGAACGGGATGTGCTCGAAGTTGTCCGGCGCCGGCCAACCGGTCCAGCGGGTCGCGTTGATGTCGACGAAGTAGAAGTTGTTGTAGATCGGGCTGAACGGGACCTTGTCGACGACGATCTTCTGCAACTGCCGGCCGAGCGTATTCAACTGCTCGACGTCGTCGGTGCGCTGCATCGCGGCAACGATCGCGTCGGTCTGCGGGTCGTTCCAGCGGCCCTGGTTCAGCGTGGCCGACTTGCCGATCGGTGTCAGGTACTGGCTGCTCAGGAACCGGTAGACGCCGTACACACCGGAGCCACCCGTCGACGCGGCCACCAGATCGAACTGGCCGAGGTTCTGCTTGTCGTAGTACCCGGCGCTCGGCTGACCGGCGCTCTTCACCTGCAGGCCGAGGGTCTTCTTCCAGGTGTTGATCAGGATGTCGGCGTAGTTGCCCCAGCCCCAGTCGGAGTTGAACAGGATGCTCGGCTGGTACCGCTTGCCGTCCTTCACCAGGGCGCCGTTGTCGACCGTCCAGCCACCTTTCGCGAGCTCAGCCTTCGCCGCGTCCGGGTCGACCTTCTGGACCTTGCCCTTGTACGCCGGGTCGAGCCAGTCGGCGAACAGCTGCTCGGAGAGTCCGGTCGGCCCTGCCTCGGTACCAGGACGCTGCAGCGTTGTGACGACCGCCGTCCGATCGATGGTGAGGGCGAGGGCACGCCGTACGTGCTCGTCGTTGAACGGAGCCTTGCCGGTGTTGAAGAGGACCGACATCGCGCCGCCGTTGGAGTACAGCTGGTACAGGTGCTTGTCCGGGTCCTTGGCGACGTACTCCTTCTCGCCGTTCGGCCAGCTGGCCGACGCCCAGTCGATATCGCCCTTCAGCAGCTGGGCCTTCAGAGCGTCCGCGCTGGTCGGGATGATCTTGTACGTGCTCATCGGGAGCTTGCCGCCCCAGTAGTCGGCGCGCGCCTGCAGCGTGATCTGCTGCGGCTTGAACTCCTTCAGCGTGAACGGACCGGTGCCGACCGGGTCCGGGTTCGTCCAGGTATTCAGGTTCTGACCGGACCAGATGTGCTTCGGCACCATCGGCAGCAGGATGTTCGCGAACTGGTTGAGCGTCGCGTACGACGGCTCCGCGAACCGCACCTGGATCGTGTGCTCGTCGGTCTTCGCCACCGACTTGTAGGTGATCCCGGCGATGCTGAAGTCCGGTTTCTCGATCGGGAGACCGAGCGAGTAGGCGACGTCGTCCGCGGTGAACTTCTGGCCGTCCGACCAGGTGACGTCGTCGCGGAGCTTGATCGTCAGCAGCTCGCCCTGCTCACCGAACGACCAGCTCTCGGCGAGCCACGGCTTCACCACGCCGCCGTCGCTGTAGTCGACGCGCATCAGGGGCTCGTAGACCAGCTCCATGTTCGGCGCCTTGTCCGTCGCCGGACCCATCACGTTGTAGTTGCGGACGAACGTCGTACCGCCGTCGGTCTTGGCGTAGACGATCGACGCACCCGCCGCTGCACCACCACCGGCCGGCTTCGCCGCGGGGCCTGAGCACCCCGCCACGAGAACCGCACCAACCACCAAAAACACCCGCCACCGACTGCGCATATCTCTCACCCCAGAACTAGAGCGGCTGCACGTTCATACGTATGAGCACTCGAATATGAGCTAATTAGGCGATGCTCTTACGTATGCGCAGGAACCTACGAACGTTAAGCGCGCATGTCAATACCGAGACGACCCAGAGGCGGCGATCTCGTAGCGAGCCCGCTTGCACAAGTACTGGTGGGTCAGGACAGGTTATTGCTTGTGTTCACCCACCGGAGGGTGTTCAAGCGTGCAGGGTTCCGCGACCGTTCGCCGCAGATCCCGGACCACCGATCGACGGAACCAGCTGCGGTGTTGAGTAACTAACACGCATGGTTTTAGCTTCAGGTCGTCGCTCGGCGACACGTTGTGACCAGAGTTCCGTCCCCGCCCGGAGGTTGCTCGTGCACGCACAACTGTCCTGGATCGGTCGGCGAGCAGTACTCGCCACCGCTCTCTTCCTCGGACTTTCACCCCTAGCCCCCGCCCAGGCGGCTCCGCCGCCACCCCCGACAGCGATCGCAGCACCCGCCCCAGAGCAAGCCGCACCGCTCGGCGCCCACGTCGTCGCGGTCAAGCAGGTTGGGGATCGGCTTACCGATTTGACTGTGCGGTCGCAGGCGCTTGGTGGGCGTACCGTCAACGTCCGGCTGCTGACGCCGGATGGTTGGGATCCTGCGGACCGTAGTCAGCACTGGCCGACGTTCTGGCTCCTGCACGGGTGCTGCGGTGACTACACGTCCTGGTCCGGCACCGACATCGCGAAGATCCCGAGCCTGCGCAACGTCCTCGTCGTGATGCCCGAGGCCGGCTGGAACGGCTGGTACAGCGACTGGTGGAACTACGGCGCCGGCGGCGACCCGGCGTGGGAGACGTTCCACACCGTCGAACTGTCCCACCTGCTCGAACACGACTGGGGCGCCAGCTCGAACCGCGTCGTCGCCGGGCTCTCGATGGGCGGCCAAGGAGCACTCCTGTACGCCGCCCGCCATCCCGGCATGTTCCGCGCGGTCGCGGCGTACTCCGGTTCGGCCCATCCCCTGCTGAACGACGAGTCGATCAACCGGATCAAGGGCTTCTTCGCCGGGCAGGGCAACGACCCGCTCCGGGTCTGGGGCGATCCGGTCGCTCAGCGCGGGATCTGGGAAGCCCACGACCCGTACTACCTGGCGCACCGACTCAAGTCGCTACCGGTCTACCTGTCCTGTGGCGACGGTACGGCCGGACCGTTCGACCCGCCCGGGAAGACGGACGCGCTGGAGGCCGACTTCAACCGCCAGAACCACGCCCTCGCGGCCCAACTGGAACAGGTCGGCGCGAAACACCTGACGACGAACTTCTACGGACCGGGCACCCACGGCTGGGCCTACTGGCAGCGCGAACTGCACGCCTCCCTGCCGATGCTGCTCAGCGCACTCGAGAGGTAGGGCGGATTCAGAGGTAGGTCTGCGTGCTGGGTGGAGCCGACTCCATCCAGGCGAGGACGCCGGTGAGCGCCTCTTCGGTCATCGCGAAATGGACCGTGCGGTCGCTGATCTTCGCGTCGACGATGACGTGACCCGCGTACGTGACGAGGGGCTCGTTCCCCATCGGGCGCCGGGTGGTGACGCTCTCGAGCTGGCGGCGGTTCACCGACAGCTTCGGCCACCAGGCGAGGCTGAAGACCCGGAACCACTGCAGGTCGTCGCCGACGTACCGGGCCAGGCCGAGGGCCCATCCGCGCCCGTGCTCCTTCTCGGCGAGCTGGAGGCTGCAATCAAAAGTTCCGCCGTCCCTGGACAACCAGCGACGGCGGAACGCGACGAGCACGATGAACAGTACGGCGGCAGCCAGACAGACCCCGACGACATCGAGGACTGTCCTCATACCTTGCCGACCCCATTTCCGGTGCCAATTCGGGTGCTACTCCGGGCACCGCCGGAGAACCGTACTGTCAGTGACGATATTCGATTATGGCAGGTCGGGTCAGGACGTCTGCTCGGCGGCCCGTACCCGGGCCTCGGCGAGTCGTACCTCGTCGGCGTCGGCGTCGGCCAGGCCGGCCGCCATCGCCTGCTCGAGCTCGCGCCGAGCCTCTTCGAGGTCGATGTCGTGACCCATCTCGGCGTTCTCGGCCAGGATCGAGACCCGGTCGTTCGCCACCGAGATGAACCCGTCCGGCGCGGCCGCGACGAAGTACTCGTCGTCGACGGTCCGCACCTGGACGGTGCCGCCCTGCAACAGGCCCAGCAGCGGCGCGTGGCCGGGCAGGATGCCGACGTCACCGTCCGTGGTCCGGGCGATCACGATCTTGGCCTGGCCCTGCCACACGGTCCGCTCGGCCGCGACCAGCGCGACCTCGAGGTGTTTACCCGTGTCCTCGGCCATCTCAGTTTTCCTTCTGCAGCTCGGCCCACTTGCGCTCGACGTCGTCCAGCGATCCGACGTTGAAGAACGCCTGCTCGGCGATGTGGTCGCACTCGCCCTCGGTGATCTTCTTGAAGGACTCGATCGTGTCCTTCAGCGGCACCGTGGACCCGGCGATGTTGGTGAACTTCTCCGCCATGTAGGTGTTCTGCGAGAGGAACTGCTCGATCCGGCGCGCCCGCGCGACGGTGATCTTGTCCTCTTCGGACAGCTCGTCGACACCCAGGATGGCGATGATGTCCTGCAGTTCCTTGTTCTTCTGCAGGATCTGCTTCACCCGGACGGCCACGTCGTAGTGCTCCTGGCCGATGTACTGCGGGTCGAGGATCCGCGACGTGGAGGTCAGCGGGTCGACGGCCGGGTACAGACCACGCGACGCGATGTCACGCGACAGCTCGGTGGTCGCGTCCAGGTGCGCGAACGTGGTGGCCGGCGCCGGGTCGGTGTAGTCGTCGGCGGGCACGTAGATCGCCTGCATCGAGGTGATCGAGTGACCGCGCGTCGAGGTGATCCGCTCCTGCAGCACGCCCATCTCGTCGGCCAGGTTCGGCTGGTAACCAACGGCCGACGGCATCCGGCCGAGCAGCGTGGAGACCTCGGAACCGGCCTGCGTGAACCGGAAGATGTTGTCGATGAAGAGCAGGACGTCCTGCTCCTTGACGTCGCGGAAGTACTCCGCCATCGTCAGCGCCGACAGCGCGACGCGCAGACGCGTGCCCGGCGGCTCGTCCATCTGGCCGAACACCAGCGCGGTGTCCTTGAAGACGCCGGCCTCTTCCATCTCGTTGATGAGGTCGTTGCCCTCACGGGTGCGCTCACCGACGCCCGCGAACACCGACGTACCACCGAAGTTGTGGGCGATCCGGTAGATCATCTCCTGGATCATGACGGTCTTGCCGACGCCCGCACCGCCGAACAGGCCGATCTTTCCACCCTGCACGTACGGCGTGAGCAGGTCGAGGACCTTGATACCGGTCTCGAGCATCTCGGTCTTGGACTCGAGCTGGTCGAAGGCCGGCGCCTTGCGGTGGATCGGCCAGCGCTCGGCGATCTCGAACTCGGACTCGTCCTGGTTCAGGCACTTGCCGGTCACGGACCACACGCGGCCCTTGGTGACGTCACCGACCGGGACGGAGATCGCGGCGCCGGTGTCGCGCACCTCGGCGCCCCGGACCAGACCGTCGGTCGGCTTCATCGAGATCGCCCGGACGATGTTGTCGCCGACGTGCAGCGCGACCTCGAGGGTGATCGTCTGGGTCAGCTCGCCGATGGTCAGGTCGACCTCGAGAGCGTTGTACATCTCGGGCATCTCGTCGGCCGCGAACTCGACGTCGACGACCGGGCCGATCACCCGGGCGACGCGACCGACGCCCGGGGCGCCGGCCTCGTTGTTCTTCTCGGTAACCGTGGCAGTCATCTCTCTCACTCGCTCCCGGCGTTCGCGTCGGCCAGCGCGCTGGCGCCACCGACGATCTCGCTGATTTCCTGGGTAATTTGCGCCTGGCGGGCCTGGTTCAGGTCCCGGGTCAGGCTCTCGATCAGGTCCTGCGCGTTGTCGGTCGCGGACTTCATCGCGCGCTGCCGGTTGGCCAGCTCCGACGCCGCCGCCTGCAGCATGCAGTAGTGGATCCGGCTGGCGACGTACTTGGGCAGCAGCCCGTCCAGCACGTCCTCCGCGGACGGCTCGAACTCGTACAGCGGCAGGACGTCGTCCGCGGCCGGCGGCTCCTCGCCCTCGACGACCTCCAGCGGCAGCAGCCGGATGACGTCCGCGCGCTGGGTCAGCATCGACACGAACCGGGTGAAGACGATGTGGATCTCGTCGACGCCGCCCTCCTCGGTCGGGGTCAGGAAGGCCTCGATCAGCGCGTCGGCGATCTCCCGGGCCCGGGCGAAACTCGGGTTGTCGGAGTCACCGGTCCACGACTGCGCGACCTCGCGCTGGCGGAAGGTGTAGTACGCCACGCCCTTGCGACCACTCAGGAACGGGACGATCTCCTTCTCGTCCTCGCGGAGCAGCTGGTTCAGCCGCTCGCCCTCACGGATCACGTTGGACGAGTACGCGCCGGCCTGGCCGCGGTCGGAGGTGATCAGCAGCACCGCCGCCCGCCTCGGGTTCGGCTTCTCGGTGGTCAGCGGGTGGTCGACGTTCGAGAACGTCGCCACCGCCGACACCGCACGGGTGAGCTCACGCGCGTACGGACCGGCCGCCTGGGCGCGTTGCTGCGCCTTGACGATCCGGGACGCCGCGATCAGCTCCATCGCGCGGGTGAGCTTCTTGATCGTCGTGACCGAGGCCTTCCGATCGCGAAGCTCCCGCAGGTTGGCTGGCACGGTGGATCAGCCCCGCTTCTGCTTGACGATCTGCTCCTGGTCGACGTCTGCCTCGGACATCGCCTCGGCAGGAGCCTCGGTACCGAGCAGGTTGCCGTCGGAGGTCTGGAACGTCGGCTTGAACTTGTCCAGCGCGTCGGTCACGGCCGCCGCCTCGTCGTCACCGAACTGGCCGGACTCCCGGATCGCGTCGAGAACCTTGCTCTCGCGCTTCAGGAAGTCCAGGAAGTCCCGCTCGAACCGGAGTACGTCGATCACCGGGACGTCGTCGAACTTGCCGTTCGTACCCGCCCAGATCGAGACCGTCTGGTCCTCGACCGGGTACGGCGAGTACTGCGGCTGACGGAGCAGCTCGACCAGACGCTGACCGCGGTCCAGCTGCCGGCGCGACGTGGCGTCGAGGTCGGAGGCGAACATCGCGAACGCCTCCATCGCGCGGAACTGGGCCAGGTCCAGCTTCAGCGAGCCGGAGACCTTCTTCATGCCCTTGACCTGCGCGGCACCACCGACGCGGGACACCGAGATACCGACGTCGATGGCCGGGCGGATGTTGGCGTTGAACAGGTCCGACTGCAGGAAGATCTGGCCGTCGGTGATCGAGATGACGTTGGTCGGGATGAACGCCGAGACGTCGTTCGCCTTGGTCTCGATGACCGGCAGACCCGTCATCGAGCCGGCGCCGAGCTCGTCGGACAGCTTCGCGCAACGCTCGAGCAGGCGGCTGTGCAGGTAGAAGACGTCACCCGGGTAGGCCTCACGGCCCGGCGGGCGGCGCAGCAGCAGCGACATGGCGCGGTACGCCTCGGCCTGCTTGCTCAGGTCGTCGAAGACGATCAGGACGTGCTTGCCCTGGTACATCCAGTGCTGGCCGATCGCCGAGCCGGTGTACGGCGCGACGTACTTGAAGCCGGCCGGGTCGGACGCCGGGGAGGCGACGATGGTGGTGTACTCCATCGCGCCGGCCTCCTCCAGCGCGCCGCGGACGGACGCGATGGTGGAACCCTTCTGGCCGATCGCCACGTAGATGCAGCGGACCTGCTTCTTCGGGTCGCCGGAATCCCAGTTGGCCTTCTGGTTGATGATCGTGTCGATCGCGATCGCGGTCTTGCCGGTCTTGCGGTCGCCGATGATCAGCTGGCGCTGGCCACGGCCGACCGGGATCATCCCGTCGATGGCCTTGATACCGGTCTGCAGCGGCTCGCGGACCTCCTGGCGGTCCATCACGCCGGCCGCCTGGAGCTCGAGCGGGCGGTCGCCCTCGAGGTCGGCGATCTCGCCGAGGCCGTCGATCGGCTTGCCCATCGGGTCGATGACGCGACCCAGGTAGCCCTCGCCGACCGGCACCGACAGGACCTGACCGGTCCGGCGGACCTGCTGGCCCTCCTCGATCCCGTCGAACTCACCGAGTACGACGACACCGATGGTGCGGACGTCGAGGTTCAGCGCGATCCCGCGGGTGCCGTCCTCGAACTCGAGCAGCTCGTTGGTCATCGCCGAGGGCAGGCCCTCGACGTGCGCGATCCCGTCACCCGCGTCGACCACGGTGCCGACCTCTTCGGCGGTGGTGTCGGCCGGTTGGTACTCGGTGACGAACCGATCCAGGGCGTCCCGGATCTCCTCCGGCCTGATCGTGAGCTCAGCCATTGTGTTTCCTGCTTCCTTTGACCCTTGCTGGCCTGTTGTGGCTCTAAGAGGCTTTCGGCGACCCTTAGCGCCGCTTATGTCGTTAAGGGGCGTTCAGCCCGCGATGCGCCGTTGCGCGTCGTCGAGCCTGGCCGCGATGGTTCCGTCGATCACTTCGTCGCCGATGTCCACCCGGACGCCGCCGACCACGCTCGGGTCGACGATCACGTTCAGCTGGATCTCCCGGCCGTACTGCTGTCCGAGCGCCGTCGCGAGGCGGGTGCGCTCCGCCTCGGTCAGGTCGGTGGCCACCCGCACGGTCGCGATGCTGGCGTTCCGCCGGTTCGCCGTGGCGACCTGGAAGGCCCGCATCGAGGTCGCGAACGCGCGGCCCCGGCCGTCCACGGCCTGCTCGGCGAGTCGCACCGTACTGGTATCGGCCTTGCCCTGCAGCAGTCCACGGATGAGTTCCTGCCGGTGCTCGACCGGGATGCTCCGGTCACCGAGCTTGTCGGCCAGCGTCCGCTCGACGGCGACCACCCGGTCGAGCCGGAACAGCTCGTCCTCGACCTCGTCCAGCTTGCGCCGGCTGTCGGCGTAGGCCACCTCGGCCTCGACGCTCAGCTGGTCCAGGGCGTCGCCCAGGTCCCGGCCGCTGACCCAGCGACCGGCCACCGCGGCGGACAGGACCTCCAGCGCCTGGGGGGAGATCTTGCCGCCGAACAACTGCTCGGCCAGTGCGATCTTGGACGCCGCCGGCCGGGCCGGGTCGGTCAGGGCCCGCCGGAGCGCGCCGCTGCCGTCCAGCAACTTGGCGATCGAGAACAGCTCGCCGCCCAGCGCCTCGGCCGGGCTCGCACTCGCCAGGGCCTGTTCGGCCCGGGCGAGTGACTCGTTCGACGCGCCGCGCATCAGCCGTCCGTTCCGACAGCCTGACGAGCGGACTCCGAGGCCTCCAGATCGGCCAGGAAGCGCTCGACGGTCCGGCGCTGCCGGGCCTCGTCCTCGAGCGACTCACCGACGATCCGGCCGGCCAGCGTGGTCGCCATGGTGCCGACCTCGCCCCGCAGCGAAGCGACCGCCTGGGTGCGCTCCGCGTCGATCTGGGTCCGCGCGTGGGTGACGATCCGCTCGGCCTCGACGTTCGCCTGCTCACGCATCTCCGCGATGATCTGGGCGCCCTGCTCGCGGGCGTCCTCGCGGATCTTCGCAGCTTCCTGCCGGGCCTCGGCCAGCTGCGCGTTGTACTTCTCCAAAGCCGCCTTCGCCTCGGCCTGGGCCTGCTTGGCCTCGTTCATCCCGCCTTCGATCGCCGCGGTCCGATCGGCGTACGCCTTCTCGAACTTCGGTACGACGACCTTGGCGAAGGCGATGGCCAGCAGGACCAGGAAGACGAAGCCGAAGATGATCTCGGCGGTGTGCGGGATCAGCGGGTTGACGTCCTCGCCGGCCGCCTCAGCCAGAGGGAGCACCATCGTCATCATGTCCGTGTCCTGTCAGTCAGTCTGGAAAAGGGGTGGATCAGGCGCCGGCCTTGAACACGAACGCCAGCGCGATACCGATGATGGCCAGAACCTCGGTGACGCCGAAGCCGATCCACGCGATCGACTGCAGCTTGCTCTGGGCCTCCGGCTGCCGCGCGGTGCCGTTGATGACCGCCGCGAAGATCAGACCAACGCCGACGCCCGGGCCGATCGCGGCGAGGCCGTAGCCCAGGACGGCGATGTTGCCGGTGATTGCGAGAGCGATGTTGCTCATTTGCGGTGTTTCCTTTCGGTACGGATAGGGGCTATCCGGGTTTCCGTTGCTGCGGGTCTGTGGGGGTACTGCGGATCAGTGGTCGTCGGCGATGGCGCTGCCGATGTACTGCGCGGTCAGCACCACGAAGATGTAGGCCTGGATGCACTGGACGAACAGCTCCAGTCCGGCGATCGCGAGGCCCATCAGGAAGGTGAGGACGCCGACGCCGCCGAGCGCGATGCTGCCGGACTCGAACACCATGTACTCGGCGCCGAGGACGAACACCAGCAGCAGGATGTGGCCGGCGAACATGTTGGCGAACAGCCGCAGGCTCAGCGAGACCGGGCGCACCAGGATGTTCGAGATGAACTCGATCGGGATCATCAGCGGCATCAGCCAGACCGGCACACCGGCCGGCATCGTCTGGTGCTTGAAGTAGCCCCAGGCGCCGTGCTTGCGGATCCCGACCGCGTTGTAGATGACCCAGGTCATGATCGCGGCCACGTACGCCCAGCCGATGTGGCTGAAGGTCGGGAACTGCAGCAGCGGGACGGTCGCGGCCACGTTGTTCAGCAGGATGAAGTAGAAGAGGCCGCACAGGTACGGCACGTACTTCATGTACTCCTGGCTGCCGATCGCGTCCCGGGCGATCGAGTTGCGCACGAAGTTGTACCCGAGCTCGCCGGCGAACTGCAGCCTGGTCGGGACGATCGCGGCCTTGCGGGACGCACCCCAGTAGAACCAGACGATGACGACGACGGTCAGCGCGCTGATCAGGACGGGCTTGGTGAACCAGTCCACACCGTCGATGATCGGCGGGGTGTTGAAGCTCTGTGGACCGGGTGCGATGAACTCGGTCGGAACGCCGGCGGTCACCGGGTCTCCTCTCGCGTCGTGCTCAAGTCGGACGCCTTGTGGCAAAGGGCAGGGCGGCTCAGGGCATGGCGGTCAACAACGTCAGACCCGGTAAGGATCAGACCTGTGGTCAGGACCGCGACCCGTACCGGAAGTGCAACAGCAAGATGGTGAGGCCGGCACCGATCACGATGCCCACCAGCACCAGGAACTGGGTGCCGAAGAGGCGATCCAACAAGAACCCGATGCCGCCGTACACCGCGACACCGCCGATCAAGTAGGACAGGACCCGCCAGCCGTCGCCCCCTCCGGGTGATGGCTTCGGATCCTGATGCTCGCTCATTGGCAATCGAAACGTACCAGTTGGCGACATCGGCGGTCACATCGGCCCCCGTAATCTCCACCACAGCAGGCGAATCGTTACCGATGGTGCTCACGCCGTCACCTCCTTGTCGAGGTCGTAGATCGGCACCCGGAGCCGGGACCAGGCCCAGATCTCGCCGGCCATCCAGCCCATCACGACCACCATCGCGACCAGGCCGAGCACGGTCAGATTCACGTGCCTGGCCAGGCTGTCCGAGCTCAGCGCGACCGCGAGCAGACCGCCGAAGACCGCGATCCGCCCGGTGTAGCTGGCCATCGCGACGGCGAGCTGCATGGTCGGGCTGGTCTTGCGGGACAGGTGCAGCGCGAGCAGACCCACGCCGGAGAAGACGATCACGATCAGCAGGCCGAGCAACGCGCCCCAGAGACCGGGCAGACCGGCGGCGACCGTGGACACCGCGGTCGCGTTGACCCCAACCACCAGCGCGGCGACGAGAGCGCCACGCAACATCGCCAGCGCCGGGTGCTTGGTCGCTTGTCCGGCGGGTTTCGGGCTGTTGGCCGAAGGAGCCATCTGGTGGTTCCGTCCTGCAGGCGAACTGGTCTCGCGGCCAGCGCGTCGGGTGGGCGGGGTCAGGGGTGTCGCGGTTCTTTGCTGGTGCTTGTGAAAACTAGCACAAAGTCTGCACCGTCAGCAAAACGAGAGTCCCCTCCCGCTGTACAGGCACACCTTATCGGTAGGCCACGCGGACGGGTGGTCTGGTCCCTCCCAGCGGGGATCAGACTTTGGCGAGCGGTTTCCGGGAACGCCGCGGGAGACCGGTCGTGAGCAGCACCGCGATCACCGCGACGGTGAACACGATGAGGGCGGTCCACCAGGTCAGGACCAGACCGAGGACCACGACGCCGTATGCGATCAACGCCGTCCAGAGGTACATCAGGAGGACTGCTCGGCGGTGCGAGTGGCCGCGTTGCATGAGCCGGTGGTGCAGATGCTGCTTGTCGGCCGCGAACGGCGACCGGCCGGCCTTGGTACGCCGGATGTAGGCCAGCGTCAGGTCCAGCGCGGGGATCGCGAGGATGGCGATCGGGAGTACCAGCGGGAGCAGTGCGGGCAGCAGGCTGGAGCCGCCGACCTCGTACGGCACCGCGTTCGGGTCCATCTGGCCGGTCAGGCTGATCGTCGACGCGGCCAGCATCAGGCCGATCAGCAACGCGCCCGAGTCACCCATGAAAACCCTGGCAGGGAAGAAGTTGTGCGGCAGGAAACCAAGACAGGCACCGGCCAGCGCGACCGTGATCAGCGTCGACGTGGTCGCGCGGTCGAGGTTCTCGTGGACGTTCAGCAGATAGCAGTAGATGAAGAACGCGGTCGCGCCGATCGCGGTCACACCGGCCGCCAGACCGTCCAGGCCGTCGACGAAGTTCACCGCGTTGCAGGACACCAGCATGATGCCCGCGGTGAGTACCGCGAGTTGCGCCGGGGACGGCGAGATCACGCCACCGGGCAACGGCAACCAGTACAACTGGATGCCTTGGACAACGAGTACGCCGACCGCGAGCACCTCACCGGCCAGCTTGGTGATCGCGTCCAGCTCGTACAGGTCGTCGACCACGCCGACGGCGCAGATCACCAGGCCACCGACCAGGATCGCCCGGGCGTCGTGCGCGACCTGCAAGCTGTTGCCGAGGAACGGCAGGCTGGAGGCGACCGCGAAACCGGCGATCAGGCCGCCGAGGATCGACAGGCCGCCGAAGTACGGGATCGGTACCTTGTGCACGTCCCGGGCCCGGACCTTGGCGACCGCGCCGTACCGCAGCGCGATCTGCCGGGCCACGCCGGTCAGCAGGAAGGTCGTGGCCATCGCCACGAACAGGACCAGCAGGTACTCGCGCACTAGTCCGCAGGCCTCACATCTGGGTCGGTCTTCTCCTCGTCCTTCTTGGACGCTTCGACCGGCTCATCAGTTGGCTTCTCGTCAACCGGCTTCTCATCCGCTTCAGTTGCCTTCGGCTCTTCAGTCGGCTTCGGCTCTTCGGCGGGCTGCTCTTCGGCGGGCTTTGCTTCGTCGGCCGGCTGCTCGGCCGCCGGCTTGTCGTCCTCGGTGGCGACTTCGGGGACGATCGCGCGGAGTTGTTCGACGGAGAGTGCGCCGACGCGCACCACGCGTGGGGTGTCGCCGGTGATGTCGACGATCGTCGACGGCTCTCCCCCGGTCACCGCCGCGCCGTCCAGGTACACCGCGACCGACTCGCCGAGCTGCTCCTCGGCGTCGTACACGTCGAGAGCGGCCGGCTGGCCGGACTTGTTCGCGGAGCTGACCGCGAGCGGTCCGGTGCGGGACAGCAGCTCGCGGGTGTTCTCGTGGTCCGGCACCCGGAGCGCGACGGTGCCCTGGGTCTCGCCCAGGTCCCACATCAGGGACGACTGCGCATGGCAGATCACGGTGAGCGGCCCCGGCCAGAACTCCTGGCAGAGCTTGCGCCCGTTGTCCGGGACGTCGGTGGCGAGCGCGTCCAGCGACTCGACCACCGAGATCAGCACCGGCGGCGGCATGTCGCGGCCCCTGCCCTTGGCGTCCAGCAGCCGCTGCACGGCGTCGGCCTTGAAGGCGTCGGCGGCGATCCCGTAGACGGTGTCGGTCGGCAGCACGACCAGGTCTCCGGCCTCGATGGCGTCCACCGCTGCGCGGTACGCCGGTGCCAGTTCGTCCCCGGTGAAATCGAAGCGCTCACTCACGGAGTGAATCGTGCCACTCACGCGGCCCCGGACTCCAACCGGGATGAACTCTGACACCCAATTGTCAGCTTCCGAGCCGACGACCGGCCGTTCTCCTTAGGATCCGGACCATGACTGTGAGCCGTGAGTTTCTCGCCGGGCTGCCGAAGGCCGAGTTGCATGTCCACCACGTCGGGTCCGCGTCGCCGCGGATCGTCGCCGAGCTCGCCGCCCGGCACCCGGGGTCGCCGGTGCCGGCCGACCCGGCCGCGTTGACGGAGTACTTCAAGTTCAGCGACTTCGCCCACTTCATCGACATCTACCTGTCCGTCGTCGAGCTGATCAAGACGCCCGGGGACGTCCGGCTGCTGACCTACGAGATCGCCCGCGAGATGTCCGAGCAGCAGAACCTGCGGTACGCCGAGCTGACCGTCACGCCGTACACCTCGGTGGTGCGCGGGATCGCGGCGGAAGCGTTCTGCGAGGCGATCGAGGACGCCCGGGTCGCGGCCGAGAAGGAGTTCGGCCTGGTCCTGCGGTGGATCTTCGACATCTCCGGCGAGGCGGGGCTCCCGGCCGCCGACGAGACGTTGCGGATCGCAACGAAGATCCGTCCGGACGGGCTGATCGGGTTCGGCCTCGGCGGCCCGGAGATCGGCGTACCACGGCCGCAGTTCCAGCCGCACTTCGAGGCGGCGGTCGCGGCCGGCCTGCACAGCCTGCCGCACGCGGGCGAGACGACCGGCCCGCAGACGATCTGGGACGCGCTGCAGGTGCTGAAGGCCGAGCGGATCGGCCACGGTACGTCGACCATGCAGGACCCCGCGCTGGTCGACTACCTCGGTGAGCACCGGATCCCGCTCGAGGTCAGCCCGACGTCGAACATCGCCACCCGCGCGGTCGAGTCGTACGACGTGCACCCGCTGCGCGCGATGGTCGACGCCGGCCTGGTGGTCACGATCAACTCCGACGACCCGCCGATGTTCGGCACCGACCTCACCAACGAGTACGCCGTCGCGGCGCGACTGCTGGACCTGGACGCGGCCGGTGTTGGTGAGCTGGCGAAGACCGCGGTCCGCGAGTCGTTCGCGGAGGACTCGGTGAAGGACTCGCTGATAGCGGAGATCGACACCTACGTCGAAGCGAACGCTGTGTAGCTGGCCCGCACCACCTCCGCTGCGTGAGTGTGCTTCCCTGGACCGATGCGGAAAGTCTGTGGGGTGCTGGCCGTCGTACTGCTGACTGTGACGGCCTGCAGCAACGAACCCGCATCGGTCAGCTCGTCACCCACGACTGCCCACTCGAGCCCCAGCCCCACTCCCCCGCCGCCACCCGCGGACGGCGACCTGCCCCGCGGCGGCCGCACGATCTTCCCGAAGTACCAACTCGTCGGGTACGTCGGTCTGCCCGGGTCACCGGCTCTCGGGCCGCTGGACAAGGACCTCGACGCGAAGGCCGCGAAACTGGAGACGCTGTCCCGTGCGTACGCGGGCGGCCGGACGCCGCTGCCGGTGATGGAGCTGATCACGGTCGTCGCGAAGGGGTCGCGCGGCAAGGACGGGCTGTACCGCGGGCGGCTGCCGGACTCGGCGATCGAGGAGTACCTGGCGGTCGCCCGGAAGCACAAGATGTTGCTGCTGCTCGACATCCAGCCGGGGCGGGCGAAGATCCTGCCCGAGGTGAAACGGCTCGAGCGGTGGCTGAAGGAACCCGACGTCGGGCTGGCGTTCGATCCCGAGTGGGCCGTCGGGCCGACGCAGGTGCCGGGCCGGGTGTTCGGGCACACGACCGGTGGTGAACTCGACAGCATCGCGGCGTACCTGTCGGGGCTGGTGACGGCGAACGACCTGCCGGAGAAGGTGTTCGTGTTCCACCAGCTGTCGACGCGGATCGTCAGCGACGAGCAGGCGCTGAAGCCGCATCCGGGAGTGGTGACGATCAAGTCGGTCGACGGGATCGGCGCGCGAACCGACAAGCTCAAGGCGTGGGCCAAGCTGACCACCAAACTGCCACCGGGCGTCCACGCCGGCTTCAAGCTCTTCTACACCGAGGACGCCCGCCAAGGCGCCCTGATGACGCCACCGCAAGTGATGGCCCTCAAACCCCGCCCGGAACTGGTGATCTACGAATGATCTCGATCGCCTTCGCCAACGTCGCCGGCGGCCGGTTCGTCGACGACGACGGTGCCTACGTCGACGCCGACCGTACGGCGGACTTCGGGCGGGCGCTGCGCGGTCTCCAACCGGACGTGCTGATCGTGACCGAGCTGGACCCCACCGGCGATCAGCTCGAACGTCTCGCCGCGGCGGCGATGCCGGGACGGACGCCGCACTGCCTGCGCCAGGAGTTCTCGGACGCGCACATTCCGGGGGTGGCGAAACTCGGGGTCGGCATCGCGTCGGCGTACCCGATCAGGGAGCTGGCGCGGATCGACCTGCCGGACCCGTCGATCGATTTCCTGCACTGGCGGACGGGTCAGCCGCTTCCTCCGCATCCGAAGGGGTTCCTGGTCGCGCGCGGCGATTTCGGGGCGTTGGGTGAGGTGGACATCGTGGGTGGGCAGGTGTGCCCGGTGCACATGTTCCGCAGTGCCGAAGGAGTCGAGTACACCTACCGCGACGGCGCGGGGCGAGCGGCCGGTGACGAGATGACGGCGTACCTGCGTCAGGAGCTGGCGGCGCGGGGTGTGCGGCGGGCGATCGTCGCGGGCGATCTGAACATGCCGAATCCGCGGGAGTTCTTCGGCGCGGGCCTGGGGCTGGTCGACGCGTTCGGCGACCCGCCACCCGCGACCACTCCGGACGGACGGTCGATCGACCGGCTCTTCTGCACCCCCGACCTCGTCACGCGCAAGACCGAAGTACTCCACCTGCCAGGCGCCGACCACTACCCCGTCGGCTGCCGGATCAGCCGCCGTGAACCGCCACCGGTGGTCGGCCGGATTCGTGAGCAGGAGCTCGGTCGGCCCCCGTCGCGGGCGGCGGCACGACGTCCAGGGTTCGGCCGCGGCTGATTCTGACGCAATCGGATGTTTCAAGTGGTTGCCGGCGGGATACCTCTCTCTGCGGGCACAGAAAACCGCCCATGGGTGCTCGCAGGAAAGTTGTGTCGTGATGACGAGTGGTTGGTATGCCGCGATGGATCGGGTTCGGGCCTACTGGATGGTGAACGGCGGGCGTGCGGATCTTGTTGCCGCAGGCATCTTGCTGGTGCTGGCCGTGGCGGCGTTCGCCGCGGACGTCGTACTGCGGTAAGGACCGTCAGACTCTGCGGCCGGTCGCGAATCTGTTGCGGCCGGCCAGGTCCACGTTGTCGCGGACCTCGGTGAACAGACCCGTCGTCGCGAAGACGGCAGGAGCCGACTCACCCTGGACATCGGCGTGCTCGCAGGCGAACCAGCCGCCCGGCGTCAGCAACCGGCCGGCCGTTGCCGCGACCACCTTGATCTCGTCGAGCCCGTCGTCGCCGGACCACAACGCGAGCGCCGGATCGTGATCGCGGACCTCCGCCGTCACCGACTCCCAGGCCGTCAACGGGATGTACGGCGGGTTGGAGATCACCGCGTCGACCTGCCCGTCGAGCTCCGGCAGGCAGCCGTCGATGTCGCCCTCGTGCAGGATCGCACCGGTACCGGCCAGGTTCCGGCGGGCCCACACGACCGCGTCCGCCGACAACTCGACCGCGTGCACGGTGCTGTCCGGCCGCTCGGTCGCGATCGCCCCCGCGATGGCGCCGGACCCGGTACACAGGTCGACCACCAGCGGATCCTTGACTCCCGCGATCCGCTCCAGGATCCAGCCGACCATCACCTCGGTCTCCGGCCGCGGCACGAACACGCCCGGGCCGACCACGAGTTCCCGGTACCGGAAGGCCGCCGTACCGGTGAGGTGCTGCAACGGCTCGCGAGCTGCTCGCCGTTCGACCAGCTCCAGAAAGCGTGCTTGCTGGTCGGCGGAAGGGTCGCTGAGGTGCAGGCGGCTGGAGCCCGTGACGAACGCGAGCAACTCCGCCGCGTCGAAATCCGGCGAAGCGACGCCCGCCTCCCGCAACCGGGCCGCTGCCTCGGCGACGAGGGCTTTCGTGCTCACTGGGACTCGACGGCCTCGAGGCGGGCGGTGAGATCCGCTTCGGTGAGGGCCTGGATGACCGGCTCGAGTTCGCCACCGAGGACCTGGTCCAGGTTGTGCGCCTTGTAGCCCACGCGGTGGTCCGAGAACCGGTTCTCCGGGAAGTTGTACGTGCGGACGCGCTCCGAGCGGTCGACGGTGCGGATCTGCGAACGCCGGGCGTCCGACGCCTCCTGGTCGGCCGCCTCCTGCGCCGCCGCGAGCAGCCGTGCACGCAGTACCCGCATTGCCTGCTCACGGTTCTGCAGCTGGGACTTCTCGTTCTGCATCGAGACCACGATGCCGGTCGGGAGGTGGGTGATCCGGACCGCGGAGTCGGTCGTGTTCACGCTCTGCCCACCCGGACCGGACGACCGGAACACGTCGATCCGCAGGTCGTTCGGGTCGATCTCGACGTCGACGTCCTCGGCCTCCGGCAGCACCAGTACGCCGGCCGCGGACGTGTGGATCCGGCCCTGCGACTCGGTCACCGGAACCCGCTGCACCCGGTGCACGCCGCCCTCGAACTTCAGCTTCGCGTACGGCGCCTCGCCCGGCTCCGGCGTACCTTTCGCCTTCACCGCGACCGTGATCGACTTGTACCCGCCGAGGTCGGACTCGGCCGAGTCGAGCACCTCGGTCTTCCAGTGCTGCGACTCGGCGTACTTCAGGTACATCTTCAGCAGGTCGCCGGCGAACAGCGCGGACTCGTCGCCGCCTTCCCCCGCCTTGATCTCGAGGATCGCGTCCTTGTCGTCTCCTGCGTCCCGCGGCACCAGCAGCGTCTGCAGCCGCTCGGCCAGTTCCTCGCGCCGCGCGGTCAGCTTGGTGGCCTCCTCGGCGAACGCCGGGTCCTCGGCCGCGAGCTCACGCGCCGCCTCGATGTCGTCACCGGTCTGCAACCACTCGTCGTACGCGCGCACCACCGGCGCCAGCGCGGCGTACCGCTTACCGACCCGGCGGGCGTTGGCCTGGTCGGAGTGCAGCTCCGGCTCCGCCATCTGCCGCTCCAGCTCGGCGTACTCCGCCTTCAATGTCTCGACCGCCTCGAACATGCCGCACTCCTCCTCTCGAGAACCTCTGGACAACGCAAAC
>NZ_JBSHBJ010000017.1:137617-156309 GCF_053611945.1 Kribbella sp. NPDC054772 | reverse complement strand
GATCGGCCCGGTCGCGGCCGAGACCCTGGCGACCACCGAGTACGTCGCCGGTGACCCGACCGACACCGAGCACCTGCGTACGCTCCTCGAGCTCGCCGGTCCGGCGCCGGTGCTGTACTTCTCGCTGCCGCCGGCGGTGACGACCGCGATCGTGGAGAAGCTCCGCGAGGTCGACCTCCCGGCCGGGACGGAGCTGGCGTTCGAGAAGCCGTTCGGTACCGACTCCGCGTCCGCCGCCGCGCTGAACCGGCTCGTCGGCTCCCTCGTCCCCGAGGAGAACGTGCACCGCGTCGACCACTTCCTCGGCCGGACCGCGGTGCTGAACCTGATCGGCCTGCGGTTCGCCAACCGCCTGTTCGAGCCGGTGTGGAACGCCGAGCACATCGAGAGCATCGAGATCGTGTACGACGAGACGCTCGGTCTCGAGGGACGCGCGCAGTACTACGACAACGCCGGCGCGCTCGTCGACATGATCCAGAGCCACCTGCTGCTCGTCCTCGCGCTGCTCGTGATGGACGCCCCGTCGACGATGGACGCCGTCGAGGTCCGCAGCGAGATGGCCCGCGCGCTGCGGAGCGTGCGGCTGCACCGCGGCTCCGCGACCGCGGCCGGCCGACGGGCGCAGTACACGGCCGGGATCGCCGACGATCGCGTGGTTCCGGCGTACGCCGCCGAGGCGGGGGTCGACCCGGAGCGGGAGACCGAGACGCTGGCCGAGGTGACCGTCGAGGTGGACACGAACCGCTGGGCGGGCGTCCCGTTCACGCTGCGGTCGGGCAAGGCGCTCGGGGTCGCGCGCAAGGAGATCGTGGTCAAGTTCAAGCCGCTGCGGCACCTGCCCTCCGGCCTGCACGGTGGCCGGGACGGCGAGACGCTACGCATCGGTCTGAACCCGGGTGAGCTGTCGCTGTCGGTCCCGGCGCTCGGCGTCGACGGCCCGTACACGATGGGTCAGGTCTTCCTGGACGCGACGCTCCCGTCGTCCCCGGTGCTGCCGTACGGCGAGGTACTGAACGGCATCCTGCGCGGCGACCCGCTGCTCTCGGTCCGCGGTGACGTGGCCGAGCGCTGCTGGGAGATCGTCGAACCGGTGCTCGCCGCGTGGCGCGCCGGTGAGGTCCCGCTGCAGGAGTACGACGCGGGCTCGGACGGCCCGGCCGACTGGCGGGAGCCCAGCGAGTCCGCGGCCTGACACCAGGGACTCTCCCTGGGGCGACGCAGCGGCGGCGGCTGCAGAGTGAATCCGTAAACGGAATCACTCTCCAGCATGAGGTGCAACGAACTATGAGAACCGCTCTCTCGCGACGCACCCGCGTCGTGTTCGCCGCGGGTGCCGCCGCTCTGGCAGCCCTGGTCGGCGGCCTGACCGTCACCGGCGCGGCCGACGCCAGCACAACGTCCAACGCCAGGACCTCCAGCACCGACCCGGTCGTGGCCACAGGCAACGGTGTGGTCCGGGGTCTGACCGTCGACGGCACGTCCGCCTTCCGCGGTCTGCCGTACGCCGCGCCGCCCACCGGCAACCTGCGCTGGCGGGCACCACAAGCCGCTGCGAGCTGGCGTGGGGTGCGCGACGCGACGTCGTACGCGCCCGGTTGTCCGCAGGCTCCGGGGATCGCGCCGCCCGGGCAGTTGCAGGAGGACTGCCTGTACCTGAACGTCCAGACGCCGGCGGTGCACTCCGCGACCAAGCGCCCCGTGCTGGTGTGGATCCACGGCGGCGGTCTGATCCAGGACAGCGGCTCCAACTACGACGGCACCAAGCTCGCCAAGGCCGGCGCGGTGGTCGTCACCATCAACTACCGGCTCGGCGCACTGGGCTTCCTGGCCCACCCGGCGCTCGCGTCCCGGCCCGGGGGAGCGGCCGGTAACTACGGGCTCATGGACCAGCAGGCCGCGCTGCGCTGGGTACAGCGCAACATCGGCCAGTTCGGTGGCGACGCGCACAACGTCACGATCGCCGGTGAGTCGGCCGGTGGACTGTCGGTCCTCGCGCACGTCGCGTCACGCAGCTCGGCTGGGCTGTTCCAGCGGGCGATCGTGGAGAGCGGCGCGTTCGCGCTGCAGCAGGAGTCGCTCGCGCAGGCCGAGAAGTTCGGTACCGACTTCGCGGCCAAGGTCGGCTGCGCGGACCAGTCCGCGGACTGCCTGCGCAAGGTGCCCGCGCAGACCCTGGTGGACAACGTCTCAACGGCGACCGCCCTCATTCCCGGTGTGGTCGACGGCGCGGTCCTGAAGGAGTCGATCGGTACGGCGCTCGCCGCGGGCCACTTCAACCACGTTCCGATCCTGAACGGCAGCAACCACGACGAGGAGGCGCTGTTCACGCTCGGCGGCCGGGTCGTGAGCCGCGGGTACAACGTCGCCTACACGAGCCCGGTCACGGCGCAGAACTACGAGAGCAACATCGCGTCCGCGCTCCGGGTCACGCCGACTCAGGCAGCCGCGATCGCTGCCGAGTACCCGCTGGCGTCGTATCCGACGGCCGACAAGGCGTTCGGGACGGTGATCGGTGACGCGACGTTCGCGTGTGGGGCGGCTCAGGTGAACACGTGGGCCGGGCGGCACGTTCCGACGTACGGGTACGAGTTCAACGACGACACGGCGCCGTTCATCTTCGCGCCGGCCGGGACGCTGTCGGTGGCCACCCACGGGTCGGAGATGTGGTACCTGTTCGACCTGCCGAACGCACCGTTCCCGGTCGCGCTGAACGCCGAGCAGACCAAGCTCGCCGACACGATGCGGGCCGCCTGGGTGAGCTTCGCGAAGACCGGCAAGCCGGCCGCGGGCTGGCCGTCCTTCGGGCACAACGGCACGGTCGTCTCGCTCGCCACTCCGGCGCCGCAGCTGTCGACGGACTTCGCCGCGCGTCATCACTGCACCACTTTCGCACAGAATCTTGACAAGGTTAAGTAATAGTTCCAATATCCTATCCGATTCGGTTCTCTCAGAGAGGTCACCGCCATGACCAGATCCGTTCGGAGCAGGGTGTTGCGGGCCGCGCTTGCCGGTCTCGTGGTCGCCGGGCTGCTGCCGGCAGGTTTGAGTACGTCGACAGCAGCACCGGCCCATACCGCCACGACCGCCACGACCGCCACGACAACCGCGACGACCCCACTTGCCGGTCCGGCAGGTGACACAGCGGCTAGGCCCTACATGGGCTGGAGCAGCTACAGCATGCAGGTCTACAACCCGAACGGCGGCAGCTGGATCACCGCGGACCAGCTGATCAAGCAGTCCGACGCGATGCACACCAAGCTGCAGCCGTACGGGTACAACTACATCAACATCGACGCCGGCTGGAACGACGGGATGGACGCCTACGGCCGGCCGACGCCGAGCAAGAAGCTCTACCCGAACGGCCTGCAGGCGGTCATCGACCACATCCACGCGAACGGCCAGAAGGTCGGGCTGTACGCGATCCCGGGGATCAGCAAGGCGGTCATCGACGCCAAGCTCCCGATCTACGGCGCCCCGGAGTGCACCACCGCGGACCTGCCGGTGCTGCCGCTGCAGAAGGGCGACTACTGGGGGATCGGCTACCGCATCGACTTCTCCAAGCCGTGCGCGCAGAAGTACGTCGACTCGATCGCGGACCTGTTCGGCTCCTGGGGGCTGGACTTCCTGAAGTTCGACAGCGTGACCCCCGGCTCGGGGATCAGTGACCTGTCGGTCGACGCCCGCGACGACGTGAAGGCGTGGTCGCAGGCGCTTGCCCGGCACAAGATCTGGCTCGAGATCTCCTGGGCGCTCGACATCAACTACGCCGACTACTGGAAGCAGTACGCGAACGGCTGGCGGATCGACTGGGACGTCGAGTGCTACTGCACCGGCACCGCGCTGACCGCGTGGCCGAACATCAACCGGTTGTTCCCCAAGCTGGCCGACTGGTGGCGCCACGCTGGGCCGGGCGGCTGGAACGACCTCGACTCGCTCGACGTCGGCAACGGTCAGATGGACGGTCTCACCAAGGACGAGCGTCGTACGGCGGCCACGCTGTGGGCAGTGTCCGCGGCGCCGATGTACATCGGCAACGACATGACCAAGCTGGACTCGTACGGTCTCGAGCTGCTCACCAACCCCGAGGTGATCGCGGTCGACCAGGCCGGCCGCCCGGCGCAGCCGCTGTCCACGAAGACCAACCGGCAGGTGTGGTTCTCGCTGAACCCGGACAGCTCGTACACCGTTGCCCTGTTCAACCTTGGTCAGACCGACGCCGACATGACGGTGAACTTCGCGGACCTCGGCCTGAACGGTCCCGCGAAGGTGCGTGACCTGTGGGCGCGCAAGGACGTCGGTTCGTACGACGCCAGCTTCACCGCGCAGAACGTACCGATCCACGGCGTGCAGCTGCTGAAGGTGACGCCGCAGAAGAACGCGGCGATCAGCGTGAACGACGACGACCTGCGGGTCACGTACGACGGCTCGTGGCAGCGCAACAACAACTACGAGGTCCCGGCCGTCTCGCAGGCGCTGACCGTGGGTGTGACGGACTCCTCCGCTCAGTCGAAGGCGGCGGCGAAGACTGCCGACGTCGCGACGCGGACCGTTGAGATCAACAACAACAACTCGCAGATCGTCTACACCGGCAACTGGAACTACAGTTCCGGCCGTGGGCTCGGCGACTACCAGGACGACGTGCAGTGGACCGAGGGCGACAACGACTCGTTCTCGTACCAGTTCGTCGGGACCGGCGTCGACTACGTGACGGAGACCGATCCCGGTCAGGGCGACGTCGACATCTACATCGACGGCGAGCTGAAGCAGACCGTGAGTACACGCATCGATCCGGCGGAGGGGCACAACAAGCCGCAGCAGGTCGTGTACAGCATCTCGGACCTGCCCAACGGCACGCACACGATCCGCGGGGTGAAGAAGTCCGGCCAGTTCATGCTGCTCGACAAGCTGAACATCCGGCAGGAGAGCCTGCTGAACCCGGACACGGCGGCCTTCGACAAGAACGCCCCGGCCGATGTCAGCATTCAGCTCGGGCGCGACCCGGGCGAGCTGGCCGGCATCTCGAAGGCGGGTCAGGACCTGGTCGCGGGCACCGACTACACGATGACTGGCGGCACGGTGACGCTGAGCAAGGCGTACCTCGCGACGCTGCCGGTCGGGAGCGCGTCGCTGGACTTCCGGTTCCGTGGTGACTACCGCGACGACATCCACTCCACGAAGGCGGACGGCGCCGCGGTCAACTTCACCTTCACCGGGACGGGCGTCCAGTGGATCACCGCACTGGCTCCGGACCAGGGCGAGGCCGACGTGTACGTCGACGGCAAGCTGCCGCAGCGGGTGAACCTGCACAACGACACCCGGGTGACGGCCAAGCAGGCGTTCAGCGCGACCGGCCTGAAGAACGGGCCGCACACCGTGCGGATCGTCAAGGTGAACGGCGACGTACTCCGCAACGACACGATCCGCTACACGATCGCGAAATAGTTCGGGCACCAATACAACTGCGGGTGGTGGTCCTTCGGGACCGCCACCCGCAGGCGTATGTGCACGGTCTCACACGGAAATAAACTGACTGATCAGTCAGTCACCTGGTTATTCTGGAGCCCGGGGGCTCGAGCCCGCATCTCCGTCCTTGGAGCGAGGTTCCGCGTATGTCGTTGAGCGATGTCACCACATCTGTCAGGTCGCGCCGGGGGCGCCGCCGGGAGGACTCACGGCTGGCCGACCACGTCGACCGTCTCGGCGAGGAGCACCCGCCGATCCCGCTCGACAGTGTCGACTACACGATGAACAATCCGGACGTGCTGGCCGAGCAGTTCGGGTCCGTGCTGGCCTACATGACCCGGGTCGAGCTCGAGGTCGAGCGCAACGTGCTGGAGCTGAACATCCTGCTGCCCGATCCACCCGAGGTCGACAAGCACTTCTACGCCGACGTATGGATGCCGCAGGAGACCCGGCACGGGCAGATCCTGGACAAGCTGCAGGAGCTGATCGGCGTTGACCCGCACGATCCGAACCTCGCCGACGTCTCGTTCAGCTACAAGTTCCTCGGTGCGCTCGGCCGGGTGCGCGGCATCCAGGACATCAGCCGGATGCTGTACTACCTCACCGGGCTGGCCACCGAGCGCTCCGCGGTCATTGCCTACAACAAGTTCCACACCGGGCTGCTCGAGCTGGGGGAGCGGGCGATCGCGGCGACTGTGATCGCGCCGATCCGGCGCCAGGAGCCGGGTCACTTCGCGTATTACCAGATGGCCGCGCAGCAGTTGTGGGACCAGCTGTCGGGCTGGCAGAAATGGCTGACACGCGGGCTGCGGAAGCGTACGTTCGAGGTGGTGGGCGCCTACAACAAGCGCCAGGTGGCGGAGTTCGGTGACGTGATGGACGCGCTGAAGATGAGTGACGGCGGCGAGGCGGAGCTGCGGGAGTACGCGCGGCAGGTCGGGCGGGCCGAGTACGAGCTGATGTTCGCGCACCGGCGCGGGCTCCGCGTCCCGGACTACGTGTTCAAGTCCCTGCGGCGGGCCGCCGAGCTCGCCGCCGACCGGAAAGGTGAGGTCTGGCCCGCCGCCCAACCAGCAGGATCATGACCGCACCGGCGCACGCGCGCCACACCAAGCGGCAGGTCATCATCGAGACCGCCGAGCGGTTGTTCGCCGAGCACGGGTACGACGCCACGTCGACGGCCCGGATCGCGCACGAGGCCGGCGTACCGTCGGGGCTGGTGTTCTACCACTTCGCGACGAAGCTCGACCTGCTGCTCGCGATCGTCCAGGAACGCCCGGCCCCGAGCGAGGTACTGCGTTCCGCGGCCCGCGGCCGGACGGTACGCCGCCGGTTGCGGGCGATCGTGGCGACGATGGCCGAGGAACTGGAGCACGACCGCGCCGCGCGCATCATCGTGTTCCGGGAGGCGCAGGCCCGGCCGGAGATCGCGTCCCGCGCGGCCGAGCTGTTCGCCGAGGCGACCGAGACCGTGGCCGACGTACTCGCTGGGGCGAGTGACGTGGTGGCCGATCCGGCGCGGGTGCAGGCGGCGGCCGAGCTCGTGGTCAGCCGGGTGTTCCTCGACACGCTCGCGCTCAGCCAGGCCGACACCGCCACGAACCGGCACGCGGCGATGATCGACCTGATCGCGGAGTCGCTGACCTGCGGTGGACGCGCCCAGACCTGACTGCGCCAGACCTGAATGAGCCTGGCCTGAGTGCGCCCACAGGTGGTCGTCAGGCCCAGGGGTCGAACGGGATCCCGGACGGCTTGGACGCGTTCAGCAGGTTGCGGAACCGGTCGCCGGAGTCGGTGATCTTGATGGTCGCGGAGCCGAAGTCGGCGGTCATCAGGGTGTCGCGCAACGACGTACTGGGGTAGCCGTCCCAGCCGACGAGCGGCGGGTAGCGCCAGTCGTGGTAGTGGTTCTCCGGCGGCTCGTCGTTGGTGTTGGCGAGCCGGAAGAAGTGCGTGCTGGCGCCGTCCTTGTGGTAGACGACCTTCGGGTGCGAGCCATCGAAGCGCACCTGCGAGCGGGTGTAGGTGACCTGGCTGGAGTGCTGCGTGGTGCTCACGTACTCGACCTGGTTGGAAGCCTGGTTCACCCAGGAGATGACGTGCTCCCAGTCGTGCCGGTGACCGCCGAGGCTGCTACCAGGTACTGCCTGGTCCTTCTCGAAGTAGCTGGCGTACACGATCGCGCACCAGCCGTTGTTGCACTTCGAGCGGGCGTAGGTCTGGGAGTTGTCGAGGTCGGACTGGTCACGGCAGTTGCCGTTCACGGCGCCGGTCGGGTTGAGACCGGGGTTGAGCGTGCCGTCCGGTCCGATGGCCGGGGTGGCGTAGCAGCCGTCGGTGTCGTAGTCGTAGGCCGGCGAGAACGACTGCTCGTACCCGCCCGCGTTCTGCGGGAGGTTCGGCGGCGGGGCGGCGTACGCCAGCGCGGCCGAGGTGACCATCAGGCCGGTGGTTCCGAGTACGACGCCGAGCAGCCGGCGGACGCGGCGCGGACGAGGAGGCGGGGCGGAGTCCTGCATCGATCGCTCCTTCGGGACTTACTTCAGGGCGGAAAACAACGACACGACAATGACAGCACCGGTGCACGATCGCCTATACGTCACGTGGCTACAGGTTGACGGTGCGTGAACGTCCGGGCCCGGCGCGCGTGCGAATGGCGGGCGGGGCGCGTGGGTACCCGGAGGTCTCTTGGAGGTGGCACACCATGACCGAGAAGGAACCGCTCGGCCTCGTCCGGATGGACGACACGGACCTGACGCTCGCGAAGACCGAGGACGATGTCCGCGGCCTGACCGTGGTCGGCTCCGACGGCGACGAGATCGGCAAGGTCCGCAGTTTGTTCGTCGACGCCGACGAGCGCCGGGTCCGGTTGCTCGACGTCGAGTCCGGCGGACTGCTGGGGCTGGGCGCTGAGCACCGGCTGATCCCTGTCGACGCCGTCGTGAAGGTGTCAGACGACCAGGTCACGATCGGCCGGACCCGCGCCGAGATCGCCAAGGCTCCCGGGTACGATCCGGACCTGGCAGAGCTCCAGCCTGCCGACGACCTCAACGATGTGTACGGCTACTACGGCATGACCCCGTTCTGGACCCCGGGTTATCGCTATCCGGGCTTCCCGTTCCGCGGCTGAGTTCCCTCACCTGACGGAGTAGTTGCCGTCAGCACCCGGCGACGGTGGTGCCGTGCCACCGTCGCCGGGTGGGTGCATCCTGGGGTGGGGAGGGTGCGATGCGACTGGACGGCAACGTTGCACTCGTCACCGGCGGTTCGGCGGGCATCGGGGCGGCGGTGGCGGAGCGACTCGCGGCCGCGGGCGCTCGGGTGGTCGTGCACGGCCGCGACCACGAGCGGACCGCAGCGGTTGCGGCACGGGTCGGGGGAGTGCCGGTCGTCGGTGATCTCGCCGAGCCCGACGTGGTGGCCGACGAGGCGCTGCGCGCGCACGGGCGGGTCGACGTACTCGTGGCGAATGCCGGGGTCGGGTGGTCGGGGCCGTTCGTGGAGATGCGGGACGACGAGATCGATCGGCTGGTCGCGGTCGATCTGCTCGCGCCGCTGCGGCTGGTCCACCGGCTGCTGCCGCCGATGCTCGAGCGGGGCAGCGGCCACATCGCGCTCGTCGGTTCGGTCGCCGGGCGGACCGCGGTCGCGGGCGAGGCCGTGTACGCCGCGACGAAGGCGGCTGTCGACATCTTCGGGGAGAGTCTGCGGCTGGAACTTCGCGGTACCGGCGTCACCGTGAGTCTGACGGTCCCGGGCGTTGTCGACACCGGGTTCTTCATGGCGCGCGGCCGGCCGTACGACCGCAGGCTTCCCCGGCCAGTGCCCGCCGCGGACGTCGCGCGGGCGCTGGTCGATGGCATCGCCAACGATCGGGCGGAGGTTTGGGTGCCGGGGTGGTTGCGCGTCGCGCCTGCCGTCCGCGCGGTTGCCCCTGGCGCGTACCGGCGGCTCTCCGCGCGTTTCGGGGCGCAGGTGGAGTCGCGGAAGGAGTTCCGGTGAAGGGCATCGTCGTACCGTCGGCCGATGCGTTCTTCCTGCACATCGAGCGGACCGGCGCGGCTCAGCATGTCGGCGGGGTGGTGATGCTCGAGCCCACGGATCAGCGGCCATCGATCGACGAGATCCGCAAGCTGGTCGGAGACGGTTTCGCCCGGCTGCCGCGGATGCACCAGCGGCTCGCGCCGTCGTCCCGGTGGCGTCGGCCGCGCTGGATCGAGGCCGGCAACGTCGACCTGGACTGGCACGTGATCGAGTACCGGTCGCCGGACGGCGTACCCGGGCTGCTGCGGTTCATCGGCGACATCGCCGAGCAACCGATGCCACGGGACCGACCGATGTGGCGGATCGTCAGGGTTCGCGACGTCGGGCCGGGCGGGGCCGATGCCCTGGTGGTGCTCGTGCACCATTCGATTGCCGACGGCATCGGAACGGTGCTGCAGGGCCTCAGCCTGTTCGAACCCCGTCCCACGCTCACCATGCCGTCCGGCGCCGGGCCGGGTCGGCTCGCCCGCGCGGCAGCAGTGACCGTGGGCCTCGCGCAACTCGCGACCGACGGTACCTCCGCGCCGTTGCCACCAGGATCGCTGCGCCGCGACTTCGGTGTCGCCGCAGTCGAGCTGGACGTCGTACGACGAGTCGCGACGGCACGCGGCGTTCGAGTCACCGACCTGCTCCTCGCCCTCCTCGCCGACGGCCTGTACGCCGTTTCGCCCGCGCTCCCGCAGCCGGTGCGTCACCGGATGCGGTTCTCGGTCACCACGATGGTGCGGACGCCCGAGAGCTCGGCGGAGGGCAACGCGACGGCGGCGATCATGGTGGAGGTACCGGTCGACGGGCGTCCGTTCGACGAGTTGCTCGCCGAGGTCTCGCGGCGGACCGAGCGGCTGCGCAGACCGACCCGGGCGCTGGCGTCCCGGTTCGTGGTGGCGACCGGACTGCGGGTCGTGCCCGAACCGTTCGTCCGGTGGTTCGCGCGCACCGTCTACGGGCCACGGTTCCTGCACGCGGTGGTGTCGAACATGCCCGGACCGACGATCTCGCTGACGTTCGCCGGCGTACCGCATCGTTGTGCGTACCCGATCCTGCCGCTGGTCCCGGGTACGCCGCTCGCGGTGGGCGCGCTGAGCTGGTCGGGCGTTCTCGGGATCGGGCTGGCGACCGATCCCGAGCTGGTCGACGGGCCGGCGCTGGCGGCGTACCTCGATCGTGTCTTGCAGAGGTTGCGTCGCGAGTCAGGGGCCGGGCCACTCCAGGGCGAGGAAGAGACGAGCGCGTGACTCGGGGTCGTCCAGGCGGTCGCCGTACAAGGCCCTGAGCCGCGCCATCCGGTAACGCACCGTCTGCGGGTGGATGCTCAGTTCGTGCGCGATCGCCTGCCGGTCACCGAAGTGCCGCAACCAGCTCGCCAGCGTCTCGGCGAGCCGCTCCCGCGCGGCCACGGTCTGGCCGGCCAGTGGCGCGAGCATCTCCTCGCGCAACGCTGCGACCAGTGACTCGTCCCGCCAGACGATCAACGCGTCCAGATGCTCGTCCGCGAAGACAGGGTCATCGGTGAGTACGCCGGTCCGCCGCAGCCGGACCGCGATCCGCGCGATCTCCAGACTGCGCGGGAGCTGCTCCGGCGCGACCGAGTTGCCGATCACCGCTCCGCGTCCGGCGAGGTCCCGGCTGAGCTGCAGCCGGCGCCCCGGACCGGACGGTTCCGGAACGATCGCACCGATCAGGACTCCGTTGCGACGGATCGGCAGGGCGCCTGGTTCGAGGCGGGCGACCAGCGTGCTGGGTGGTTCGTCTTCACCGTCTCGGTAGATCACGACCGCGGCCGTCGCCGGAATCCGCCAGGCCGCCTGCGACGCTGCTGTCTGGATCGCCTCGCTGCCGGCGCGGCCGGACAGCAACAGGTTGGCCAGTTCCTCGCGGCGCCGCTCCCGCGCTATCGCGTCGTCGATCTGCTCCTGGAGGTATCCGTTCGCGGCCGAGAAGGACAGCTGGTTGACGAATACGAACACCGAGTCGGCGAGTGCGGCGAGATTGTCCGGCGCGAAGTCCAGTTGGAGTGCGGTCGCGGCGACGTGCCGCCACGCGACCCGGGCGCCGAGCTGGAACGCGGTGAGCAGCCGGGTCAGATCGTTGCCCTCCTGCAGCTGCCGGCGGCCGATCTCCTCGAACACCCGCCGGACCGTCTCGTCCGCGAGGTCGAGCGCGCGGTCGACGGTGGTGCGGTCCGGGCTGTTCAGGTTCGCGATCGACATGTCCAGCAGGCGATGCACGAACAACGCGGCGGGTTTGACGACCGCGTCCCGGTCGGCGTCGAGGAACGCCGCGTAGTCCGGCCAGTGTTCGGCCAGTCCGTCCCGCACCTCGGCGACCAGCGCGGGCAGTCCGTCGAGCAGCGCTTCTTCAAGACTCGCGCGATCGAAAGTCGTGATGGTCATGCCTGCCAACCCCCTTGACGGCAGCTGCCCCCCTCGAAGGCAACTGTCCGCTCCAAGGCAACTGTAACTCCGTGACAAATTCTCCCCGGCCGAATGTTCTCCACCGGGGCAGAGTTGGCAGGAAACCGCTTCGGATCATGGAATGGTGCATCCAGACGGACTGCAGAAGGAACTGGGCAGGAAGGAGCGGGGCGAGAACTTCCCGGTCGCGCTGAAGTTCTTGCCCTCCGGACATCGAGAAGCGCTACACGCTGTCTACGGTTACGCCCGCATGGTCGACGAGTTCGGCGACAGCCATCCGGGCGACCGTACGGCGGCCCTGCGCGCGTTCGCGACCGACCTCGACCGCATCTGGACCGACCAGCAGCCGGAGCACCCGGTGCTGCGTCGGCTGCTGCCCGTGGTCCGGGCGCACGCGCTGACCGCCGAACCTTTCCAGCATTTGATTCAAGCCAACTTGCAGGACCAGAACGTCAAGTATTACGAGACTTTCGAGGACCTGATCGAGTACTGCCGGCTGTCCGCGGACCCCGTCGGTCGGATGGTGCTCGGTGTCTTCGACGTGCACGACCCGGGGACCGAGCGGCTGTCCGATCTCGTCTGCTCGGCATTGCAACTGGTCGAGCACTGGCAGGACGTCGGCGAGGACTGCCGCGCCGGGCGGATCTACCTGCCACAACAGGACTTACGGAAATACGGCGTCGCCGCGAGCGATCTCGAGCGGGATCGGGCGACGCCGCAGGTGCGCGCGCTGATGAGGTTCGAGACCGACCGGGCCGCGGCGATGCTCGACGAGGGGGCGGAGATCGTGCGACGACTGCACGGATGGGCGCGAGTGGCGGTGGCCGGGTTCGTGGCCGGTGGACAGGCGACGGTGTACGCGTTGCGCCGTACCGGGGGTGAGGTGCTGGCCGGACCGGCGCGGCCCTCGAAGGTGGACACGGTGCGACTGCTGCTCCGGGCGGTGTCGCGATGACGTCGACTGTCGAGGCGGCGTACGACGCCTGTCTGGAGATCACCCGGAACGAGGCAAGGAACTTCTATTACGGTATCCGGTTGTTGCCTCCGCCGAAGCGCAACGCGTTGTCTGCTCTGTACGCACTGGCCCGGCGGATCGATGATATCGGTGACGGTGATCTTCCGTTGGAGGACAAGCGTTCGGCGCTCGTGCGGGTGCGCAAGGATCTCGGTCGCCTGGACGACGTGGACGAGCCCGTGTACGTCGCGGTCGCGGACGCCGCGCGTCGCTATCCGGTGCCGCTCGGCGCGTTCGAGGAGTTGGTCGCCGGGGTGGAGACGGATCTGGCCGACGTACGGATCGGTGACTTCGACGAGCTCGTCGTCTACTGCCGTCGCGTCGCCGGTTCAGTCGGGCGACTGTGCCTGTCGATCTTCGGCTCCGCGACGGCCGGCGCCGACGTCGAGACACTCTCGCAGTACGCCGACCAGCTCGGGATCGCCTTGCAGCAAACGAACATCCTGCGTGACATCCGCGAAGACCTGATCAACGACCGGATCTACCTCCCGGCCGACGAGCTCGAACGCTTCGGGGTCCGGATTGCCCTCGACGAGCACGGCAGGCTCGACGATCCGCAAGGCAGGTTGGCCGGCTACATCCGGTACGCCGCGTGTCGCGCGCAGGACTGGTACTCGCTGGGGTGGCGCCTGCTGCCGTACCTGGACTGGCGCAGCGGTGCGTCGTGCCGCGCGATGTCCGGCATCTACCACCACCTGCTGCAGCGGATCGGCGCAAACCCGGTGCTGGTGTACGACCAACGGTTGTCGTTGTCGGCGGGGGAGAAAGCACAAGTCGCGATCGTTTCGCTGGCGGGAGCCCGGTCGTGAGGCGGGTGGCGGTCGTTGGAGGTGGTCTCGCCGGGATCACCGCCGCGCTGGCGCTGGCTGATGCTGGATGCGAGGTCGTGCTGTTGGAGGGTCGCCCGAAGCTCGGTGGGCTGACCCACTCGTTCGAGCGTGACGGGCGCTGGATCGACAACGGCCAACACGTGTTCCTGCGGTGCTGTACGTCGTACCTGCGCCTGCTGGAGCGGCTCGGGGTGCGGGAGCACGTGTATCTGCAGCCGCGACTGGATGTGCCGGTACGCAGCGGAACGCGCCCCGGGGTCGGGCGGATCTGGCGCAATGGGATGCCGGCGCCGTTGCATCTTGGGCCCGCGTTGGCGACGTACCGCTGGTTGAGTTTGGCTGAGCGGGTTGCCGCCGTGCGGGGTGAGCTGGCGATGGGGCGCGTGGATCGGAACGCGGCGGCGACGGATGCGGAGTCGTTCGGCGGCTGGTTGGCTGCGCACGGTCAGGACGCTCGCGCGATCGAGGCGTTGTGGGAACTGATCGGCGTGGCGACGCTGAACGCGCGCGCCGATGACGCATCGCTGGCGGTCGCCGCGACGGTGTTCCAGATCGGTTTGCTGGAGCAGGCCGATGCCGCGGACATCGGGTGGTCGTTGGTCCCCCTGCAGCAATTGCACGGCGACGCTGCCCGGCGGGCGTTGGCGGCTGCAGGTGTCGGAGTTCGGCTGCGTGCCCGCGTGCGTGACCTGGCAGCTGCCGGTGGCGGATGGACGATTGGGGGCGAGCGGTACGACGACGTGGTACTTGCGGTCCCGCCCGACGAAGCCGCGCGATTGTTGCCCGACGATGCGCTGGATGTCCCCGGCGGTTGGTCCGAGGCGCTCGGCAGTTCGCCGATCGTCAACGCGCACCTGATGTTCGATCGCCAGGTCCTGGACGAGCACTTCGTCGCCGCCGTGGACAGCCCGCTGCAGTGGGTGTTCGACCGCGGCCTGAACGGTCGCGAGCAGTATCTCGCGGTCTCGTTGTCGGCGGCCGACGACCTGATCGATGCCCCGGTGGCCAAGGTGCGGGACGTGCTGGTTCCTGCTGTTCGGCGGCTGCTCCCGGAAGCGGCCAACGCACGTGTGAGGGAGTTCTTCGTGACCCGAGAGCGACATGCGACCTTCCGACCGGCGCCAGGCACAGGTCGCTTCCGTCCTGGCGCGACCACTCGCCGGCCCGGGCTCCATCTGGCCGGCGCGTGGACCGCCACCGGCTGGCCCGCGACGATGGAGGGCGCGGTCCGCAGCGGCGAGGCGGCTGCCGCTTCAGTCCTGCGCACGCCCAGCAGGATCACCGGCCTCAAGCCCGCCGACGTGGTCGCGAAGGACGTGGTCTCGTGACCGCGGTGGAGAGGATGCTGGAGACAACGACGGTACCCGGGCTGCTCGCCCGGGGACGAGAGCTGGTGGACCCGCCGCTGCGGCAGGCGCTCGACCGGCTCGACGACCACAGCCGGCTGGTCGCGTCCTATCACCTCGGATGGTGCGACGAGGAAGGACAACCGGCCACCGGAGGTTCCGGCAAGGCGATCCGGTCCGGACTGACGCTGCTGGTCGGCGAGGCAGTCTGCGGGCAACCGGAACCGGCGGTGCCGGGTGGCGTCGCGGTCGAGCTGGTGCACAACTTCTCGCTCATCCACGACGATCTGATGGACCGTGACACCAAGCGGCGCCACCGGCGTACCGTCTGGGCGATCTGGGGTGACGCGACCGCGGTGCTCGTCGGTGACGCGCTCGCCTGTCTCGCCGACGAAGTACTTGCCGAGAGCAACACGCCGTACGCCGGGCCCGCGGGACACGCTCTCGCGATCGCCACCCGTGAACTGATCCGCGGCCAGGTGCTGGACGTCGCGTTCGAACGCCGGAACGACGTGACGTTGGCCGAGTGTCTCGACATGGCGGCGGGCAAGACCGGTGCGCTGCTCGGGGCGGCGGCCGAGCTGGGCGCGATCCTGTCCGGTGCCGATCGGACCACCTGCGAAGCGTTCCGCAGCTACGGGTGGGAGCTCGGCCTCGCGTTCCAGCTCGTCGACGACCTGCTCGGCATCTGGGGTACGCCGGAGAAGACCGGGAAGCCCGTCTTCTCGGATCTGTTCGCGCACAAGAAGACGCTGCCCGTCGTCTGGTCCCTCCAGTACGGCGGTGCGCCCGGCCGCGAGCTGGCGGCCTGGTTCGCGGACCCGGCGGACGACGCCGCGGAAGCTGCCGGGCTCGTCGAGCGCGCAGGCGGCCGGGAGTGGGCGCTCGCGGAAGCGGAGGAACGGGTGCGGAAGGCCGGGAAGGCACTGGACGCCGCGGGTATCGCGCCGGCCAACCGGGACCAGCTCGACCAGTTGGCCCAGTTCGTCGCGGAGCGGCAGCTGTGACGGCGGAGCGGGTGCCCCAAGAACGGCTCGAGCGACGGTTCGCCGAACGGACCGGCGTACAGGACTGTTTGGACGCGGCGGTCGAGTATCTGCGGTCGCTGCAGCACGAAGACGGCTGGTGGAAGGGTGATCTCGCGACGAACGTGACGATGGACGCCGAGGATCTGATGCTGCGGCACTTCCTCGGCGTCGCGTCAGCGCAGACCGATGCGGAGACCGCGCGGTGGATCAGGTCGCAGCAACGGGACGACGGGACGTGGGCGACGTACCCGGGTGGACCTGGTGACTTGTCGACGACGGTGGAGTCCTGGGTGGCGTTGCGGATGGCGGGCGACGATCCCGCGGCGGCGCACATGACGGGCGCGGCGGAGTTCATCCGCTCCGCCGGCGGTGTCGAGAAGGCGCGGGTGTTCACACACATCTGGCTCGCGCTGTTCGGGCTCTGGAAGTGGGACGACTGCCCGGACCTCCCGCCGGAGCTGATCTTCCTTCCGCGCTGGGCCCCGTTGAACATCTACAACTGGGCGTGCTGGGCGCGGCAGACGATCGTGCCGCTGACGATCGTGAGCGCGCACCGGCCGGTGCATCCGGCGGACTTCACGGTCGACGTGCTGCGCGCGGGTACGCCGTCCGCGCCGCTCGCATCGCCTTGGCGACTCGACGGAGCCTTCCAGCGGCTGGACGTCGTACTGAACTGGTACACCCGTCGCGGGGTGTTCAAGGGACTGCGGCGGTTGGCGATGCGACGGGCGACCGAGTGGATCGTGGCGCGGCAGGAGGCGGACGGCAGCTGGGGCGGGATCCAGCCGCCGTGGGTCTACTCGCTGATCGCGCTGCGGTTGATGGGATACCCACTGGACCATCCGGTGCTGGCGGCGGGCCTGCGCGGACTCGAAGGGTTCACGGTCCACTCCGAGACCGCCGACGGGCCGGTGCGTTGGCTCGAAGCCTGTCAGTCGCCGGTATGGGACACCGGGCTCGCCGTCGCGGCGCTACTGGACGCCGGAGTGCCGGGTGACGACAAGTCGGTGCTCAAGGCAACGGACTGGCTGCTGACCGAGCAGATCGACGCGCCGGGGGACTGGCAGGTACGGCGGCCGGACCTGGTCAACGGCGGGTGGGCGTTCGAATTCGCGAACGACGGGTATCCGGACACCGACGACACCGCCGAGATCGTGCTCGCGCTGCGGCGGGTGGATCATCCCGAGCCGGCGCGGTTGCGGATGGCGCTCGACGACGCGGTCGCGTGGACGACCGGGATGCAGTCGGCCGACGGCGGGTGGGGCGCGTTCGATGCGGACAACACCGACACCACGCCGCTGAAGCTTCCGTTCTGCGATTTCGGCGCGGTGATCGATCCGCCGTCCGCCGACGTCACGGCGCATGTCGTGGAGATGCTGGCGGCTGAGGGACGGACCGAGTCGGAGGAGTGCCGTCGGGGTGTGCGGTGGTTGCTCGATGCCCAGGAGCAGGACGGATCGTGGTTCGGTAGGTGGGGGACCAACCACGTGTACGGAACCGGGGCCGTCGTACCGGCGTTGATCGCGACCGGGATGTCGCCGCGCGATCCCGTCGTAGGGCGAGCCGTGCGCTGGCTCGCGGACCATCAGAACCCGGACGGCGGGTGGGGTGAAGACCACCGCTCGTACGTCGATCCGTCGTGGATCGGGCGCGGTGACTCCACACCGTCGCAGACCGCATGGGCTCTGCTCGCGTTGCTCGCGGTAGACGAGCCTGGTGAGTCTGTGCCGCGCGGGATCGGCTACCTCGTCGACACCCAACGACCGGACGGCGGATGGGACGAACACCGCTACACCGGCACTGGCTTCCCCGGCGACTTCTGCATCGGCTACCACCTGTATCGCCTGGTCTTTCCCATCTGGGCGCTGGGCCGCTACCTCGGGAGCCCGCGATGACGGCGACCGTCTACACACCACTGCTCGCCGAGTGGCTGGCCTTGCGAGGCGACCTCGCGACCTGGGTCATCCACACCGGTCGATCGAAAGGCAGATCGACCGAAGGCCCAGCGCTGGTCGCGGGCGTCGCCGGCGCGCTGACCAACGGCATCGCCGTCGGCGACGTGGTGGTGGCTACCGAGGTTCGGCACCGGCAGAGCGTCAAGCCATGTCGTGCGGCCGAGCTGGTCGCGGGAGAGCTGGGGCGGCTCGGGCTCACGGTCCACACCGGTCCGATCGTGACCAGCGATCACGTCGTCGACTCGCCCCGGGAACGGGGCGAGCTTGCCGCGAGCGGAGCGATCGCCGTCGATACCGAGTCGGGATTGCTGGCGGGCGATGACGGACTGACGGTCGTAGTTCGGGTGGTGGTGGATACGCCGTCGCAGCGGCTGCGGGGGATCGGGATGCCGCGCCGTGGAGCGCAGGCACTGAAGCAGTTGCGACGGACCGCGCCGGGAATCGACGCATGGGCCGCGGCGACCGGGGAGCGGGAGTTGCTGCTCGCCACCCCGCGTTCGTTCCTGTCTCTTATACACATCTTACTCTGCCTACTATATTTTATTTTTATATCTCTGTTTTCTCCTTATAATTAAAAATATTTTTGTTTTTTGTGGT
>NZ_JBSHBJ010000017.1:130329-137607 GCF_053611945.1 Kribbella sp. NPDC054772 | reverse complement strand
CGGGGGGGTGGGGGGGCCCATCGCCCCGGGCGCGCGCGCGCCACAAACCTTCGGCGCCCCGGTCTATGTCCGTCGGCAGATCGTTCACAACCGGCACGTCGTCAGCGACCTGGAGCGCCGCGGCGCCGTCTTCGTCGAGGAAGTGGACGCAGTCCCGGAAGGCAGCCGCCTGGTGCTCGCCGCGCACGGCGTCACCCCGGCCGTCCGCGAGCAGGCAGCGGCGCGCAACCTCCACGTCATCGACGCCACCTGCCCACTCGTCGCGAAGGTCCACCAGGAGGTACGCCGGTACGCCGCCCGCGACCGCACCGTCCTGCTGATCGGCCACTCCGACCACGAAGAAGTCATCGGCACCGTCGGCGAAGCCCCGGACCACGTCATCGTCGTCGCCAACCCCACCGAGGCCGAGACGGTCGAGGTGCCCAATCCCGACAACGTCGGCTACGCGATGCAAACCACCCTCGCCGTCGAGGAAGCCATCGAGACGGCAGCAGTACTTCGCCGACGCTTCCCCAATCTGACCGCTCCGCGCCGAGACGACATCTGCTACGCGACCAGCAACCGCCAGGCCGGCGTCCGCGCGATCGCCGAACGCTCCGACCTCGTAGTCGTCCTGGGCTCCCAGAACTCCTCGAACTCCCGACGCCTGGTCGAGGTCGCCGAGGCGGCAGGAGCCCCCGCGGTCCTCGTCGACGACGCCGGCGAGCTCGAACTCGACCGTCTCGCAGGCGTACGACGTATCGGCATCACTGCCGGCGCCTCGGCTCCGCCGACCCTCGTCGACGACCTGGTCCGCGGCCTGTCCGGACTCGGCCCGATCAGCCTTAGCGAGCACGGAAGCCTGATCGAGGACGTCCGCTTCGCGCTACCGAAAGAGGTGACTCAGCCGTGAGCATGCCGCTGCGGCAGTCCATCCGCCTGGGCGGATATCTGATGAAGCAGAAGCTCCGCCGCCGGGAGAAGTTCCCGATCCTGCTCGAGCTCGAACCGCTGTACGCCTGCAACCTGAAGTGCGCGGGCTGCGGCAAGATCCAGCAGACCCACGACTGGCTGAAACGGCGGATGTCCGTCGAGCAGGCGGTCGCGGCGGTCGAGGAGTGTGGCGCGCCGATGGTGTCGATCGCCGGCGGCGAGCCGCTGATGCACAAGGAGATCGACGAGATCGTCCGGCAGTTGCTGGCGCGGAACAAGATCGTGTTCCTGTGCACCAACGCCGTCCTGCTGCCCAAGCACCTGCACAAGTTCACGCCGCACAAGAACTTCGCCTGGATGGTGCACATCGACGGGTTGCGCGAGCGGCACGACCAGTCGGTGTGCAAGGACGGCGTGTTCGACCAGGCCGTGGACGCGGTCCGGCAGGCGCAGGCGGCCGGGTTCCGGGTGATGACGAACACCACGTTCTTCGACACCGACAGCCCGCAGGACGTCATCGACGTACTGGACTATCTGAACGACGACCTCGGCGTGGACAACATGCAGATCTCACCCGGGTTCGCGTACGACAAGGCGCCCGACCAGGAGCACTGGCTCGGCCCGGAGGAGACCCGGCAGCTGTTCCGCAAGGCCTTCGCCGACGGCCGCCGGAAGAAGTGGCGGCTCAACCACTCGCCGCTGTTCCTCGACTTCCTGGAGGGCAAGGTCGACTTCAGCTGTACGGCGTGGGCGATCCCGCTGTACTCGCTCAAGGGCTGGCAACGCCCCTGCTACCTGATGGACGACGGGTACGTCGCGACGTACCAGGAGCTCCTCGACGAGACCGACTGGAGCACGTACGGGCGCGGCAAGGACCCGCGGTGCGCGAACTGCATGGCGCACTGCGGCTACGAACCGACCGCGGTGGTCGCGACGCTCGGCTCGCTGAGGGAGTCGATCCGCGCTGCCGTCAGCTAGACCTGTTCACGCATACTGAGGATCACGAAGGCGACGATCGCGAGCCCGGTCAGGCCGGCTGGGATGAAGAAGACGTGGGGGAGGCCGATCGCCGCGACGCCGATACCGCCGATGGTGCCGCCCATCGCGGAGCCGAGCGGGATCGCGCTGAGGAACACCCCGGAGGCGGTACCGACCCCTTCGGGGTAGAGACGCTGGGCGATCGAGACGCCGAGCGCGCCGACGCAGGCCCACAGACCGGCCGTCAGGGTCTGTCCGAGAAACAGGCCGGCGACCGACGTACTGAGCGCGTAGGCGATGTTTCCGCCCAGTCCGAGGATCGCGCCGACCGTCATCGCGCGCATCGCGCCGTACCGGTCGGCGAGCCGGGCCACCACGGGGAGCAGGGCCAGTTCGAGGAGCGGCTGCACGCCGATCACGACACCGCGCAGCGAGTCCGACACATGCAACTCTTCGGCCATGTAGATCGGCAGGTAGCCGAACTTGATGGTGTCACCCGTCATCGCCAGCACACAGACCGCGGTGAAGATCAGCAGCGGCATCATGTGGTCGATGCTTCGGCGTTCCACGGGCGTGTCGACGGGCGGAGCGTCGTACCGCTCGACCCGTTGGCGGCCGAGGGGGAGGATCTGGGCGAATACGCACACCGCGGTCGCGATCAGCAGCGCGCGCAGACCGAACACGCCGCCGAACCAGCTGCCGAACACCGGGCCGAGGATCCAGCCTGTCGTGAACGCCATCCGGATGGTCGCGATCACCCGGTTCTCGGAGCGGGTCGGGTGGCGGCTGAGTTCGTCGCGGCAGGCGGCGAACAGTTGCGCCATCGACCCGCCGGCGACGCTCAACGCCAGGACGCTGATCACGAACGGCATCCAGATCGCGTTGGTCGCCGCCATTGCGAACCAGCCCGCCGACCCGATGAGCGCACAGATCCGGAACCAGAGCAGACGGTCGTGACTGCGGTCGGACCAGCGCCCGACCAGGAATCCGGCGACCGGGGCGGCCAGGTTCGTCACGTAATACAGGCCGGCGACCGGGAGCGGCGTACCGAGGTCGCGGACGAGGAAGAGCGTGAACTGGGGCGTTGCCGCCGACACCCCGATACCGGCGATCAGCAGCGACAGGAACGCCGAGCGGTAGAACCGGGAGCGGAGGACGATGCCGAGCGCGGATTCGGACCGATCGAGCATCACTCGAGACCCTGTACGGCGAGGCGCACCGTACGGGCGGCGAGATCCGAGATCCGGGAGTTGTCGAAGCCGAACAGGGCCGAGCGGGTCCGGTCCTCCAGGGGTGCGATCAGGTGCTCGGGCAGGTCGCGGGTGCCGGTGAGGACGCCGAGGACCGAGCCGACGGTGGCACCGTTCGAGTCGGTGTCCCAGCCGCTCATCACCACCCGGCCGACCCCGGTGACGAAATCGCCGTCCGACCAGAGCAACGCGGCGGCAACGAGCGCCGCGTTGTTGATCGCGTGCACCCACGAGTAGCGCCCGTACCGCTGCTGGATCGCGGTGAGCGCGTCCTCCCAGGTGCTCCCGGCCGCATGCTGCGCGAGCACGTCCCTAATCGCCTCGGCCAGCCGAGACTGCGGCGGTACGACGGCCAGCGCCCGCTCGACCACCTCGCGCGGACCGGACGCCGTGAACGCCGACGCGACCAGCGCCGCCGCCCACATCTCGCCGTAGATCCCGTTCCCGACATGCGAGAGCGCCGCGTCCTGGTACGAGAGCCGCGCGGCCGCCCACGGGTCGCCGGCCCGCACGTACCCGAACACGTCGCCGCGGATCTGCGCGCCGATCCACTCCCGGTACGGGTTCCGCCGCCGCGCCACCTCGGGCACCGTGAACCCGTTGACCAGGTTCAGGTACGCCGCTCGCTCGGCGGTGAACACCTGGCCGATCGGGAACAGCCGCGTCCACGCCACGCCGACGTCCGCGGGCCGCAACCCGGAGCCGTGCGTCTCGAGCAGGTGCAGCGCCAGGATCGCGTAGTCGATGTCGTCGTCCCGCGCCGACCCGTGGACGTTGCCGCGGGTCGTCTCCGGCCAGCACGCGATCAGCCGGAACCCGTCCGGCATCGGGTCCAGCACCGGCACGTAGTCCCGCAGCGGGTACGCGTCGGCCAGCGTGAGGTAGTCGCGAATCCGGTCCGACGTCCAGTAGTCACCCGACTCGACCGGCTTGCCGACGTTGCACCCCGCGATCCGCCCGAGCCACCCCGCCTGGATCTTGTCCGCCAGCTCCGCCTCCGGTACGCCGGAAGCCTCGGGCAGCGCGCCGAGCGTGTCCTCGATGTCGACGAGCTCGTCCGGTTCGACGTACCGCCAGCCCGGCGCCCGGGCCGCGAGCGACATCCGGTCCACCAGGTCGAGCACGGCCTCCCGATCGTTCGGGTCGGTCCGGTTCGCCTCGGTGACCAGCGCGTCGACGTCGTACCCCGTCTCGCGCCGCTGCCGAACTTCGTCGTACAAGAGGTTCACCGGTCGCATCGCGTCGTGGAACTGACTCGAGTACCCGGGCCCCAACTCCACCTGTCCGTCGGTCACGGGAACAGTCCATCATGTCCGGCTAGGGTCGCGTCATGGAGTTCCACGCGCTGCCCGCCGCCGCCTCGTGGACGCATGCCGGCGTTCGCGCCGGATTCGAGGTTCTCTTCACCGCTCCCGGCCGGCTCCGGGGCCGGACGTCGGCCCGCGAACAGGAGGCGACCTGGTACGTCGGCTACGACATCGCGGTGAACGCCGATTGGACGACCCGGACGGTGCGCGCGGTCAACTCGACGGCGGCCGGTGACCGCGAGGTCCGGCTCGAGCGGGACGGGATCGGCTGGACCGTCGACGGGGTGGCCCGTCCGGATCTCGACGACTGCCACGACGTGGACTTCGAGTCGTCGGCGGTGACGAACACCCTGCCGATCCACCGCCTGCCGTTCGTGGTCGGCACGCCCGTCGACATACCGGCCGCGTTCGTTCAGGCCGAGGATCTGAGCGTGCTGCGGCTCGAGCAGCGCTACACCCTGCTCAGCTCCGATGCGGACCGGCACGTGTTCCACTACCTGTCCGCCACCTTCGACTTCGAGTGCGAGCTGACCTTCGACGCCGCGGGCCTTGTCCTCGACTATCCGGGGATCGCCACCCGCGACCGCTAGCTAAAAGAGCGCCTGGCTGACGGCGGCCCCGAGGAAGACGCTGCCGAGGCCGGCGACGATGCTCGCCGTGACGTTGGCGACGGCCAGGAAGCGCGCGCGGTCCTCGAACAGCCGGATCGTCTCGTAGGAGAAGGTCGAGTACGTCGTGAGCGCGCCGCAGAACCCCGTACCGACGAAGAGCTGGACCTCCTGCGGAAGCGCGGACGAGGCACCGGCCAGGAATCCCAGGACCAGCGAACCCAGGACGTTGACGCTGAACGTGCCCCACGGGAACGGCGAGTCGTGACGGGCCTGGACGGCGCGGTCGGCGACGTACCGCAGCGGGGCGCCGATCAGGCCGCCGGCGATCACCAGGACGAGGGCGGTCATCGCGTCCTCCAGGTGATCAGCGCGCGGGTCGCCGACACCGTGGCCCGTACCGCGAGCAACGCGCCGACGATCGTCGTGACGAGGTACAGCAGCGCGGTCCCGGCATGCTGACCCGTCACGAGCCGCTGGATGTCGACGGCGTACGTCGAGAATGTCGTGAAACCGCCGAGCACTCCGGTCCCGAGAAACGGGCGCAGCAGCCGCTGCCGGGTCAGCACGTCGGTCACCACGACCATCAGGATCCCGATCAGCCCGCAGCCGACGACGTTGATCAGCAACGTACTCACCGGGAACCCGCCCACCGGAGTCGGCCAGGCGAGCCCGACCAGGTAGCGAGCGGTCGCGCCGAACGCCCCACCGATCGCGATCGCGCCGAGGATCACCGGGTCGTGCGCACGTCCCGCGCGGCCGTCGATCCGCAGGTCGACGTCAGAATCGACCGGGCCCTTGGGCAGGGGTTCGACAGGGCGGTGCTCCACAGACAGGCCTCCTACCTGGTCTGACCTCCCGGCATGACGCCGCGAGGTTACCTGGGTAGGGACTGTTGGCCACCGGACGGCGACAGTTCGGTCCGGCGAGCCCCACCGCCGGTCTAACGTCCGGTCATCCTACCGGTCGGTCGCGTGCGGGCGTCACACGGACCCGGATGTTCTTCATGAGGGGCTGGTCACTCTGCGTGCTGTAGTCGTTCGCGGCGACGAGCACGTTCATCTCCGGCATGTACCCGGCGGCGTTGCCTCGTGGCAGGTCGTAGCGCAGAACGCGGTACTGGCGCAGTTCGCGCACCGACCCGTCTCGCGCGGTCGCAATGATGTCGACCAGAGCGCCCTGCTCGAGACCTCGGCTGCGCATGTCGTCCGGGTTCATCAGGATCAGGGTGCGGAGGTTCTTCACGCCGCGGTAGCGGTCGTTGTCGGAGTAGATCGTGGTGTTCCACTGGTCGTGCGACCGCATGGTCTGCAGGATCAGGACGTCGTCCTCAGCCGGAACCACGTCCGGCAGGTCGGCCGTGGAGAACTCGGCGCGCCCGCTCGGCGTGCGGAAGACGAGCTCGCGCGCGGGCTGCCGGAGCCGGAAGCCGAGGCGGTTGCGGACCCGGCGGTTGAAGTCCTCGAACCCGTCGAGGGCCTTGGCCATGATGTCGCGGATCCGGTCGTAGTCCTCGACGTACCAGGTCCACGGTGTCCGAGACGGGGGCAGCGTCGCCTGCGCGATGCCGGCGATGATCGCGGGTTCGGACAGCAGGTGCGGTGACGCCGGGCGTTTGTGGCCGGTCGACAGGTGCACCATGCTCATCGACTCCTCGACCGACACCGACTGCGGCCCGCCGGCCTGGACGTCGATCTCGGTGCGGCCGAGGCACGGCAGGATCAGCGCCTGGCGGCCGTGGACGAGATGGCTGCGGTTCAGCTTGGTGCTCACGTGGACGGTCAGGTCACACGACCGGAGAACGACGTGCTTGACGCCGTTCTCGCAGTGGTCCAGCTTCAACCCGTCGACCGCGTCCGGCCACGCGCACCCAGGACAGTCGAAGCCGCCGTCCTCGTGGTTCATCTTCAGCATCGCCCGCGGCCCGGACAGTACGGCGTGTTCGCGGCCGAGAACCGAGGCCACGGACTTCGCCGCACCCCAGCCGGCGGACGGGTGCTGGTAGTCCTGCTGCGACCACTCACCGTCGGCCGCCGGCCCGTCGCCGCCGGAATTCACCGCGTCGTCGGTCATGTGCCGTTCCCTCCGCCAGGGGTCGCGTACTAGGCACGAGTCTGCACCTACCGCCCGGCGAAAGTCACAGCACACCGGGGCGGGGGGGCTGGGGGGGGGCGGGCGGCCGGGGGGCACCCCCCCCGCGCCGCCCCCCCCCGTCTCCCCCCC
>NZ_JBSHBJ010000017.1:85633-130319 GCF_053611945.1 Kribbella sp. NPDC054772 | reverse complement strand
GCCCGGGGTCGCTTACTCGCCACGTGTCCCCACCACCCCCCCGGCGAAAGACCCCGCCCCCCGGGGCCGGCCCCAGTCCCCCGGCCGGCCCCGGATCAGATGTTTCAGCCGTTCAGTACGTCGTACTTCGGGGCGATCCGGAAGTACTGCGGGTCGGAGAAGGTCAGCGGGACCTTGCCCAGACTCTTGATCGCCGTGGCCGTGCCGTTGGCGTGCCCAACGGCGTACAGGTAACCGGACTTGGTGTCCCGGTCGATGCCGAGCAGCAACGTGCCGTTCGCGCCGCACTTGGTCGCGATCAGCTGCTCGAAGCCCTGCCAGGTCGACCCCCGGACGACCTTGCTGGAGGCGGGGCTGAGGTACTTCGTCGGCCAGTTGACCGTCACCAGGGCACCGGACCGGGTGGTGGCCAGGAAGGTCTCCGACATGTTCGTGCGGTTGATCAGTGCGATCCCCTTGACCGTGCTGAGTCCGCCGACGCCGGCGGTCACACGCCAGCCGCTGCCGTCGGAGATCCAGCGCGTGGTGCTGCCGTTGGTGCTCTGGCCGTACAGCAGGGTGCGGGCCGGGTCACCGGCGTTTACCGGCTGCAGGACCGACTGCTCGATCCAGCGGTAGTTCGCCCAACCGCCCCCGACCCGGAGGTTGTTGTGCGGGTAGTGCGGGTCGAGCTGGCTCTCGCCGTCGACCACGAACGAGCTCGAGTACAAGGCGCCGCCCATCACGGTCAGCCCGGACCGCGCCTCCAGGCTGCCCGCCAGCGGCGTACCGACGACGGTGGTGATGTGCTGGACCTGGTTCGCACCGAACACCCCGGCCGTGCCACGGACGCCGCCGACGGTGATCGGCGCGGTGGCATTGATCATCCGGCTGGTGAACGCCCCGGTGGACGTCACCGACCCGAGCCGCAGCGCGCACGCCGCGGTGGTCGCCGTCGTGCTGTCTGCTGCCGACGACTTGGCCTGCGCGGACGGCACCATCGCCGCTCCGAGTCCCAGCGCGAGCATGCCGGCCGAGGCCAGACCTACGGTCTTACGAAACATCTCGATCGTCCTCCCCAATGCCGCGGAGGCACCCCAGCCTCCGTCGTACCGCATTGGATTCCGGCTGCCGCCGAAAAGTTCACAGCCGCGTTGCGGAAGATCTCATTCGTTATCGGACTAAGGTGAGGCCTGATCGGGGGCCGGGAAGGGACGTATGTCGAAGCCGAAGGTGCTGGCGGCCGGACCGGCCTTGATCCGGGTGGCCACCGCCGTCACGGAGCACTACGAGCGCGTCAGTTCCGACCTCGGGCTGACCATGCAGCAGACCCGGTTGCTGTTCATCCTGCACCGGCAGCCGACGAACATGCTCGGCCTCGGTGCGGAGCTGCGGCTGACCAAGTCGACGATGACCGGCGTGGTCGCCCGGATGGAATCGGCGGGCCTGGTGGTCCGCGTACCGGACGACACCGACCGGCGTAATTTCGTCGTCCGGCCGACCGAGCACGGGGTCGCCGTCGCCGAGGAGTTCGAGCGCCGCCTGCGGACCGAGGTACGCCGGATGCTCCGGGTGCTCGACCCGGCGGAGCGGGAGACGCTCGGCGTACTCCTGACCGCGGTGCTCGCCGGCGACGCGAGCTAACAGTACGAGTTTCGGACTAATTGGCCGTTCCCTCTGGTGTCGCGGCTGCGCTGTCGGCTACCGTCGCATTGGTACGAGAGTCGTACCGATTGGGACACGGAGGTGCAGCATGTCGGTTGGACAGCCGTCGTACGGCGCTCTGCGCGACCGCAGGCGGTCCTTCGGTGGCTCGTCCCGACTGTCCTGGTGCTCTCACTGATCCCTGACCTGATCCTGCTGGCCACCAAGTTCATCCCGGGCACCTCGGGTCTCGCGGTCGCGGGTCTGATGGTCATGCATGTGGTCGTCACCGCGGTCGCCGTACCGGCGTTCCAGTTCGTCAGGAAGATCTGAGGGTTGCGAAGAGGTCGTCGAGTCGGGCGCCTGGGGTGCGGCCGTGTTCGACGTACCACTCGCGGCCGAGTAGCAGGCGGAAGAGCCACGGCGGCAGCTTGAGCAGGAGTGCGAGCGTCCGATCGCCCTGGTCGGCACTCGCCTGGCTCGCGTGTGCTTCGAACGACTGACGCTTCGCCGGCAGGTGCCCGCGGACATCGACCCGGTGCGTGATCGCGGTGCCGGGGGAGTAGGCGTCGTCATAGTCCGCCGCCGAGACCTCGGGCAGTACGCCCGGGATGGCCTCGACGATCCGGATCAGCCGCCGGATCAATCGCCGATCGATCGTCGCCTCGAGCACCAACGGCGTACCCGCCGCGGCCGCGGCGTACGTCCCGGCGGCGTGCACCTGCCGGTGATCGGGGTGACCGTAGCCACCCGACGGGTCGTAGATGGTCAGCGCGTCGGCCTGTTCCTCGCGCAGCAGTGCGATCAACGGCGCCGCCGCCTCCTCGACCGGGAGCGTACTGAAACCGCCCTCCGCGGCCGGTCCCGACGACCCCGAGTCCGTGAAGCCGAACCGCACCACCCGCGCACACCCCAGCGCCGCCGCCGACCGATCCAGCTCACTACGCCGGTACGCCGCCAGCCCGCCACCCGACCGGTACGCCGAAGCCGCCGCGCCGGCCTCACCGTCGGTAGCGATCGCCAGCACGACCCGATGCCCCTCCGCGGCGAGGCGCGCGAGGGTGCCACCCATCAGCAGCGCTTCGTCGTCAGGGTGCGCGTGAAACGCCACGAGGGTGAAAGATTGGCCCACCCTACGAGGATGACACGCCCTCACGATCCGGCCTAGTTGCTCTCAGCACCCTCTCAGCGTCCGGGCTCCACGCTGGTACCGATGAGTGATCTCGAACAGCGCAAAGGATGGCGGCGGCGCCTGACGACCTCCGTCCTGAGTGGGCTGGTGACGGCGGCGCTCGTGGTGTTCCTACCGCGAGCGGTCGGTGCCACCTGGGCTCAGATCGGCGACGTCCTCGCCCGGGTGTCGCTGGTCTCGCTGCTGCTGCTCGCAGTGGTGTGGATCTCCGGCCTCTGGGTGCACTCGTTCGTCCTCGCGGCGTCGCTGCCCGGGCTGACGAAGCGCCGCGGGCTGACCCTGAGCCTGACCGGCAGCGCGGTGGCAAACGTTCTCCCGCTGGGTGGCGCCGTCGGCACCGCGCTGAACTTCAGCATGGTCCGCCGCTGGGGCTTCACACGGCGCGCGTTCGGCGGGTTCCTCGCCGTGACCACCCTGCTGAACGTCCTCTCGAAGCTCGGGGTGATCGCGGTCGCGCTCGCGCTGGCACCGATCCTGCACAGTGCGTCCGCGTTCGGGAAGGGCAGTCTGCTGTTCCTGCCGGTGCCGATCGCGGTGCTGGTCAGCGTCTGGATCCTCGTCGACGAGCGCGCCGCGACACTGATCGGTCGCGGGATCGACAAGGTGTTCCGCCGGTCGCGAATGGCCGAGCGACTTCCGAGGTTCCGCCGTACGACGCTGCACGTGATGCGGACCGGCTGGCGGACGATGACGGTCGGCATGATCGCGTACCTCGCGCTGCAGCTCGCTCTGCTGTGGTTGTGCTTCCACGTCCTGCACGTGCCGCTCGGCCTCCCGGTGCTGTTCACGGCACTGGCCGTGGAGCGGCTGCTGACCCTGGTTCCGATCACCCCCGGTAGCGCGGGAGTCGTCGAGATCGGTACGACGGCGGCGCTGGTCGCCCTCGGCGGCGATCCGGCCGGTGTCGCGGCAGGCCTGCTGCTGTTCCGCGGGTTCACGTTCCTGATGGAGATCCCGGTGGGTGGCATCCTGCTCGCGATCTGGTCGTCGCTGCAGCACCGCGCGTCGCGTCTGCAGGCGGTGGCCGGATGAGAATCGCGCTGGTCAGCGACTGCTATCTGCCACGCCTCGGGGGCATCGAGTTGCAGGTTCACGATCTCGCCGTCCAGCTGATCCGGGCCGGACACGACGTGACGGTGTTCACCATCACGGAGGGGCCGTCCTCCGGCGGTGTCCCGGTCGTCAGACTGCCCGCCGCGGCCGGCGTACCAACGGCTGCGGGCGTCGAACGGCTGCGGGTCGAGCTGGCGACGTTCGACCTCGTCCACGCTCACTCGTCCTTGGTGTCCCCGCTGGCCTGGCGTGCGGCGCGGTTGGCCGATACCGCGATCATCACCGTGCATTCGTTGCCCGGTCCAACGATGCCGTGGCCGATCGCGCAGATCGACAAGTACTGCGGTGGCGTCGCCTGGACCGCGGTGAGTGAGGCGGTGGCGAACGTCGTCCGGCGGGCGCTGCCCGGCCGCGCGGTCGACGTACTGCACAACGGCGTCGAACCGACCGCTTGGCGGCTCGCCGGACGGGTGAGTCATCCACTGACGATCGTCAGCACGATGCGGCTGTCCCGGCGGAAGCGTCCGACCGCGCTGCTCCGGACCCTGGCAGCGATCCGCGAGCTCGTGCCGCCCGAGGTCCCGCTCCGGGGCGTCATCGTCGGCGCCGGACCGCGCGAGCGCGCGCTGGAGAGCCGACGCCGTTCGCTGACGCCGTGGGTCGAGCTGCCGGGTCGCCTGACGCGGTACGAGATCCAGCAGCTGTACGCGTCGGCGGACGTCTACCTCGCGCCGGCGGAGCTGGAGTCGTTCGGGGTCGCGGCGCTCGAGGCGCGCTGTGCCGGTCTTCCGGTGGTCGCGATGGCGTCCGGTGGCGTGCGCGAGTTCATCCGTCCTGGTGTCGAGGGGTTCCTGGTCGAGTCCGACACCGAGATGGCCAGGACCGTCGCGGCACTCTTGTCCGACACCGCCGTACTGAACCGGATGCAGCAGCACAACCGGTTCACCGATCCGGTGATGACGTGGGAGCGCGTGGTCGCGCAGCACGTCGCGGCGTACACAGCTCAGCGGGCTCTCAGGGAAGGTTCTCTAGCGTCGGCTACATGAGGCGGAGCTGGGTCGAGCATTTGATGGGAATGCCCATCAGTGTGCTCGCCCGAGGAGCTCAGGCCGGCTCGGACGCGGCGGATTCCGCCGTCCAGGACCTGTACGCCGAGCTTGGCGACATCGACCGGCTGTTCTCGCCGTACAAGCCGGACAGCGTGGTCAGTCTGCTGATGCGCGGCGAGGTCGATTGGAGCGATGCCGGCTTCGATGTGCTCGAGGTCTGCGAGCGGTGTGCCGCGGCCCGGGAGATGACGGGCGGCCTGTTCGACGCCGACCTGCCGGACGGTGGCTGGGATCCGTCCGGGCTCGTCAAGGGATGGGCCGTCGAGCGCGCCGGTGAGCGGTTGCGCGCGGTGGCCGACGTGGACTGGTGCCTGAACGCGGGCGGCGACGTCCTCGTCATCTCTCCTAGCGCCGAAGCGTTCACGATCGGCATCCAGGATCCGAGGGACCCGGGTCGGGTCGTCGCGAGCCTGCAGCGGACCTGGGGGGCAGTCGCCACCAGCGGTACGGCGGCACGCGGCGAGCACCTCTACGACCCGCGGACCGGGCGTCCGGTGCAGGGCCGCTGGCTCTCGGTGTCCGTCAGCGGCCCGTCCCTGGAGTACGCCGACATCTTCGCCACCGCCGCGTTCGTGGCCGGTGACGACTGGCCCGCGATTCTGCTGCCGGGATTCGAGGGACTCGGTATTCTTGCTGATGGCAACATGTTCTCGACGGCCGGTTGGGGAACCTCGTGACCGCACGGATCCTGCTTGTCGAGGACGACGCCGACCTGATCGGCATGCTCGACCGAGTGCTCACCGACGAGGGGTACGCCGTGACGCGAGCGGGCGACGGGCACACCGGACTGCATCTGGCGCTGACGCGTCCGGTCGACGCGATGATCGTCGACCGTGGCCTGCCCGCCGTCGAGGGGCTGGATCTGATCGCCCGATTGCGGAGTCGCGGCGTCGGCACCCCGATCCTGGTGCTGTCGGCGCGGAGCAGCACCGAAGACCGGGTCGCCGGTCTGGACGCGGGCGCCGAGGACTACCTGACGAAGCCGTTCGAGTTGAGCGAGTTGCTGGCCCGGGTGCGGGCCCTCCTCCGGCGTCATCTCGATCAGGCCGTCCACCTCGCCGTACCAGGTGGTTCGCTGGACCTGGCCGGCCGGACAGTCCGCAGGAACTCGGGCGGCACCGTGGAGTTGTCGGAGCGGGAAGCCGCGCTGCTCGGTCTGCTGGCGGCGCGGCCCGGGGTGGTTTTCAGTCGGTCGGAACTGCTCGACCTGGTGTTCGGCGACGCGGAGTCGGAGAGCGTGGCGGACACCTACGTGCACTACTGCCGGCGCAAGTTGGGACGGGGCGTGATCAGCACGGTACGGGGGCTCGGGTACCGGCTGGGTGCGACATGAGTGGACAGCTGATCGGCGACGAGGTGCTCGTAGGGCGAGCTGCCCGTGGAGTCGCCGTCCGCGCCGCGGGGTTGGTGGCAGCGGCGATGCTGCTGCTGATCGCGCTCGTCACGGTCGTCGTGGTCCGTGGACAGTCCGATGCGGCGGACGACCTGCTGCGATCCGCTGTCGCGACGGCCGACGACGTCGGTGATCCACCGGCCGGCACGTGGCTGGTTCTGTCCGGTCCGTCAGGGACGATCTCGTCGCCCGGGCTGCCGGACGATCTCAGCCCGGAGCTGGTGGCGCTGCGGACCGATGCCGCGCCGGAGATCGACGTGAGCACGGTCACGGAGCGCGACGGCGAGTACCGGGTCGCGACCGGGATGGTGAACGGCCGCCCGGTGCAGGCGATCCTCGATCTCGCAACCGCGCACAAGGCCCAGGCCCGGTTGGTCCAGACGATGGCGTTCGCGGCGGCATCGGCGTTGCTGCTCGCCGGCTTGCTGGGCGTGGTGATCGGACGTCGCGCCGTGCGGCCGTTGGCGCAAGCGTTGACGTTGCAGCGGGCGTTCGTGGCCGATGCCGGACACGAGTTGCGGACGCCGTTGACGTTGTTGAGCACGCGAGCACAACTGCTCGGCCGGACGCTCCGGCGCGAAGGTGCCGGCGACGAGGTCCTGGGCGACGCGGACGGAGTGATCCGTGACACACGGCGGTTGGCGGAGGTCGTCGACGACCTGCTGGCGGCGGCCGATCCGCGCGGCGCCGAGCAGCAGGAACCCATCGACCTGACCCGGGTCGCGCGCGAGGTGAGCGACTCGGCGACGGCCCATGCGGAGCAGGCCGGCGTACGGCTGCGGTGGGTCGCTGACGACGGCAGCGCGGTGACGATCGGCTCGCCGAGCGCGATTCGCCGGGCCACGATTTCCCTTGTGGACAACGCGATCGATCACACGCCGCGCGGGGGAGAGGTCCGGATCGCCGTACGGCGGCAGCGCGCGGAGGTGATCCTCGCGGTCAGTGACACCGGGCCCGGACTCGATCCCGAAGCGGCGCAACGGGTCCTGCGGCGGTTCGACTCGAGCGGACCGCGCAGTGGTCGGGCCCACTACGGGCTCGGCCTGGCGCTCGCGCACGACGTGGCGAACCGGTTCGGCGGCCAGCTGCGGCTCGCCCCGAGCACGGTCGGCGCGACCTTCGAACTGGTCCTGCCCGCCGCTATGGTGGACCCGTGACCGCGGTCCGGCAGACCTTGCGGGCCGACTGTGGTGCGATGTTGCCTGCGGCATCGGAATCGCCGATGCCGGTGCTGCCGGGCGAGGGCGCTACCTGATAGACACAGGTCCAGGTCCAGGTACGGGCAGCGGACAGGGAAGCGGCTTCGGATGGTAATGGCATGGCGGTTCGGCGCCGTTGGCGTTGACGCCGTGACGGCGGTGCTGCGGGATCCCGCGACGTTCGCCGACTGGATGATCGCCGTACCGTCCGAGCTCCGGCCCGCGCACAACTGGCCCGAGGCCGGTAGCACGCTGGAACGCGACACCGGCAAGGAGCTGCGGGCGCGGCACGCGCACAACCGGCACCTGATCGTCGCGGTGGTCGAGAGCTGGCGGCCGGACCACGAACTCGTCGTACGGCTGCGCAGTGGTCTGGGTGGCTGGGTGCGGATCGCGGTCAAGGTGCAGCCGCGACCGGGCGGGGCGCTGATTGAAGTCTGGTCCGACCCACTGACCGCGACCGCCCGCCTGCGGTACGCCGGTGCGGCGCGCGGCCGGGCCGAGGAACGCTGCGCGCAGGTCGCCGAACGGTTGATCAAGCTGGCCACTGTCGACATGCCTGACGACGACTTCTAGCAGGCCGGACGTGCCGGAGGCGGCCGCGGACAAGGTCCACGACCGCCTCCGGCAGTTCGATCAGGGCCGGATCAGCCCTGGTTGTCCGGGATGTCGTCGTTCTGGCCGTCCAGGTTGTCCAACCCTTCCTTGGCCTTGTCGACGCCGGCGTCGATCTTGTCGCCGTACTGGCCGCCGGTCTTCTCGTCGACGAAGTCGCCGGCCTTGTCCAGGCCTTCGCCGACCTTGTCACCGTGGCCGTCGACCAGGTCGGTGGCCTTGTCCTTCAGGCCTTCCGCGGCGTTCTTGATGTTGTCGAAGACACCCATGGTCAGATCTCCGCTCAGTTGCCGTAGCTGTTGTTGTCGCCGTCGTTCGACGAGCCGAAGCCGCCGTCCGACGAACCCTCGGTGCCACCCTGGCCGTAGCCGCCCTGCTGCGAGGACTCCTCGCGCTGACCGTAGCCGCTGTCACCACCAGACTCGCCGCCCTGGCTGAAGTCGTTACCACCGCGCGAGTCGTCGCCGGAGTCACCGCTCTGGCCGTAGTCGTTCCCGCCCCGCGAGTCGTCGCCGGAGCCGTAGCTGCTGCTACCCGACTCCTCGCGCTGACCGTAGTCACCACCGGACTCGTTGCCGGAGCGCTCCGACCCGCCACCCTGGCCGTAGTCATTGCCCTGGCTGTCGCTGTCGTTCTCGTTGCCCCGGCTCTCGTAACCGCCCTGGCTGTCGTTGCCGTCGTCGCCCTGGTTGCCCTGGCCGTACGAGCTGTCGCCGCGGGATTCCCCTCCGCTGGAATCCGCGCCGAAGTCGTTGCCCTGGTCACCGGAACGGTCCGACGATCCGTTGTCGTCGTAAGGATTGCTCATGCGATATCTCCCCGTGAGATATGGATGGATCGGCCGTGTCACGGCCGTGAGCCGGATGGCACCCGCCCTTTCCTACCGGAAGGTAGATAGGTGCGCAAGGACTCCGCGTCGGTGTTTCGCCCGCGTTCATCCACGGCGCCTCCCGCAGACCTCAACGATCCTTGATCAATCCGCGCAGGCGGTTGGTGGCGCGGAACTGCAGTTGCTTCACCGCGCCGTCGGTGCGGTCCATCGCGGCCGCGGTCTCGCTGATCGACAAGCCGGTGAAGAACCGCAGGAGCAGGCATTCACGCTGGTCGTCGGGCAGCCCGGCCATGGCGCCGCGCAGTGCGGCTTCGCTCACCGACGCGAGCGCCGCCTGCTCCGGTCCGGCCGACTCGTCGACCTGTGGATCGACCTCGTCGGTGACGACCGCGAGCCGGCTCCAGCCGGACCGGTGATGGTCGATCACCACGTTCCGGGCGATGGTGACGAGCCACGCCGCGAAGTTCAGCCGCGCCCGTGGTTTGCCGATCGCGCGGAACGCTCGCAGGAACGTCTCGCTGGTCAGGTCCTCGGCCACACTGCGGGACGAGGTCTTGCTGTAGGTGTAGCGGTAGATCGACGGCAGGTACCGATCGCAGAGCCGGCCGAAGGCCGGTCCATCGCCCGCTTGCGCGAGCCGGATCAGTGCGTCCTCGTCGTCTGTGTCGGTGGCGGTATGCGTGTGTACAGACACATGTGTGGACATGTCTCGGTCATGCACCGCCCGGTGCGAAATGCTCCATGCGCTTCCCAAGCCCCGTTCTCAGTCAGCTACGCCGTGAACATCACGAAAAGGTTACACAAGGTTGCGCATCGTGTCACGCCCCTTTCACTACGTACCGAAAATCACTTCGATATCGCTTACGTCGTCGTGCCGGCCCTGACGCGACGGCGACTGGTAGTTGCGTAGGGCAACAGGTGTGAGGAGGGGGCGTGGAAGACGTCCGGCTGCGACCTGCCACGTCGGCCGACGGCGAGTTCCTGTACGACCTGCACCGCCGGACGCTGGGCGACGTGATCGAGGCGACCTGGGGCCCGTGGGACGACGCCGTGCAACGGCAGTTCCACCGGAACTGGTTCCGTCCGGAGACGATCGAGATCGTGCTCGTCGACGGCCGCCGCGCGGGCATGCTGCAGGCCGCTCCAGACGCGGACGGCACGTACTACATCTCCCGCATCGAGATCGCTCCCGAGGCGCAGGGGCGGGGTGTCGGTACGACGTTGTTGCGGCGGCTCGTGGAGCGTGCGCGAGAGTCAGGTGCGGCGGCCGTCGAGTTGCACGTGCTGCAACTGAATCGTGCGCGGGAGTTGTACGAACGCCTTGGTTTTCAGGTGATCGCTGAGGAACCGCCGAAGCTGCGGCTGCGGCTGGTGCTGTCCTGATCGGGAGGCCGGAAGCTGCAGTACTCGTGACCGCTCGGTAGGGGTCGGGCAAGATGGGCGCATGGATTTGTCTCTCGCCACGTCGTACGACGCCTCTCCGGAGGAAGTGTTCGCGATGATCACCGATGTCACGTTCCAGCAGCAGGTGTTCGAGCGGATGCGGGCGCAGTCGTACGACGTCGTGGTGGGGGACGACGGTGACGACCTGGCGGTGCGGTTCCACTGGCAGACGAAGGCCTCCGACGTCCCGGTGGTCGCGCGGCGGTTCGTCGGCAGCACGCTGGAGCTTGCGCAGAGCAAGGTTTGGCATCGCGCCGATGTCAACGGTGCGCGTGAGGCGGATGTCGACGGCGAGCTGACCGGCGTACCGGTGAAGTTGATCGGTACGACGCGCATCGTGCCCGACGGCCGGGGGACCGCGCAGGCGTTCGACCTGCAGGTGACGGCGTCCGTCCCGGTGGTCGGCGGCCGGCTCGAGCAGCTCGTCGCCGATGCCGTCCGGGCTCGGCTGGAGAAGAAGTTCGAGGTCGCCAGATCCTGGTTGGACGGCTCACTCTGATCGAGGCGTCCAGTCCCACCCGGTGATAGCGGTCCGCAGCAACTGCGCGGCCGTCGACAGTCGGCTGTCCGCACTCCAAAGCAACGAGAGCGTACGCCGGCACTCGGGATGGTCGACGATGAGCCACGCGACTGGATAGTCGGGCATCGATCGGCGGGCGATCTCCGGATTGAAGCCGATGCCGAGGCCGGTCCGGATCAGCTCCTGGATCGTCCCCGCCTCGTCGCTTTCGCAGACGACCCGCGGTGTCAGACCCCTCTCGGTGAACAGTCGGTCGAGCAAGCGTCGTTGCCAGTGGCCCCTCCGGGCCGTGACGAACGGCTCGTCTGCGAGGTCGTCGACGGTCACCGTGGTGCGGCCTGCGAGCGGATGGTCGAGCGGCGTCACGACGTACACGGCTTCGTCCAGCAGGACGGCTGATTCCAAGCCGGCGCTGGGCACCGGTTGGGAGGCGACGCAGAAGTCGACGTCCTGTGCGCGCAACTGGCTGGGCATGTCCGCGGGCGACATCTGCCGGAGCTCGATCTCGATGCCCGGATGATCGCGCTTGAAGGCAGCCAGCGGTTCGGTCAGGGCCAGGAAGGTCTCGGCGGCGACCCGCACGGCACCCGAGCCTTGTTCGGTCGCCTCGGCGACGGCCCGTCGTCCGGCGTCGAGCTCACCGAGCGCGCGTTCGACGTACCCGCGGAACAGTTCACCTGTCGGGTTGAGCCGTAGTCGGTTCGCGCGGTCGAACAGCGGCGTACCGAGCTCGCTCTCCAGGCGGGCGATGGTGCGGCTGAGGGATGGCTGGGCGACGTGCAGTTCGTCGGCGGCCCGGCTGAGGTGCTCGAGCCGCGCGACGACGGCGAACTGCCGGAGCATGGTGAGATCCACCGCGGTCCTCTCGATTATGCCGTTTCGATCATAACTGGATAGCGATATTGGTCTTGGACGCTCATAACTCTCGAATCATAGTGTCGCTTCGCATCGAGAACCTGAGTGAGGAGGCTGCCCGATGACCAGCGGGTGGGTACTGCGGAGCGTGGTGAGCGCGCATCTGGTGGCGATCTGCGCCCAGCCGGTGTTCGCCGGCGTGTATCTGAGTGGTGACTTCGACGGTCTGCGGTTGCACGCGGCCGGCGCGGACGTGGTGACGTCGATCGGCTATCTGCAAGTGATCGTCGCGGTCGTCGTCTGGGTGCGGCTGCGGCAGGTCTGGCCGTTCGTCGCATCGCTGGCGGTGGTGGCCGCCGAGACGGTCCAGTACTTCGCCGGAATGGACGGTGCGTTGTGGCTGCACATCCCGCTCGGGGTGATCACGGTGGCCGCAGTGGTCCTGCTGTTCGTGTCCGTCTGGCGTCAGCCGATTGTGCGTCGGACCGAGCCTGAGGTGGGTGCTGACATTGCCTGAGCGAATGAGCCGACGGCAACTGTTCGGCATCGGTGGCGCGCTCGGGGTGGTCGCGGCGGGTGGGTTGTCGAGTGCTGCGGCGCTGGCGCGGCGTCCGGCGCAGACGGGGGCGCTGCTGCGGAGCGACGTACCGCTGCCGCCGGCGTTCGAGGTGCCGTTGCCGGTGCCTTCGGTGCTGGCGCCGGTGAAGGTGGTGGATGGTGTGAAGCGGTACGAGATCGTGCAGCGGGAGGTGACCGCGGAGATCCTGCCGGGGCTGCGGACCGGGTTGTGGACGTACGGCGGGACGTTCCCCGGACCGACCATCGAGTCGCGACGGGGCCAGGCGATCACTGTTGCGCACCGCAACGAGTTGCCGGTGCCGACGGTCGTCCACCTGCACGGCGGGCGGACACCACCGGCGTCCGACGGCTACCCGACCGACCTCGTGCTGCCGACGGGCTGGGTCCCGGATCACATGTCCCACGAGATGCCGGGAATGACTGGTATGCAAGGAATGCAAGGGATGCACGATCCGCGGGCGACGACGACCGAGGTGACACGGGAGTACACGTTCCCGCTGGATCAGCGGCCGACCTTGCTCTGGTACCACGATCACCGGATGGACTTCACCGCGCCGGCGATCTGGCGCGGGCTGGCCGGGATGCACATCGTCCGCGATGACGCCGAGGACTCGCTCGGTCTGCCGGCGGGGGCGCGGGAGCTGCCGTTGATGATCGCCGACCGGGCCTTCGCCGCCGACGGATCGTTCAGCTATCCCGCCCTGGATCCGACGCTGCGGTCCAAGCCGGGTGCCCAGGAGCCTTATATGGCAGGGGTTCTGGGTGATGTGATCCTGGTTAACGGTGCCCCGTGGCCGGTGCATGAGGTGGACGCGGCCCGGTACCGGCTACGGATCCTGAACGCCTCGAACGCCCGGCACTACGACCTCGAGGCGGTACTCGACGACGGACGGCGACTCGATCTCGTCCAGATCGGCGCCGACCAGGGCCTGCTTCGGGAACCGGTCAGGCATCGCAACCTGCCGATCGCGCCCGCCGAGCGGTACGACGTCGTTGTCGACTTCACCGAGGTCCCGGTACGAAGCCGGGTGCGGATCGTGAATCGCGCGGGGACCGGGCGGACGCGCGACGTGATGGCGTTCGACGTCGTACAGAAGGCGGCCGACGCGAGCCGGATTCCTCCTGTGCTGTCGGAGGATCTGCCGCAGTGGCAGCGATCGGAGGCGGTGCGGGTCCGTGACTTCGCGTTCCGCGCCGGGCAACTCGGGGACGGGCACGGATGGCTGATCGGTGGCCGGCCGTTCGCGCCGGATCGCACCGATGTCACCACGCGGCTGGGAGATGTGGAGATCTGGCGATTGATTGCCGACGTCCACCACCCGGTGCATCTGCACCTCGTGGGGTTCCAGGTGCTGTCCCGGGGCGGCCACGCGCCGCTTCCGCACGACGCGGGCCTGAAGGACACGGTGTCGCTGCGCCCGGGGGAGTCCGCCGAGATCATCACCCGGTTCGACGGCTACCGCGGGCGGTACCTGTTCCACTGCCACAACGCAGAACACGAGGACATGGGGATGATGGCCAACCTCGAGATCACCTAGCGGCTATTCGCGCCAACCCGTGAGGTCGACGGACTTGCCGGTGTCGACGCGGAAACCCAGCCGGACGGTGGTTTCGGCGCCGGCGGCGAGGTCGAGCTTCCAGGTGATGACGCCGAGTTCGGTGGTCTCGGCCGGGTCCGGATGGGTGCTGATCGGCTTGATGGTGATCTCGTGGTCGCGGGCCACCGGCAGCTGGTCGAGGACCGTGATCCGCGCGCTGCGTGGGGTGTGGTTCTCGATCCGGGTCTCGTACTCGACCTGACGGCGCCGGGTCGAGCCGAGGGTCGCCTTGGTGGCTTCCCGGCGTACCAGCTTTCGCTCGACGCGGATCCGGTCGTCGAGGCCGAGGGCGAGCTCGACGTCCTCGCCGGGGGCCCACAGCGGGAGCGCGGCCGAGCCGACGAAGTCCGCGTCGTGGAAGACCGCGGCGCGTCCGGCGGGCAGGGTGTGCGCGGACGAGTTCAGGACGGTCGCGCGCAGGTGGACGTCGGTCGAGCGGACCGGGGCGGTCACGTAGTCGAGCTTGGCCTCGAGGTCGATCGCGGCGATCGTGGCGCGGTGCGTCGCGCCGTCCGCGGGCACGGCGATCGGCCGGGGCGGCGTGTAGCTCGCGGCGGTGACGCCCTGCTCGACGATCGCTTCCGAATCGGCGAACGCCCGGTCTCGGCGTGCCGCCATCTGCATCCCGAGACGTGGTCCGGCGGGCGCGGACTGCAATGTCTCGGTCCCGTCCCAGGCGCCGGGTGCCGGGGCGGCGACGGGCACCGGAGGCTGGAAGCGGTCGAGGTACCACGGGTCGAGCTCGGGGATCTTCGCCGTGACGGTCGGCCGCGCGGTCGAGAGTGTCAGGTCGCACTCCGGCCAATCCTCGCCGGTCTGCTGCGTGACGAGGCCGTACCAGTTCAGCGTGAGGCGGTCGCCGGTAAGACGGACGTCGTACGAGCTGGTCCAGCCGGCGGCGGGGACGACGTACGAGAGCTCGATCTCGACCTCGGCCTGGGATTCCACCGCCAAGGCGATGGCGGCGGCGTGCCGGTCCGGCACGCGCTGCTTCGTGATCGCGGTCAGCCGACGCTCGACCGCCGCGAGACGCTGGTCCGCGTCGTGCCGCTGTGCGGCGAGCTCCCGGCGCGTGGCCCGTACGGCGGAGAGCCGGGTGGCGAGCGACTCGGTGAAGTCACCCAGCTCGGCGCCTGGTTCGCTCGACGCCAGCGTCCGCGCGAAGCTCCCCCCGGCGCGCCGAGCGAGCTGAGTGAGAAAGGCGTCCACCTGCGCCTGTACGTCGTCGGCGTCCGTCAGCTCGGCGACGTGGTTCTGGGCGTCGAGGCGCTCGCGTTCTAGCTCGGCGACGGCCTCGTCAGGTGCCTGTGGGTGGTGCTGTGTCGCGATGTCCACACCCAGCACGGTGGCCGGCCCGCGGCCGGAGACCCGGGCCGAGTCCTGTTCGAGGGACAGCGGGAGCGGTTCGAGGGACACCGTCTGGTCCCCGGCCGGCACCGCGATCCGCCCGCGCCGGGTCACCCGCGCGCGATCCGGATACACAGTCACACCAACGATCGGCGCATCCACCACGAGTCGACTCATACAACGACAGTAGCCAGCCGCTCCACCTGCCGGCTGGACTCCGGAATCCGAAGGGGTCGGCCGGAGAGCGAATTTCGATCCTCGCCCGTGTAGATCTGATCATGAGTCAATGGCTACAGAGCGTGTTGTCCGTCAACCGCTCGCGTGCGGCAGCGAACTGGGGAGGGGCTGCAGTGGCTGAAAAGGCATTGGGTCAGGAGTATCGGGAGCGGTTGGCCGAGTTGCTCGGGGAGCCGATCATGGTCGACGATCCGCTGATCACAACCGCTCAGGCGGCGGCGTTGCTCGGCGTGTCGCCACCGCGGGTGGTCGGGCTGGTGCGCGCGGGACGGCTGCCGGCCCGGTCGCGTGCGCATCGCCGGCTGCTGCTCTCGGACGTCGTCCAGGTCGGCCTGGACCGATGGATGTCCGTCGCGGAGGCCGGCGCCGAGCTCGGCCTCGGCCAGACCGGGGTACGGCGGTTGATCGCCGCGGGGCTGTTGCATGCCTACGGCAAGGAATTCCCGCTGCGACATCAGGACGTGGAGGTGCTCGCGCGGCTGCGCCAGGGCTGGCTGCCGTTGTCGGTCGCCGCGCGCAGTCTCAGTGTCGGCGTCGACGAGATCCACGAGATGCTGCGCGACGGCACGCTCACCCACACCACCGACGTGGCGCGGCCGGTGTACCGGCACGAACTCGCCACCCGCGTCGCTGCGATGACCTGACCTAGCAACCGTCGCGCAACGTCGTACCGGGCGACTGGCCGTATGTCGCTCGGTAGTGTTGGTTGAACCAACCAGTTGAGGCGAAGCCCCAGCGGAGCGCGATGTCGGCGACGGTGTCGCCGCTGTTGGGGTCCGCCTCTTGGAGTTCGCGGTGCGCGCCTTCGAGCCGGACGCGGCGGAGGTACTGACGTGGCGTGCACGACAGGTGCCGGCGGAACGCGTACTGCAGTGCCCGCGCGCTGGTGCCGGCGGCCGTCGCCATGTCCTCGACCGTGATCGGCTCGGCCGCGTTCGCGTCGGCGTACGCCGTCGCGCGGCGCAGACTCGCCGTACCGACCGAGCCGGGGGACGGCAGGTGGTCGAGTTGCATCGTCGCGTTCGGGAAGACGGTCAGCATCGACGTGGCGACGTACTCGAACAGCTGCGCGGCGACCAGCGGGTTGTCGGCGATCGACGGTGCCGTGCCGAGTGTCTGGCGGACGAAACCGCTGAGTGCCTGCCAGTGCAGGTTCATCGCCCGCGACACCGGCCGGCCGGCGCCGGGCCACAGCTGCTTCGGTACGACGTCGCACCGCCGGGCCGCCACTCGGTCGACCTCGGCCTGCGGGACCCGCACGACGACGAGCTCGAGCGGCTCGGCGCGGAAGTTCATCATGTCGTTGCTCGAGTACATCAAGGAGTCGCCGGCAGTGAGGTTGTGCGCGCCGGCGCGGTCGTCGGCCCCGAGCCGGCCGTTCACCAGCCAGACCGCGGTGAGGTCCCGCCACGAGTAGATGCGGCTGTTGAAGCTCATCTGCATTCGGCACCGATCGGCGCCGACGCCGCCACCGTCCGCCGTACTGAGAGCGAGGAAGCCGTCGTCACGGTTCCGGCCGACGAGGTGCAGCCGGGCCGGGTACATGCGGTTCAGCATCTGCACGGCCGCGTCCAGGCCAGATGCTCGTAGACTCTCGCGCCGCACTCCGGCCGTCGACGTCATCGCGGTGTGTACTCAGCCATCTGGAGCAGGAAGCGAAGTCCGTCGTACGACGGGGTGTCGGGGGCGGCCGTGTACGCGACCAGGAACTGCTCCGGGTGGGTGTCGACGGTGAACTGCTGCACGTCGAGCGTGAGCTCGCCGGCGACCGGGTGCACGTAGGTCTTGGTCAGTTGCCGCGGGCCACGAACTTGATGGGTCGCCCACCAGTTCCGGAAGTCGGCGTCGTGGACGCTGAGCTCACCGATCAACGAGTTCAGCGCCGGATCGCCAGGGGTGCGGCCGGCCTCCATCCGCAGTACGGCGACGCACTCGCGTGCCGATCGCGTCCAGTCGGCGTACAGCGAACGGAACTGCGGGTCGAGGAAGGTGAGGCGGATCAGGTTCCGGTGCGCGGACGGCAAGGCCTCGAAATCGGTGAGGAGTGCGACGGCGCCGCGGTTCCACGCCAGCACGTCCATGGTGCGGCTGAGCACCATCGCGGGGACGTCGTGCATGGTGTCGAGCAGTTGCCGGAGGTGCGGTGCCACCGCCGGTCGGGTCGGGCGTTGAGTGGGTGCGACGTCGGCGACGGTGAAGAGATAGGAGCGCTCGTCGTCTGCGAGTTGCAACGCGTCGGCGAGGGCGTCGAGAATGGGCCGCGAGACGCGACGGGTGCGGCCCTGTTCCAGGCGGACGATGTAGTCGATGCTGACGTGCGCGAGTTGGGCGAGCTCCTCGCGGCGGAGGCCGGGCACTCGGCGAAGGCGTCCGTCGTCCGGCAGTCCCACCTGATGCGGTTCGAGGGCGGCGCGCCGCGAGCGGAGAAACTCGCCGAGTTCGTTCATGATCCAAGTGTCTCCTAGGGATGGCATCCGTGCCTGGTACTGGCTTGCCTAGGCAAAACCCTCCCTGGAACCAGGTTCGGCCGGCGCCGACTGTGGAGCCATGACCGAACAACAGCAGCACGCAGTCGAGCCCATCGACGTCAGCTTCGTCAGCGCCGGCCTGAAGCTCGCCGGACACCTCTACGCACCTCGCATCGACGGACCCGCTCCGGCGGTCGTCGTCGGCCACCCTGGCAGTGGCGTGAAGGAACAGGTGGCTGGTTTGTATGCCCGCCTGCTCGCCGAGCAGGGTTTCGTCACGCTCGCGTTCGACGCGGCGTACCAGGGAGCGAGCGACGGTGAGCCGCGCGGGCTGGAGGATCCCGCGCAGCGGATCGAGGACCTGAAGGCCGCCGTGTCGTTCCTGACCACCCGGCCGGACGTCGATGCGGACCGGATCGGCGTCCTCGGCATCTGCGCGTCCGGCGGCTACAGCCTCGCCGCGGCCGGCACCGACCACCGGATCAAGGCGGTGGCGACCGTGAGCGCCGCCGACATCGCCCGCCAGTTCCGGCTGGGCGCAGACGGCACGCAGGATCCCGCCGTACTGCAGTCCCTGCTCGACGCCGCCGCAGCTGCTCGTACGGCGGAAGCTCGGGACGGCGGCGTCCAGTCCTTCGACCTGTTCCCGGCGACCGAAGAGGTTGCGCGGCAGGGTGGTCAGCACGTGTTCGAAGGCTGGGAGTACTACTGCACGCCGCGCGGAATGCACCCGCGCTCCGCGAAGACACTGACCTGGTCGAGCGTCGACCGCATCATCACCTTCGACGCCTTCCGCACAGTCGACCTGATCGCCCCACGCCCCCTGCTCCTCATCGCCGGCTCAGCAGCCGTCACCTCGTGGATGAGCGTCGAGGCCTATCAACGAGCCCAAGGCCCCAAGGAACTGTCGTGGATCGACGGCGCAACTCACGTCGACCTCTACGACAAGCCGGAGTACGTGACACCTGCCGTGGCGAGGCTGACGACCTTCTTCAGCACCTACCTGTAGCCGTTGGCCGCGATGTGGGCGGCGATTGGGGTGAGGTCGGCGGTGAGTTGGTCGACGTCGTGGGGGCTCAGGATCGCGTAGGCCGGTGCGGCCAGGGTGTCGGTGACGGACTCGATGTGGTTCTTGAGGTCGCGGCCGGCGGGGGTGAACTGGTCGGACTCGTCGACCAGGCCGCGGGCGCGGAGGCCGTCGACCACGGTGGCGAGCTGGTCGTCGGTGAGGGGGTTGAGCCGTCCGTAGTCCCTCGGCTTCATGCCCCAGTCGATCGCCTGGAACACGTGGGCTTTCTGCCCGTCGATGCCGGCGGCGACCAGCGCGATCGTGTGGCCGTCGCCGCGGTGTTCGCGGAGCAGCGTGGCCGCGTGCCAGATCCGGGCGACCGGCTCGTCCGGAACCGGGAGCGACCGCAGACCGGCGTACAGGATGCGGCCCGCGGGCGGGGCGTTGAACGCGATCTTGGTGGCGAGGTCGGCGGCGCGGGCCAGTTCGGGGGAGTCGGCCAGGTCACCGAGGATGCGGCGGAGGGCCTTGACCGCGCCCCGCTCGCGGGCGGCGAGCGCCGCTTCGGGAGTGGTGACCTCCCAGACGCTCGGGATGTAGGCGGCGACCTCGCCGGGGGCGAAGTTGTAGAAGAGGGCGTCGACGACTTCGGCGGGTACCTTGCCGAGCGGCGCCGACCGCGCTGCGAAGTACCCCGGCCAGTAGCCCTCGAAGCCGAGCGCGTTGATTTCCTCGGTCGGCTCCTCGGCCATGTAGGCGACGAGGTGGATCGGCTCCAGCAGTTGCTGGCAGAGGCGGCGCGCGATGGATTCCATCCGAGTGCTCCTAGCGATGACCGGACCGGTCCGTTGCCGGTCTCTCACCCTCGCTACGAACGGGGACGACGCCTTTCGACATGGTAATTTATCTCGGTTGTCGAGTTTTCTCGGAGGTGTCGTCGCGATGGGAGAAACGGGCCGTCGTCGCGATGAGCTGACCCGGCTGACGCAGGCGCTGGTGGCCGAGGGTCAGCGGATCGGTCACGTCTTCGGCCAGCGCAACGGCGTGCACTCGACCGATGTCGAGGCGCTGACCCGGATCCTGGTTGCCGGCCGCTCCGGGCATCCGCTCACGGCCGGTGAACTCGCCACCGACCTGGGGCTCTCGACCGGTACGGTGACCAGCCTGATCGATCGGCTCGAGCGCGCCGGTCACGTCCGGCGGGAGCGGGACACCGCCGACCGACGCCGCGTGATCCTGCACTACGGCGACTCCGGTCTGGAGCTCGCCGGGCGGTTCTTCGGCCCGCTGGGGGAGTTGCACGACAGCGTCACGCGGCAGTTCAGCGAGGCCGAGCTCGCGGTCGTCGCGCGCTACCTCTCGGCGACCCTGGAGGCCTTCCAGCAGTACCGCGCCGATCTCGCCGACGAGGCCTGAGCCCCGGACCCGGTGAGAGGCTGCGGAACGCCACGGTCTAATATCTTGATAATCGAGATACTAGATTCTGGAGATTCTCGTGTTCCGAGTTAAAGCTTTGCCGTCCTCCCGACGCGCCGCGGTGGTCTTCGTCCTGCTCGGGCTGGCGGTGGCGGCCGTCGCCCTGCTGAGTCCGAAGCCCGAGGCCGCGACGGCTCGTTCGGCGACCGGACTGTCGTCGTCGGTCGAGTCCGCCGAGGTCGAGCGGCTCCGCGACCAGTTGCCCGGCGCCACCGACGAGACCTCGGCGCTGATCGTCTTCAACCGGCCGGACGGCGCGGCACTCGACGCGGCACAACAGGGCGAGATCCAGAAGCGCGCCTCGGCACTGGGCGTACGGGTGCCCGTTCAGGTGTCGGAGGAACGAACAGTCGCGCTGGCGATCCTGACGCTGCCATCAGGCGACGACGATCAGATCAGCAAGCAGGTCGACAAGCTCCGCGCCGACCTGAAGGACCTGCCCTCCGGTGTGCAGGCGGCGGTGACCGGCCCGGCCGCGTTCACCACTGACCTCGTCCGGGTCTTCGACGGCGCGGATACCAATCTCATCCTCGTCACGGCGATCGTGGTCGCGATCCTGCTGCTGATCACTTATCGCAGCCCAGGCCTCGTCCTCGTGCCGCTGCTCGTTGTCGGCCTGACCGAGCAGACGACCACCGGTCTGTCCGAGCAGGTGCTCGCGCGGCTCGGCCTCCCCGGCGGCGGACAGGTTTCCGGCATCGCGAGCGTCCTCGTCTTCGGCGCGGCGACCGACTACGCATTGCTGCTGATCGCCCGGTACCGCGAGCAACTCCGGCAGAACGACGACGCGCTGGTCGCACTCCAGATCGCCGTACGCCGGGTCGCGGAACCGATTCTCGCCAGCGGTGGAACGGTCATCGGCGCGCTGGCCCTGCTGTTGCTCGCCAGTACCGAGACCCTGCAGGGAATCGCGGTGTCCTGCATCATCGGCATCGCGTTCGCGATGCTCGCCGGGCTGGTCGTGCTGCCGTCCGCGCTGGCGTTGTTCGGGCGGCGGATCTTCTGGCCCTTCGTCCCGCGCGTCGGCGACCAGGCGTCCGAAGGAAAGCTCTGGGGTCGCCTCGGTACGGCGGTCCTCAAGCGACCCGCCCTGATCCTGGTCGCGTCCCTGATCGTCCTGGCCGGGCTCGCCATCGGTGGACTGGGCGCGCGCACCGGACTCGCACAGAACGAGCAGTTCCGCGTTGAGCCCGAGGCGGTCAAGGGCGCCAAGGTATTGGCGCAGGCGTTCCCGGCTGGCAGCACCGATCCGGTGGTTGTCGTCGGGCCGGCCTCGGCGGCCGACGAGATCGCCCGGGTCGCACGAACGGTCGACGGCGTGGCCCAGGTGACGCCGGACCGGAAGAGCGACGAGGTCGTGTCCTTCAACGTCGTACTGTCGTCCGAGCCGGGGAGTTCCCAGTCGGTCGATGCTGTCCGCGGGTTGCGGAGTGCGCTTGATGTCGTCGACGGCGGGTCGGTGCTGGTGGGCGGCGGCCCTGCCGAGACGCTCGACGTGGACAAGGCCGATCAGCGCGACCGGTTGCTGATCATCCCGTTGATCCTGTTGCTGGTCGGTGCGGTGCTGGTCGCCGTACTCAGGTCGGTGCTCGCGCCGGTGCTGTTGCTGTTGACGGTGATCGCGTCGTTCTTCGCGAGCTTCGGTGCGAGTTGGCTGTTGTTCGACCACTTGTTGGGGTTCCCCGCGTTGGATGGCTCGGTCTTCTTGCTCTCGTTCCTGTTCCTGGTCGCGCTCGGGGTCGACTACAACATCTTCCTGACCACACGGGCCCGCGAGGAGGCGGCCACGTCCGGCACGCGCGACGGGATGCTCACCGCGTTGCGGGTCACCGGCGGCGTCATCACCAGCGCTGGGTTGCTGCTCGCGGCCGTGTTCGCGGTACTCGGCGTGCTGCCGTTGATCACGTTGACGCAGGTGGGTGTGATCGTGTGCGTCGGCGTACTCCTCGACACGTTGCTGGTGCGGACTGTCGTCGTACCGGCGCTGGCTTTCCTGCTGGGAGACCGTTTCTGGTGGCCGGGACGCGCCGATCGATCAGTGGCGTAACGCGATCGATGACTACTCGTTGTAGTTCGGTCTGAGCAGTACGGGGCCTGACAGGAAGTAGATTCATGCGTCGCGGACAAGCCGGCACGGTGGTTCCCCAGTCGTACGACGCGTTGGTGAACGTCGTCTTTCTGGCCACCCCGGTCAGACTCGGCCGGCACCGCCGAGTGCTGCTCGCGCACGCGATCGTCCAAGGCCTCGAAGACGGTACGCCGGACACGGTGTTCAGCGTGGCGATCAGGGAAGCTCTGGTCGCGCGTTCTGTTCCGCGCTGGATGGGGATTCGGGGACTGCGGTTCTTCCCGGTGACCGATTCGCTGCAGCCGCTGCAGAGCGAGGTCGAGCTGTACCGGTCCGCGCCGGAGGTGCGTGCGGCGTGGGCGCTGCTGCACCGGTCCGGGCTCGAGGACGATGCGCTGGTCGGGGTACTGCGCGATGCCGGGATCACCGCGCCGGAGAATGTGCTCGCCGCGGCTCGGCAGATCTCGGTTCCAGCCGATCAGATCTTCGACCCGTGCGCGGTGAAGCTGGCGCCGGAGTGGAATCGGCGGACGCGACCGCGGTTCGCGCTGCTGGCGATCCCGGCCGTGCTCGTGGTGCTCGGTCTGGTCGCGGCCGGCCTGATCTGGCGGCTGAACGGCGACTCCACGACGCAGCCGCAGGCGACGAGCATGGGCGTGGCGGACTCGCGCGGCCCGGCGCGGCAGGCCTCCTTCAGCGCGGCGGCCTCGGATGACGAGTGGCGCCGTACCTCCAAGCTCGACTTCAGTGCGTGGCCCGCGCGCGGCGAACTCCTGCAGGACAAGGGTTTGCAGGACCGCATGTGGCGCTTCTGGGAGAAGCAAGCGCAGATCGACGCGGCCCCGGGTACGTCGACCGTGGCGCCGACGACCCCGCCCTCGGTGCTGTACGCCGGCAACGTCGACGGATCCCTGGTCGTGGTGGTGTACGACGGTCAGCGGCTCGGCCGCTACACCGAGGCCGCCGGCCGCGGCAGTCTGCGGCTGGACCGGGTCGACTCGGCCGATCTGATGACGTCGGCGGCGCTCGTCGTGAGCCGTGGTCCGCAGGGCCGCAGGTATCTGCTCGCGCCGTGGATCGCCGGTGCCGGCGTGCGCGATCTCGCCGTACGGGATGCGGTGTCGCGTCCGCTCGCGGTGACGAACGGGCTCACCGCTGCGGTTCCCGCGGGCGGTGCCGGTTGCCGGAGCCGGTTCGTTCTCGAACTGCGCAGTTCGCCCGCGGTGGCGGAGAAGCACGCGTTCGTGCTCGCGGACCTGGATGCCTTCGTGCCCACGCACCTCACCTATATGCCGGCGCCGGACGGGGGAGCGGCACGCCCGCCGCGCGAGGTGCTGAGCACCGACGCGCGCAACTCGTGGGCCTTGCACGCTTGCAGTTTGGATGCCTGGCGCAACAATTCGGCGCGGCTCATCAACAGTTGGGCGTTCGCCGAACAGACGCTCCCCACGGGTGGCACGGCTCGTTGGACGTGCTTGCGGCTGGATACCTGGACCGGCGGCGGCCAGGCCAGCATCCGGCTGGAGCCTCCCTCGGGTGCGGCACTGCCCGTGTCGGCGGCGACGAACACCAGCGCCTGCAGCCGGTTTTCCCAGAACGTGGTCGCCGCGACGCTCTGGCGCGCCCCGAACCGCGCTTCCTACTTGCTGGCCGCGGGCAGCCGCCGCATCTCGCATATCACCGTCCGCGAGAACCGCGGCGCGCAGACGTACGGCACACCGGTCGCACTCCCGTTCACCTCAGGCACCGCGGTCACGAGCATCGCCGGCAAGGAAACCACCGGAACGACGATTCCCGGTCTGATCAACCCGGCTCTCACTCGCGCCGCGCGCTGATCGCGGGCCTTCGGCCCATCCGAGGTGACGTCGGGGCCGATGAGATGGTGTTGCTTCGGTCGTCGATCGTTGGAGTCGCACCATGGTCACACTCGCCCTCATCGGTCTGCTCGGTGGTCTGATCACCGGGGTCTCGCCCTGTGTGTTGCCGATGCTGCCGATCATCTTCTTCGCCGGTACGACGGGAAGATCTGCGCCCGCGCAATCGGCGAGCGGCGGCGTCCTGGTCGACGAGGCACCGGTCCGCCGTGGTGGGCGGCCGCTGAAGATCATCGCCGGGATCGTGGTCAGTTTCAGCCTGTTCACGCTGACCGGCTCGGTGATCCTGTCCGCGCTCGGGCTGCCGGACGACTTCCTGCGCTGGATCGGCTTGGTCGTGCTGGCTCTGGTCGGCCTCGGGTTGATCTTCCCGGCGCTCGGGCATCTGATCGAGCGGCCGTTCTACCGGTTGCCGAAGGTCAATCGTCAGGACGGCGGCGCGTTCGTGCTCGGTCTGGGTCTCGGCACGCTGTACGTGCCGTGCGCCGGCCCGGTGCTGGCCGCCATCACGGTCGCCGGTGCGACGGGACACATCGGCTGGCGCACGGTGGTGCTGACGGTGTCGTTCGCGATCGGTGCCGCGTTGCCGCTGCTGGTGTTCGCGTCGGCCGGTTCGCGGATTTCGCAGCGGGTGAAGGCGTATCGGGATCGTGCGCGGGGTTTCCGGATCGCTGGGGGAGTGGTGATGCTGGCGCTTGCGGTGGCGTTGGCGTTCAACATCACGGACGTGATCCAGCGCGCGCTGCCGTCGTACACGAGTGGGCTGGAGCAGAAGGTCGCGGAGAACAAGACCGTGCAGGGTGCGCTGGCGCCGGCGATCGGGAACGCGTCGACCGAGCTGTCCAAGTGCACGCCCGGCGCCGCCGAGCTCGCCGAGTGCGGTACGGCGCCTGCGATCCAGGGCACGCAGCAGTGGTTCAACGGCAAGCCCGTCAATCTCACCGACCTCAAGGGTAAAGTGGTGTTGATCGACTTTTGGGCGTACTCGTGTATCAACTGCCAGCGCGCCACCCCGCACCTGCTCGCCTGGGACAAGGCGTACCGCGACCTCGGGCTGGAGATCATCGGGATCCACTCGCCGGAGTTCGCGTTCGAGAAGGACGCGGGCAACGTCGTCGCCGCGATCCGTGCCGAGGGCATCCGCTATCCGGTTGCTCAGGACAACAATTTGGCGACGTGGACGGCGTACCGGAACCAGTACTGGCCGGCGAAGTACCTGATCGATGCGAACGGCGTCGTACGGTCGATCAAGTTCGGTGAGGGGTCCTACGCGCAGACCGAGAACCAGATCCGCGAGTTGCTCACCCAGGCACACCCGGGGATCAAGCTGCCCGACCCCGTGGACGGGAGCGTGCGTGCCGAGGTCGCGGGCAAGGGGCTGACGCCGGAGACCTATCTCGGGTACTCGCGGTCGAAGAACTTCAAAGGCACCGGCTCGATGGCGCCGCGGAAGACCGCGAGTGCGTTCGGGCTGAACGCCTACCAGCCCGACGACACGTACAGTCTGGGTGGCAACTGGACTGTCGGCACGCAGAACGTCACAGCAGCGACCGGCGCCCAGGCGCGTCTGAACTACCGCGCCGCGAAGGTCTACCACGTGCTGTCCGGCCACGGCACCGTCACGGTCTCGATTCCGGGGCAGCCGGACCGAACGATCACCGTGAACGGTACGCCGAACGCCTACCCGCTCGTCGACACCCAGGTGGTCCACCGCGACACCATGACGCTGAAGTACTCGCCGGGCGTCTCCGCCTACACCTTCAGCTTCGGCTGACCAGGTGGCGCGACCAGCCCGACGAGCTGGTCAGTGTGCAGGCCAGACAGGTCAGGGCGACGGCGGTCAGCATCGCCGGGAGGCCGAACCAATGACCGAGGAAGGCCAGCGTGGCGGGCAGCAGGAACCCGACGTACGCGAGGGCGTAGTAGACGCCGGTCAGTCGGCTGAGATCCTCGGGCCGGGCCATGCGCTGTACCTCGAGGAGTCCGGAGACGACCGCGATCCCGTACGCCGCTCCGAGGACCAGCGCGACCGGTACGGCGAGCCACGGACGGGCCACCACAGCGGTCAGGGCCGCCAACGCCATACCGACGGTCATCACCGCCATCGAGACCACGACCGCGCGGGCGGTGGAACGGTCGTCGAGCCGACGGGCGATCGGCTGGACGAGCACTCCGGTGACGAGTGTGGCGACGGTCAGGCCGGAGGTGAACAACAGCGCCCACTTGCCCAGGGACGCGTCGACGACCTGCGGGACGATCGCGTACGCGACGCCGGCGGAGCCGAAGATCCAGGGCGCCATCGGCAGGACGACGTGCAGGAACCGGCGATGCGCGACGCCAGGAACCCGCAGCCTGTCGAGCAGCCGGATGTCCTTGCCGGACTCGCGTCGCGTCTCGACCGATGAGGTCAGCACGAGCCAGAGCGCGGGCAGGCACAGCGCGAGGTGCACGACGTACGGCCAGACGAGAGCGGGAGAGGTCCATTCGGCCAGCAGGCCTGCCGACGCGGGACCGGCGGCGAAGCCGGTCGTGAGCAGGATCGCGGATCGACGCGCGCCCGCTCCGGGGGTCGCGTACGCCGACAGCTCGGTCACCCAGGCGGTGCCGACAGCCATGGCGATGCCGACTGCGATGCCGGACAGTGCGCGGCCGGCGAAGAGTGCGGGGTAGCCGGCCACGTCGCCCAGTGCGAGCAAAGCGCTGCCAGTGAAGGAAGACGCGAGTCCGACGAGCATCAGTGGGCGGCGGCCGAAATGGTCGGACAGTCCGGAGGCGATGAGCAGGCCGGGCACGAGGCCCACGACGTACGCGCCGAGGAAGACGTCGACATCGAGTTGGGAGAACCCGCCGTGCTGGCGGTAGACCATCAACAGCGGCGTGAATTGGTTGCCGCCCCACCCGATCACCAGCATCGCGAGGCCGACCGGCCACCAGGCGCGCTCCGCCACGCGGACCGCGGGAACGGCCCGCACCTGGACGTCAGCAGTCACTGGGCGCCACCCAGAAACGCCGCGTGGGTTGCGGTGAGGTGGGCCGTCAACGACGTGTCGAAGCCGTTCGGATCGCCCTGCTCGATGAACTCGGCCAGTCGGCGGTGCTCGGCGACCAGGGTGGCGAGGTGCTCGGTGCGGGCGCCGATCGAGCTCAGGGCCATCCGGCGCTGCCGATCCGTGAGGGTCGAGTAGAACCGCAGCGAGAGCGCGTTGCCGCTGGCCGCGACGATCGCACTGTGGAACTGCTCGTCGGCCACCACGAAGCCCTGCACGTCGCCCGCGTCCGCGAGCTCCTGCTGCGTCGCGAGCAACCGGATGAGCGTGGCGTGCAGCTCCCCGTTGCCGGTCGCCGCGAGCCGGCGTACGGCGGCGGTCTCGAGGGCCCGCCGAACCTCCAGTACGTCGGTTGCCTCGCCGGGCTCGACCGGGACCACGACCGCGCCCCGTCGGGGCACCAGTCGCAACAGCCCCTCGGCCTGCAGTCTCAGGAACGCCTCGTGGACCGGGGTTCGGCTGATCCCGAGCGGTGCGCCGACCTCGACCTCGCTCAGCAGATCCCCACCGCGGACAGTGCCGGAGAGGATGCCGTCCTTCAGTGACAGGTACGCGCGCTCGGCTGCAGGAATCTCGGTCACAAGCCCTAAGCATACAACCTTGCATGCAAGAACCTTGTAGGGCGCTGAGAGCCACGTGCCTCGGGCGGAGGAGCGACCTAGCCTGGACAGATGCGTGGGGCGGGGCAGCGGGTACGACTGCTGACGCGGTTTTTCGGCGTCAGCGCGTTGGCGGGTGCGTTGGCGGCCGGGTTGGTGATCCCGCTCGCCGGACTGGTCGGGGTCGGCAGTCAGCAGATGGTGAGCTCGCTGCAGCGGGTGCCGCAGCAGCTGGGATCGCAGCCACCGGAGGTCCGGACCCGGATCCTGGCCGCCGACGGCAGCCTGATCGCGTACCTGTACGACGAGAACCGGGTCCCGGTCGGGCTGGCGCACATCGCGCCGAGTATGCGGCAGGCGATCGTCGCGATCGAGGACTCCCGGTTCTACCAGCACGGCGCGCTCGACCTGAAAGGCACACTCCGGGCGCTGATCCGCAACCACACCGACGGGACCACGCAGGGCGGCTCGGACATCACCCAGCAGTACGTGAAGCTGACCCTGTTGGAGAACGCCCGCACCAAGGCCGAGCAGCAGGCCGCGATCGCGCCGACGTACCAGCGCAAGCTGACCGAGCTGCGCTATGCGATCGCGCTCGAGCAGACGTACTCCAAGGACCAGATCCTGGACAAATACCTGAACCTGGCCAACTTCGGTGACGGCACGTACGGCGTCCAGGCGGCAGCCCAGCACTACTACGGTGTGGGCGCCGCCGACCTCAGCCTCGCGCAGTCCGCGATGCTGGCCGGCATCGTGAAGAACCCGAGCGGCTACGACCCGGTGACCAACCCCGGGCCGGCCCGCGAGCGCCGGGACACGGTGCTGGAGCGGATGCTCCAGCTCGGCGTCATCTCGGTCGCCGAGGCGAACTCGGCGTTGCGGACGCCGGTGATCGACCTGTCGCAGGTGCGCCCCGAACTCAACGGCTGCGCGAACTCGGCGTACGCCTTCTACTGCCAGTACGTCGTCTCCAAGCTGCTGCAGAATCCCGCGCTCGGCGCCACCGTGCAGGAACGCGACCACGCCGTGAAGGCCGGCGGCCTGACGGTGTGGACGTCGCTGGACCCGCGGATCCAGGCCAACGCACAGTTCTCGATCGACAAGCACAGCAAGCCGAGGGACAACACGATCGCCGCGGTCACGGTGGTCGAGCCGGGGACCGGGCTGGTGAAGGCGATGGTGCAGAGCAAGCCGTACGGCAACGGGCGGCACGAGACGGCGTACAACTACAACGTCGAGAAGTCGTACGCCGGTGGGTACGGCGGGTTCCAGAACGGGTCGACGATGAAGGCGTTCACGATCGCCGCCGCGATCCAGCAGCGCATCCCGATCGACTACAAGATCAACTCGCCCGGCCAGATCGACCTGAGCGGCGTCCGGTACCGGACCTGCCACGGGTACACCCGGGACTTCAACTACCAGCCGAAGAACTCCACCCGGAGCGGCGACTTCACCATGGTCGACGCGGCCCGCTACTCGGTGAACACCTACTTCCTGCAACTGTCCCGGAAGACCGGACTGTGCCCGATCGCGACGATCGCCGCCGACCTCGGGATGTACAACGCGCAGACGATGGGGCCGCTCGACCAGGTGGTGTCGATGACGCTGGGCGTCGGGTACGTGACGCCGCTGATGCTGTCGAACGCGTACGCGACCTTCGCCGCCCGCGGTGTCTACTGCCAGCCGCTGCTCGTCACCTCGATCACCGACCTGAACGGCCGGCCGATCGACACTCCCGCGCAGTCCTGCAAGCAGGTTCTCGAGCCGTGGGTGGCCGACGGCGTCAACCGGGTCCTCAGCGCGGTCATGGAACCCGGTGGGACCGGCGGGCACCTGAAGTTTGGCAGCTGGGACCTGGCCGGCAAGACCGGCACGATCAACCAGAACCTGGCCGTGTGGTTCTCCGGCTACACCCCGAACCTCGCCGCTGCCGCGGTGGTCGCCGACGCGACACCGCCGTACACTAACCTGATCGGCCAGCGGCTCGACGGCCAGGACATCATCGACCCGACCGGATCGGGTACCGCGGGCCCGATCTGGGAGACCACGATGCGCGGCGCCCTGCACGGCCTGCCGGTGGAGCGGTTCACCGCCCCACCCGACCAGGTCCTCGGCAGCTTCGCCAGCTCCAACTCCAGCTCCGCCTCCCCGTCCCCGACGAATACCCCGGGCGGCTGACCCGCCCGGGGCAGGGGTGTCAGAGCTTGATCTCGATGGCGGTTCCACCGGGTACGCCGGGATGGCGCAACCACAGGATGCCGCTCTCGGGGTCGTGGCGGACGTCGGTGAGTTCGGTGCCGTCGGCGGTGACGGCGGCCGGCTCGGACGGGACACGGAGTGCGGTCGTGACCTGTACGCTGCTCGGCGCCTCACAGGTGAAGCGGATGGTGGTCTCGTCGTGCTGCCAGTCGACGACCCGGCCGGCGCAGGCCAGCAAAGGTTCGTCGTCATAGGTCAGGTCGCGCAGCCAGGTCAGCTGTCCCGGGCCGAGTTCCCGCTGGCGGACGATGCCGAGCTGCGGGTCCAGGAGATCGAGGTAGTTGCCTTCGACAACATGCGTGCCGCCTGCTTCCTCCAGCACCGCGCCGACGAGGTACGGGCCACGCTGCACCGACAGCCAGTTGGTGGTCTCCCAGGTATGACCACCGGCCTCGGCCAGTTCGCGGATCGCCGCGACCAGCTCGGCGGCGCGTTCCGGTGATTCGCTGAACTCGGCCGGCCTGGACGGCACGAACCGCACCCGGCCCTGACCGACCGGCTGCACGCCGTCCCGTTTGCGGTCCACGCCGAGTGCCTCGGCCAGGTGGTCGGCGCAGGTCTCGTACCGACCCGTCCACCAGGAGCGGATCTCGTGGTACGGGTCGGCGCCGTCACCGACGTACAACAGGCTGCCCCCGCGGCTGACCCACCCGGCCAGCGCGTAGTGGATGCCGGGCGCCAACGGTTTCTGGAATTCGTAGCTCAGGACGAGTACGTCGACATCGTCCAGCGCGTCGGGGGTGTCGATGACGTTCTCGAGCTGCACCGGACAGACCTTCTGCCCGTCGCACAGCGGTGGCAGCGCGAGACCATAGAAGTCCGAGAAGTGCAGCTGCTCGCGGCCCTCCAGCGCCAGTGCGTCCTGCAAGCCGTCGTAATGCCCGCTCTCGCCACCGGGCGCCCAGCGCTCGAACATCGCGGTGTCCGAGAGCGCGATGCCGATCCGCGGGCCTTCGTTCGCCCAGCGGACATCGGGCTGGTCGAGGTCGCGGAGGCTGTTCATGGCGATCAGATAGCTGGTCGCGGTGTCCGGCGGAATCTGCTCCCGTTCCGTGGACCCTTCGCGCAGGTACGGGCGGTTGAAGATCCGGTTCGGCCACGGCGCTACCTCGTACCGCGAGACACCCGGGTGCAGCAGCGACGCGATCAGAGTGCGCTGGTAGTTGGCCAGGTAGTCCTCCCAGGTGCGGTCCGGGTGGTCCTCGATCGGGTCGTGCAGGAACCACATCCGGCGGTCGGTGCCGCGGGTGAGGTCCTGCGCGATGCCGTACTCCAGGTACGCCGTTTCGAACGTGCGCTCGGCGACCTTCCCGGCGTACACGTTGGGGGTCCGGGAGGTGCCGGTCCACACCTGCGCGATGGCCCCGTCGATCGAGGGCAGGCTCCGCAGCCGCGACTCGGGGCTGATGATCTGCCACTGCGTGTAGTTCAGGAGGCTGTGCGTCGGGACGTAGAAACGCACCTCGCGACCCTGTTGGAGGGCATCGTCGCGCAGGACAGAGGTGACCCGATCCAGGCTGCGCGACAGGAGGTGCTGCTTGAGCTGTCCGGACCGGAAATGCGCCTCGGCGGTGCTGTGCGGGGCCTGCCACGGCTCACCGAAGAACGCCTGCCACTCGCGTTTGAACGACTCCGAGTACCCGGCGCGGGCCCAGAACTCCGGCTCCTCGAGGTGGATGCCCTCGACGCCGAGCTCGATGATCGGTCGGAGCTTCTGCACGAGGTACTCGGTGAAGGCGAAGGTCGGCACCATGTACGGGATATCGGGACTCTTCCCGTGCAGGATCGGCGAGCCGTCGCCGGCGGTCTGGGCGTCGGCCCAGTGGCGGGCTCCGTCGAACCGGCCGTCCAGGTAGTCCTGGTACGTGCCCCACGAGATGCCGGTCATCAGGTGTACCCGGTAACCGGCCTCGCGCCAGCGGGCGATGCGCTCCGGTGTGCTCTCGTTGAGCCCGTACACCATCACGAAGTCGGTGCGGAGGTCGATCGATGCCTCGTACGGCGCCTGCTCCTGGAAGCCGGTTGCCTCGCCGTGCTTGTCGGTGCTGTTCGTCGTCATGCGCTCTTCCCGTTCGTCGACTGCCGCCAAACCTGTCGGGTCCGGCACACCGGCGCCAGCATGACGTCAGGTTCTGGACAGCGATTTCCCGCGTCACTCCACGACGGCTCCGGGCGCCTTGGTGTCGACGGGGACGGCCTGAGCACGTTTTCGCGGCAGCATCAGGGCGGGAATCAGTGTGAGAACGACCAGCACCCAGGCGACCCAGTAGGTGTGCGCGAAGGCCGCGGCCGCATCGACCAGACCGCGGACGAGGGCGGCCGGGTCGATGTGCAGTGAGGCGAGGCTCTCCGGGTGCGTGTTGGCCAGGATCGCTGCCTGGGTCTCGTGCAGCCCGCCGTTGAGGCCGGGGACGTTCTCGGTCCCGGGAATGACCGGCGAGTTGCTGAGCTGGTTGGTCAGGATGACCGACATCGTCGCGACGCCACAGGAGGAGGCGATCTGCTGGCTGATGTTGAGCAGCGTCGACCCGCGCGCGACCTGCGGCCCGGCGAGCGTCCGCAGCGCCGTGGTGAACAACGGCATCATCGTGCCGCCCATCCCGAAGCCCATCACGACCAGCATCGCGATGATCAGCGGGTACGGCGTGGTAGCGGTGAGTTGGGTGAGCCCGAACATGCCGATGATGATCAGCCCGATCCCGAAGGGTACGATCCGGCCCACCGGCACCCTGTCGACCAGCCGGCCGGCGATCGGCATCGTCACCATCGCGCCGAGCCCCTGCGGCGCCACCAGCAGACCGGCGTGCAGCGTCGACTCGCCGCGGATCTCCTGGAAGTAGGTCGGCACCAGGAGTAGCCCGCCGAAGAACGCCGCGGCGAACAGGAACATGGTGATGATCGAGATCGTCAGGTTGCGGTCGCGGAACAGCCTGAGATCCAGCAGCGGATGCTCCGGCCGGAAGGAGTGCCAGACGAACGCCGCCATCAGCAGTACCCCGGCCAGCATGGAGACCCACACGCGCGGCGCGCCGAAGTCACCGTTCTCGGCAGGCAGCGAGGAGATGCCGAAGAGGAACAACGCGAGACCGGGCGACATCAGTGCGACGCCGACGATGTCCAGCGACTCCGACCGGCGCGCGTGGTCCCTTTCCAGCGCGAACCAGGCGTAGACCAGCGCGATCGCACCGAGCGGCACGTTGATCAGGAAGATCCAGTGCCAGCTCGCCACCTCGATCAGCCAGCCGCCGAGGATCGGTCCGAGGATCGGGCCGAGCAGCATCGGGACGCCGAGGACGGCCATCAGCCGGCCCATCCGGTGCGGTCCCGCGGCCCGGGTCATGATCGTCATCCCGAGCGGCATCAGCATGCCGCCTCCGAGCCCCTGCAGGACCCGGAACGCGATCAGCATGTTGATCGTCGACGCGGTCGCACACAGCGCCGAGCCGGCGGTGAACAAGAAGATCGCCATCATGTACAGCCGCTTCGTGCCGAACCGGTCGGCCGCCCAGCCGGTCAGCGGGATCACGGTCGCGAGCGCGAGCGTGTACGCCGTGACGGTCCAGGCGACATGCGCGTACGAGACCGGGTTCTCCGCGGAACCGAACTCGATCTGAAAGGTCGGCAGCGCGACGTTCACCACCGTGATGTCCAGGATCGACATCACGGCGCCCAGCACAACGACGCCGGCGATCTTCAGGACCGCGGCGTCGATGTTGTCCGGATAGTCGGGCTGGTCGGAATGAGTAGCGGGCTGGGTCACGGTCGTTCCCCCCTCGGGCACGATTCATGTCTGACCCGAGACTACTCGCGGATTCCGACAAAAGGCGGTGTCAATTCTGGAGGAGATCGGCCTCCTCGAGCTGCCGCCAGATCTCGGACTGGTCGAGGACGGTGACGTCGAGCTTCTCGGCCTTGGCGATCTTGGCGGCGCCGACATCCGCGCCGGTGATCAACAGGTCGGTGCTCGCCGAGACCGAGGACGCGATGGTGGCGCCGGCCTTCTCGCAGAGCCGCTGGAACGCCGGGCGGGCGACCTTCTCGCCGGAGCGTGGGTCGCTGATCGCGCCGGTGACGACCACCGTCTTGCCGGCCAGCGGCGCGCCCGCCGCGACGACCGGCGGGAGGTCCTCCTCGCGGACGTCGAGCGAGACGCCTGCCGAGCGGAGCCGTTCGAGTTCGGGGCGTAGCCGGGTGAGGTGCTCGATCAGTGAGGCGGCGACCTTCGGGCCGATGTCCTCGACCGCAACGAGTCCGTCGACGCCCGCGTCCGCGACCGCTTCGAGGGACCCGAAGCCGGCTCGGCACAGCCGGGCCGCGGTGCCTTCGGAGGCCATCGGAATGGCGAGGCCGATCAGCGCGCGGCGCAGCCCGACCTGGCGGCTGGTGTCGATCGACTCGATCATCCGGGCCGCCGAGACCTCGCCGATCCGGTCGAACTCCAGCAGCCGCTCCGCCGTCAGTTGGTAGAAGTCCGACGGATTCTCGAGGATCCCGGCCTCGGCGAGCCGCTCGATCCAGACCCCGCCGATCGCGTCGATGTCGGCAGCCGCGCGGGACGCCCAGTGGATCAGCCGCCGGACGGTCTGCGCCGGGCAAGAGACGTTCGTGCAGAACAGTTCGCGGCTGTTGCCCTGCTCGGTCAGCGGCTGCTGACAGGACGGGCACACACTCGGCGGCACGATGTCCTGCTCCGCGCCCGTGCGCTTCGAGGCGTCCAGTACGCCGGCCACGAACGGGATCACGTCGCCCGCGCGGCGGACCAGGACCGTGTCACCGATCTTGATGTCCCGGGCCCGGATCACCTCCTGGTTGGCGAGCGTCGCGCGCGTGACCGTCGTACCGCCGACGAAGACGGGCTCGAGCCAGGCGACCGGCGCGATCTTGCCGGTCTTGCCGACGTCCCAGACCACGTCGGCCAGCACCGTGGTCTTCTCCTCGGCGGCGAACTTGAACGCCAGCGCGCCACGCGGCGAGCTCGACCGGGTGCCGGCGGCCGCGAAGGCGTCGCGATCGGCCAGTCGCAGGACGGCGCCGTCCAGGTCGTAGTCGAGTTCGTTGCGCTGCCGCTCGATCGAGGTGATCACCGCCTGAGCCGCGGCCGCGTCGGAGCAGTGCCGCATGTCGGCGGCGGTGAAGCCCATCTCCTTCAGCGCGCGCTCGAGGTCGGCGTCCGTGGCGTCGCGGTCGCTCAGCAGATCGAACGCCAGGAACTGCAGGCGCCGCTCGGCGACCGTGGCCGGATCCTTGGCGCGCAGCGTGCCCGCGGCCGCGTTCCGCGGGTTGATCAGCGGCTTGTCGGGATGCGCTGCGTTGTACGCCGCGAACGTGGAACGCAACATCACCGCCTCACCACGGACCTCGATCCGATCCGGTACGTCGAGGCGCTGCGGGACCCCGTCGGTGAGGGCGCGGACGAGCGGCGTCACGTCGTCACCCGTCGTACCGTCACCGCGGGTGATCGCGCGGGCGAGCTGACCGTTCTCGTAGACGAGCGCCAGCGACAGACCGTCGAGCTTCGGCATCACCACGACCGATTGGCCGGGGAAGCGGCCGAAGAACGCCTCGACCTGCTCCGGACGCGTCGCCTTCTCCAGCGACAGCATCGGCCGCGAGTGCCGCACCGGTGCGTGCAGCACCGTCGGCGCACCGACCTGGTCCAGCGGGTTCGGAACCGGCGTCAACTCCGGGTTGGCCTCGATCAGCGCCCGCAGCTCGTCCTCGATCGCGTCGTACTCCGCATCGGCCACCGCCGGCGAACCGCGGTAGTACGCGTCCCGCAGTACGACGATCCGATCGGCAAGGTCCTGAATCCGCTCCCCAACGTCCACGTCCGGACACTACCGGTCGGCACTGACAACGGCCGTACGGACACGGAGCGGTTGCCTCGGGCGACCAAAGGTGCCGTTGGACCGCCTGACGAAGTCCGGGAAGAGCGGTGTCGGCGGGCGGGTTTCGTGACATCGTAGTGAAATGGCAAGTCGCTCGGGCACCACGCAGTACACCGCCTCGGGGGAGGTGGTGTGGCCGGTGGGGCGCGTCGCGGAGATGCTCGGCGTCCCTACCGTGACGATCCGGAGCTGGGAGCGCCGGTACGGGATCGGCCCCTCGCTACGCAGCGCCGGTCAGCATCGGCGCTACTCCGCCGAGGACGTCGCCCGGCTGCGGCAGATGATCGCGCTGATCGCCGGCGGTACGTCGCCCGTCGACGCCGCCCGCCTCAGCGCGCCGATCGGACCGGCCGTGTCCGAACCCAGCGCCTTGCTGTCGTCCGCGGAGACGTACCACGTGGCCGCCATGGCCGACATGCTCGACCGGTCGATCGAGAGTCGCGGTATAGCCCGCGTCTGGACCGAGGTGGTCGCGCCCGCGTTCCATGAGCTCGAACGGCGGTTCGCGGATGCCGGCGACTGCATCGACCTGACCGTCCTGCTGGCCGGCACCGTCGACGAAGCGATCGAGCGCTACATCGTGCGTCGCGGACTGCAGCACCACGGGACGCCGTGCCTGCTGGTGCCCTGCCCGGACGAGCGTCATACCGTCCCGCTGACGGTACTGCGCGCCGTACTGCTCGAACGCGGTATCCCGGTGATCGCCCTCGCCGCGGGTGGCAACGACGCGGCGATCCTGGCCGCGGCCGACCGTGCCGCGCCGGCCGTGGTGGTGTTGTGGACGACCATCCGGCGGACCGGCCAGAGCGTGCTGAGACGACGCGTCGAGGGCCACGGGCACCAGGTGCTGACGGCCGGTCCCGGATGGCTGCGGCCCGACCGCGACCTCGATGACCTCGACGCGGCCGTCGCCCAGGTCATCGACGTCTACCGCTCCTCAGCCAGGCAGCGAACCCCGGACCACACTGTCGTGTGAGTGCTCGGGATTGCCGTCGTCAGGTTCCAGTGAGACGTCGACGATCCGGTAGCCCTGGCTGGTGAGGCCGGTGGGCACCTGGAAGGTTCCGCCGGTGCTGGGATCCAGGACGCCCAGCGAGACCATGCGTTTGCCGTCCTCGTTGATCAGCCAGACCTCGTAGAAACCCGGCGTCTTGCTGAGGCCGCTGGCGGTGACCCGGAGCTGGCTGCCGCCGGCGTCCCGGACCAGGTCGGCGTTACCGGCGCCGGACTTGCCGGCGAGTGGTTCCAGCCTGATCGCCGCCTCGGTGGTCGGTTGCGCCGCGTTGTCCGAGGTCGCCAACCGCGTGCCGACGATTCCCGCACCGGCGCCGAGGATCGCCGCAACGCTCGCCGCGATCGCGAACGCCGTACGCGTCGGCCGCCACCCACGCCGCCCATCTTCAGCAGGTACGGCGGTTTGCGCGGGCGCCGAACGGTCGATCGCCGGGGCGTGCCCGCGGCCGTTCTGGAAGCCGAGCTCGGCGCCGACGCGGTCCCAGACGTGGCTCGGTGGGTTCTCCAGCCGGGGGAGTTCGCCGAGGTCGCCCGCGATCGTGCGCAGTTCGGCCAAGCGTTCGCTGCAGGGGGCACACCGCCGGAGGTGATCGGTGGCGGCGTCATCGGGGATGTCGCCGTCGATGACCCACTGGGCCAGTAGCTCCTCATCGAGATGTGTCGTCACTTTTCACCTCCTCCAAGCGGTCCCGCAGGTGCAGGAGGCCGCGCCGGACATGACTCTTCACGGTCCCGAGCGGTAACGCGAGTTGCTCCGCGATCGCCGGGTACGTCTGGTCTTCGTAGAACGCGAGCCGAAGGATCGTTCGCCGTGGATCGTCGAGCCTCGCGATCTCGTCGGCGAGCAGTACTCGATCGACGGTGTGCTGGTCCACCTGCTCGGGTGCCGCCTCGGCGTCCAGCAGGTCGGCCGCGGCCGCCGCGTTGCGGTGGTCGCGGTGCCGGGTGGCGAGCCGGTCGGCGATCCGGTGCTTGGTGATGCCTGTCAGCCACGCGCCGAGCTGACCGTGATCGGGGTCGAAGCTGTGCCGCCCGCGCCAGGCGGACACGAACACCTGTTGGGTGACGTCCTCCGCGTCGTCCCGGTCGCCGAGCGCCTTGAGGGCGAGCGTGAAGACCAGGCCGGCCCAGCGCCGGTACGCATCCGCGAGGCTGTCCTCGCGGCCGGCGGCCAAGCCTTTCGCGATGTCCGCGGGAGACGGTTCCCCGGCCCCGGTACTGGTCACGTTCGGAACTCTAGCGAAACCCCACGGTCCGACGGTCGCCGACAGGTCCCGCGTCATACGGGGACTGCCGTGACGACGAGGTTGTCCTGATAGCCGCCGCGGTCGGGGTCGTACGGCCCGCCGCAGGTGACGATCCGCAGCAGCCGCGCGCCGTCCCGGTCGAAGACCTGGTCGAACGCCATGCTCGTCTTGGGAATGTCCTGGACACTCTGGACCCGGTACGTCGTCGCCGTGCCGTCGGTCAGTCCGATGACCACAGCCGCGCCGGCCCGGAGCGTGCGGAGCCGAACGAGCGGCCCGACGCCGTACTGCTTGCTGTCGACGTGACCGCCCAGGACCACGGAGCCGTGGGTATCGGCGGTGCTGGGACCGAACCGGTACCAGCCGATCGTCGCCGGATTCGGTGGGAGTTGCATCTGTCCGTCCGCGGCGACTCCTACCGGGACGACCGGTACGTCGATCCGCACGGACGCGAGTCGCAGGCGCAGCGGTTGCGCCGTACTCGCGGTCGTGGACAGGTCGGCGGAGTGGGTCCGAATTCCGCCGTACGCCGGTTCAGGGCGTCGAGCGGACGGAGCTGGCGACGCTGCCGGGGGAGGGGTGGCAGCTGACTGCTCCGCCCGCCCGCTTCGGTCGCCGGCGACGGCACCGTCCGATGCCGCGCAGCCGGTCAGGCCGAGGAGGGGGAGTGCGGCCATCACGAGGACGGCCGCACCACGACGCCGGATCACGACCGGGCACGCCCCCGGATCGCCGCCGTACCGAGACCGACCACGGCGAGACCGGCGAGCGCCAGAGCGCCGATCAGCCACGGCGAGCTGTTCGAGTTGCCGACCTCGGCGGCCTGACCGCCGGTACCGCCCGGGACACCGGACGGGTTGCCGTGCAGGCCGGAGATCGTCTGTACGGCGAGCTTCAGGTTCTTGCCGGACGCGCTGCCCCAGGCGTACACGATCGTGTTCGTGCCCTCCTTGAGGTTCACGTCGGCCGGGCCGATGGCGACCGTCGACGTACCGGCGAGCACGACGTCGGCCTTGACCGTGCCGGCCGGCAGATCGGCCTTCGCCTCCTTCGGGTTGGTCAGCCCCTTGAACACCGGCTTGCCGCCCGCGCGGACGTCGACAGCGGGCGCCGCCGCATCGTGCCGCACGGTGATCCTCGCCTGGCCGGCCGCGAGTTTCGAGACATCGTTGACGTACGGCGTCAGAACCGGCTTGCCGGCCGCTGACAAGTGCGCCACGACGGTGATGTTGGCGCCGCCGGGCACCTTGACGTCGTTCGCCTGGATGACCGCCGCACCCTTCGGTCCGGCTCCGGCCGCGGTCACTTTCAGGTCGTAGGTGCCTTCGGGGAGTTTGACCGGGTCGGTGAGGGTACCTGGCTTGAAGTTGGTGAGCAGTGCCTTGCCGTTGGCGTACACGTCGACGGTCGGACCAGGCACGGCGTGCAGCACGGAGACGGTCGCTGTCGCCGTCGGTCTGGCCTCGGCGCCGGTCGCAGCCACGGCTGGGGCGATGGCGGCCAAGAGGCCGGTGGCGAGCAGGGCAGTGACTCGTCGCACGGACATGAAGCCCTCCTAGGGATCGGGTTCTTCTCTCCTCTTCCGCGGGAGTCGGCGGGCCGGATGCAGCACCAACCAGAAAAGTTGTGCAAAGGTGGTGCAGACGGGAGCTACGCGCCTCGTCCCAGCCGAGGAAAGGATCGTGGTCGTGGGCCTGACCAAGAGCAGTGTGGTGGACTTTCCGCGGGACGAGGTCTACGGCTGGCACGGGCGGCCGGGCGCCATCGTGCGGCTGACCCCGCCGTGGATGCCGGTGCGGATCGAGCAGGAGGCCGACTCCCTGTCGGACGGTGTGGCCGTGCTCGGGTTCCCGCTCGGGCTGCGCTGGGTCGCCCGCCACGGCGGCGCGGAGGCCCCCGAGCGCTTCGTCGACGAACTCGACTCGGCGCCGCTGCGCTGGGTCGTGCGCTGGCGCCATACCCACGAGTTCGAGGCGCTCGGCCCGGATCGTACCCGGATCACCGACCGGATCGACAGCAACGTGCCGGGCCTGCTGCTGAAGTCCATGCTCGCCTACCGGCACCGGCAGCTCGCCGACGACCTGTCCGCACTGCACCGCGCTGTCGACGGCGGCATGCATCCGCTCACCGTCGCCGTCACCGGAAGCAACGGGACCATCGGCCAGGCCCTGACCGCATTGCTCAGTACGGCGGGGCACACCGTCATCCGTCTCGTCCGGCGCCCGACCGACAACCCGGACGAGCGGTTCTGGGACCCGGAGCTGCCGTCGCGGACCCTGTTGCAGGGCGTTGATGCTGTCGTCCATCTCGCCGGCGCCTCGATCGGCGGCCGCTTCACCGACGCGCATCGGCACACGATCCGAGCGTCGAGGATCGGACCGACGCGCGCCCTGGCCGAAGCCGCCGCCGCGACCGAGAACGGCCCCAAGGTCTTCGTCAGCGCCTCAGCCATCGGGTACTACGGTCCCGACCGTGGTGACGAGGAACTGACCGAGACCAGCGACCGTGGTGACGGGTTCCTGGCCGGCCTGGTCGACGACTGGGAGCAGGCGACCCAGCCTGCGATCGACGGCGGTCTGCGCGTCGTGAAGGTCCGGACCGGCTTGGTGCAAACGCCGGCAGGCGGCGTCCTGAAGCTGCAGTATCCGCTCTTCGAAACCGGTCTCGGCGGCCCGCTGGGAGACGGCAGCCAGTGGCAGTCGTGGATCGGCATCGACGATCTCGTCGACATCTACCACCGCGCGCTCTACGACGACCGGCTGTCCGGCCCGGTCAACGCGGTCGCGCCCACCGCGGTGCGGAACAGCGAGTACTCCGCGACGCTCGCGCGCGTGCTCCGGCGGCCCGCGCTGTTCCGCGTTCCTTCGATCGGCCCGCGCGTTCTCCTCGGCCAGGAAGGCGCCGACGAACTGGCGCTGGCATCCCAGCGAGTGCTGCCGAGCCGCCTGACCGATCTGGCGCACACGTTCCGCCGTCCCGAGCTCGAGGACACGCTCCGGCATGTCCTCGGCCGAACGGCAGACTCTCCTCAGTGACGCGTCAGGTCCTGCGCGACCGCGGTTGCGACGCGCCGGCCTGAGAACAGAGCGCCCTGGATCGAGCTGGTGTCGCGATGGTCTCCGCAGACGTAGAGGCCGGGGCCGACCTTGGCGGGGTGGGTGAGGAGATGGTTCGACGTCATCCGGGGGAGTGCTCGCGGGATGCGGTACTCCTTGATGAGCTCCCAGTCCGCCGTGGAGGTCTGATACAGACGGCCCAGCAGGGCGAGCGCTCCGTCGGTGCTGAAGGCCGTGTTCGGAACCGAGGCGGCGATCAAGGCGCGGCCCGGCGGTGCGTACGTCGCGGCGACCTCGCTCATCACGACGGTGTTCATCAGTGAGCCCTCGGCGCCGTCGAGCAGGAGGGTCGGCCGGTGGAGCGGTGCGTCCGGCGCCGCGAAGTACCAGGTCGTGACGCCGCGCCACTCGGGTGCGCTGACGCTCGGGAGCAGTCCGGAGGCGTCCGTGCCGTCCGTCGCGACCAGAACGGCCCGGGCACTGAGCGGGGTGGTGGAACCCGCCGTTCGGACGAGGCCTGACTCGATCGACTCGACACCGGTGGAGAGTCGGAGCGCGTCGTCGACGAGCAGGTCCGCGAGGGCTTCCGGCAGGGCGCGCATGCCACCGGCCGGAACCGCGGCGCCGCCTCGGACGAAGCATCGCCAGAGCAGGTGGAACATCTTGGAGCTCGTCGTCAGGTCCGGATCGAGGAACACCCCGGCGAGGAACGGCTGGAAGATCTCCTCGGTCGTGCGCGACGAGACATGCCACCGACGAAGCTCGTGTCCGGTCTCCCTCGGGGTCGCGCCGCGCAGCCGGGCCGCGTCGACGACCGCGTCGCGCACGCTGAACGCACCGACCGCGAGCGCGTCGAGCGGTCGCTTGCCGGCGAACCGCGCCAGCGACGCGACAGTGCTCCGGTCCCGGTACGCCGTACCGAGGTCCCAGCGCTCGTCGCGGCCCTGAACAAGGACTCCGCGGCTGAAGGGCCTCAGATCCAGAGCCGCCGGGTCGAGCAGTCGCCGGAGCTCGGGGTACGCCGGGAGCAGCACCTGGAAGCCGCGGTCGAGGAGGAAGCCGTCGACCTCATCGGTGCGAACCCGGCCGCCGACCTCGTCGGCCTGCTCGAGCAGCGCGACCTGAAGTCCGGCGGACTGCAGTGTGATCGCGGCCGCTAGTCCGGCCAGTCCTGCCCCGACGACAATGACGTCCGCGTCGTCCATGTCCTACCTCCGGCTCGGTCGCGGTAAACTGGTGCACAATCGATGCAGCTCGGCGACAGCACTCGCGCAGCGTGCGGCAACGCTGTGGAACAGGCCGCGTCGGCGAGCGCTTGCCCGAGCGCGAGCTGGGTCGGCTCGACCACGACCCGTCAACCCCCGTCTGATGCCGCTGTAGCACTACGGGCGGCGACCGGAGGGGTACCGTCCTCGAGGCGGTGGATCGCCAGGTTGAGGGTGGCGACCGCGCGCAATCGGTGGATCGTCACCCGTTTGCCGGCGATGGTCCGTAGATGCGCGCGGGCATGCCGGAGTACCCGCGGGTCCGGTACCCGATCGATCAGGCGGTCGGCCGCCGACGCCGGAGTCCACTCCGGACCCTGGGCGTCCCGCATCACCTGCACGATCACCCATTCGGGCGATTGTGCGGGTAACAGCCGCAGTGATCGACCGCGTGCCGCGATCCCCGCGGCAGGCGACCGCGCGGCATCAGACGATCGGTGCACCGTGCCCTCCCCAAGGCGCTGATCTGTCGGCGCCGGGGTCTGGGGCGTGCCTGGATTAGTGCTCCCAGATTACTGCCGGCGCCGCCCGGCCACCAGGCAGTCGGCGCAGCTGCCGGGCGGTCCACCGAGGTTCAATCGTTTGTCGCATTCCGCGGATCTGTAGGCGCGGCCAACGATTATCGGAGGGTATTACGGACGTTCTGGTCCCAGGCCGCGGGCAGGGCTATCGTCGAGGTGTTGACGGCACGTGCCCTGGACCTCGGTGCGGAGAAAACTCCCGAGGAGTTGAGCGCTGTGGCGCAACGGAAACGTGCGGATCTGCTGGATCGGCTCGCCCATTCGGAGCGGTTGTCGTCCTGGCCGTCGAGCGAGTTGCGTGCCGCACTGGCAGTGATGGACGTACTCGATGCCGAGCGGCCACGGTTGCGCAGTGGGGTGCGCACGGTCGACATCAGGCTGGCCATCTACCGGCGCCGGCTGCAGTACGAACTCGACCGTCGCGCCGGTGTGGCCCCGGCCCTGGGGACGCTCGACAGCCATTGACCTCTTGACCGGCTCGGAGGGGTGATTCGGTCCGCCGGTATCAGGGGGTCCCGCGGACCGAATCGGCTGCACCCCGTCCGGCCCGGGAGTTCAGGTCTACTTGACATCCCGGGGTCGAGCGGTAGCGTTTGGTGTCCATTGAGGCTGCCCTGGACCCCGGCGGCGAAGCTACTACGCCCTGGGGGGTCAGGTGCCATCTATGCATGATCGTCTCGCCGTTCTCACTCTGGTGTCCAGAGGGTCCGAGGGCGGCGATTGTCATGACTGCCGGGGATGAACCAGTGGTGGGGACGCAGTATCTGGATCGGCTGGCGCGCGCGCAACGCCTGGACAACTGGGCGACCGAGGATCTGGTCGGTGCCCTGGCGACGATCGAGGAGATCGTCGACAAACGGTGGCAGCAGCGCGAGGGCCGGGCGCGGGTACTCAACATCAGGTTGCAGGTCTACCGGTTCCGCGTGCAACGCGAACTGGACCAGCGGGGAAAGCACCGACGGCGAGCTCCGAGCTAGGGCGTGGCTGACGGTCCGATCGAACCAGGAACGCGAACACGATGGGGGGCGAACATGGCCGGCGTCGAGTGGTGATGCTCCAGGCAACCAAGTACCTCCGACGGGTCAGCCGCAGGGCTGGGACTTCGGATGACCTCGCCATCGGCCCGCAGATCGGCCGCCTGGATCGACCGGTTCAGCGCGGCCCGGCCGGCGGCGTCCAGTACGTCAGCCGGGGCCCTGGGCGGGTGCCGGCGGGCGGGGGGGTGCGGCAGAAGTGCTCGGCCCGGGTGGGCGCGGGGGACGCGTGGGGGGGGGGCGGGGGGCGGATCGTGTACAAAGAG
>NZ_JBSHBJ010000017.1:50853-85623 GCF_053611945.1 Kribbella sp. NPDC054772 | reverse complement strand
GGGGGGGGGGGGCGCGGGCGGGGGGGGGGGGGGGGGGCGGGGGGGCCGCGCGCGGCGCCGCGCCGCCCCCCGCGCCCCGCTCCCGCCCCCCGGTCATCCCCGGGTCCCGGGGGGCCCGCCGGGGGGCGCCCCGACCGCCCGCCGCCCCCTGGGCGGGGCGCGGGCTGCCGGGTGTGTCCGTCAGATGTCCTCGGCCAGTGAGTGCGCGAGGGACTCGTGGTCGGGGAACGGGCCGCCGATCAGGAAGATCGGGTGCGAGAGCTGGTCACCGAGCTGCTCGATGAGTTCCGCCTCGAGCTTGGTGCACAGATCGTCGATCGCCTGCTCGGTCATGCCCCCGGCCCGGAAGGTCAGCTTGACCCTCCAGAGCCCGGCCTGCTGGTCACCTGGTTCGTCGTCGCTGGTGTATGTCTCGCTCATTCCCACCCCTCAGCCTGCTGCCGTGCGGCAGCGCCCACCCCTGGTTGTGATCGTCGACCCGCAGTTCCGGACCCGGCAAGGCTCAGAAATCGGCCTCGGCGGTGACGCTGGTGTACTTCGGCAGCTTGCCCTCGCCGGGAACGGTGTTCAGGAACTCGATCGGCTGGGACTGTCCCGGCTCCAGGTCGTCGGACGCGCACTGCATGTTGGCGACGACGCTCTTGCCGTTCGGAACTTCACGTGGAAGAAGGCGGTGCTGGTGGACTTCGACACGTTTGTCACGGTGCCGGTGACCTTGGTGCCGAGGTACTCCTGGTAGACGACCTTCCAACCGGTGTTCATCTGATGCTTCCCGAGAGTGAACGCTTTGCCGGGCTGCACCGAGCGCGGATCGTTCCGGGTCGCGGCCGCGGCGGACTTCGTTGCCCCAGGCTCCGAACCGGAGCCGGTCGGAACGGATCACCCGATCAGCACGACCGGCGTGACCGCCAACCCAACGAGGTACTTCTTCATCATCTCCGTTTCCGAACGTGGTCCTTGCGACCACCGGAGAGAAGTCTGACGGAGCAGGAACGGTTGTCAGCAGAGGCGACGGTCCCGGATCTGCGGGGGCTTTCGTGCCGGTCTCGAGGGCCGGAGGGGCCCGGGGAGGTTACGCGTCGAGTGGAGCGGTGAGTTCTACGACGGTGCCGTGGGGTTCGTTCGGGCGCACGCTGACCGAGCCGCCGAGCGCCTCCGCCCGTTCGCGGAGGTTGCGGAGGCCGCTCTGCCGCTCGCCGGGGCCGATTCCCACCCCGTTGTCGGCGACCCGGGCGACAACCTCGTTGCCGGTGACCACCACATCGATGGTGACCGCGGTGGCGCGGGCGTGGCGTACGACGTTCGACAGCGACTCCCGGATCGTGGCCAGGATCTGCGGTCGCGCCACGGTCGGTACGACGGTGTCGAGCGGTCCTACGCAGTTGAGCCGCGGCGCGAAACCGAGCGGCTCGGCGTACTCCGCAGCGAGGGACTGGACATCGGATCGCAGCGAGCTGCGGCCGGGTTGGTGCAACAGCTCGAAGATCGCCGCGCGCAGGTCCCGGATCGTGGTGTCGATGTCCTCGACGGCGCTCCCGATGCGCCCCCGGGCCTCCGGCTGGACGAGATGCTGCATGGACTGCAGTTGCAGACCGGTCGCGAACAGCCGCTGGATGACGAGGTCGTGCAGATCGCGGGCGATCCGGTCCCGGTCCTCGAGGACGGCGATCATCGCCTGGTCACGCTGCGCCTGCGCGCGGTCCAGCGCCAGGGTCGCCTGGTTCGCGAACATCTTGACCAGGTCGGTGCCTTCGGTGACGCCGAGGACGGCGCCGCGCTCGGCGGCCACGAGCAGCAGTCCACCGGTCGCGTGACTGCCGGCCGGGATCGGTGCCATGACCGCACGCCCGAGCGACAGCACCTCCGGCAGATCGTCGACGGGCGGCCCGATGTCCTTCAGCACCTGGGCGAGATCGTCGACCACCTCTTGGTTGTCGCCCCGTGCCGCGTCACCGAGCACCGGGAAGTCGGCCGCGATCCGCCGTCCGACGTACCGCTGCAGGTCGTCGGGTCCGTCGATCGCCTCGATCACGAGCCCGTCGTCGTCGGTCAGGAGCACCACACCGATGCGGGAGGCGGAGACCTCCCGAGCCCGGCGGGCGACGAGCTGGAGAATGTCCTTGGGGTCGAACTCTCCGAGCATCAGCTGGGTGATCTCGACGGTGACCTCGTGCCAGCGCCGGCGGCGTTCGGTGTCGGCGTACAGCCGGGCGTTGTCGATGACGACGCCGGCCGCGGCGGCGAGGGCGGTGACGTTGCGCTCGTCCTGCTCGGTGAAGTCCGCACCGGACGCCTTCTCGGTCAGGTACAGGTTGCCGAAGATCTGGTCCCGAATCCGGATCGGAACGCCGAGGAAGCTACGCATCGGGGGGTGGTTCGCTGGGAAGCCGTGGGACGTCCGGTGTTCGGCCAGGTCGTGCAGGCGCAGCGACGTCGGCTGGTCGATCAGCAGACCGAGCAGGCCATGCCCTTGGGGAATCGGCCCGATCGCTGCGGTCTGCTCGTCGGTGACGCCGTGCGTGATGAATCTGCTCAATCGTTTGCCATCTCGGCCGACCACGGCGAGTGCGCCGTACCGGGCGCCGGCGAGATCGCACGCAGCGGTCACGATCCGGTCGAGGGTGCTGTTCAGATCCAGGTCCGTGCCGATCCCGACCACGGCGTCCAGCAGCGCTCGGAGCCGGTCCTGCGAGTCCATGATCTCGTCGACCCGGCCGAGCAACTCCTGCAGCAAAGCGTCGAGCCGGACGCGTGACAGGCCGGCGAACCGCATCGCGTCGTTGTCCCAGAGCCGGTCCCGGCTTCCCGGTGTATCGCCCACGTCACTAACCGTACGGAATAGCCTCGCCTTGAGGAACCGGCCGGGCGTTCGGAAAACGTCGAAGCGATGACCTGGCCGGACCACCCGGCTACGCTGGGTCGCGGAGAAGCAGCGGGGAGCAGTGTTGGAGCAGCGGTGAGCGAGGTGACATGGGGATCAAGGTGTTCCTGCTCGACGATCACGAGGTCGTCAGGCTCGGACTGCGGCTGTTGCTGGAGAGTCAGCCGGACATCGACGTCGTCGGCGAGGCGACGCTGGCCGCGCAGGCGATCGCGCGGGTCCCCGCGCTGCGGCCCGACGTCGCCGTACTCGACGTTCGGCTGCCGGACGGCGACGGGATCACGGTCTGCCGGGAGATCCGTTCGCTGATGACGGAGCCGCCGGCCTGTCTGATGCTGACGTCGTTCTCCGACGACGAGGCCTTGTTCACGGCGATCATGGCGGGTGCCGCCGGGTATCTGCTGAAGCAGGTCAGCGGCACCGATCTGGTCGGCGCGGTACGCCGCTTGGCGGCCGGCGAATCGCTGCTGGACCCGGCGATGACGAAGGCGGTGCTCGACCGGCTGCGGCAGTCGGCCGACTCGAACGAGGATCCGCGATACCAGTCGCTGACCGAGCAGGAACGCCGTATCCTCGACGAGATCGCCGTCGGCAAGACGAACCGGCAGATCGCGCAGAGCATGTTCCTGGCCGAGAAGACCGTGAAGAACTATGTCTCCTCGCTGCTGCGCAAGCTCGACATGGAACGCCGTACCGAGGCCGCCGTGTACGCCGTCGAACGCGCCCGGCGGAACCCGAAGCGCTGACGTGGTTCCCGGACACGTCAGGTGTCACCGTCGTTGCTTGCGGCAACGAGCAAGCGCTCGAACTTCTCGGGTGGATCGGCCTGGGGCGGTGCACCCTTGCGCCTCATCGGCGCCGGTGCGAGTCTGAGTTGTGTACGCCGCCGATCGCGGGAGGGGACCGCGGGGGTATCTGCGCGGCGTCGAGTGTCGGCCGATCGACGGGCCCGGCTGTGGCGGGCCGGTGTGGCGTTGCCGGCGCTCCTAGGAGATGGCATGGGGAACAGAGAGCACGAGCCCGGCCGTCCGGGTGGGCGGGCGGAGGACCGCCGCCGGCAGTTCGAGGAATCGCGCGGACTGTCGGAGCGCCGTGAGCTCGACCTCGACGACGACTCGGCTGACGACTCCGCTGACGACTCGGCCGGTGACACCGAGGACGCTGGGACCGAGCAGACCAAGGGAACCGGGTCGGCGACCGAATCCGGTGCTGCCGACGAGTCGTCGTCAGCGGCCGGAAGCGCGCCGGACGAGCCGGAGTGAGACGGCGCAGAAGTAAGACAGCGCAGGGTTAAGACAGCGCAGGGGGGCGACACACATGAAGGGTCCGACAGACCTCGATGAGCGCGAGGGCGAGCTGGCGACCAGTGGCCGCGCAGAGGGGGAACGGGGTGTCCGCCGGAAGGTCTTCCTCCGGCAAGCGGCGTTCCTGGACGCACGCGGCCTGAGCTACGAGGCGCAGCCGCTCAGGATCACTGATGCCGAGGAGCGGCCGGCGACGACACAGTCGTACGTGCAAGCCATGCGCGACCGCGCCACGCTGCTCGGCGCCGCACCTCCGCCGCCGGAGCTGACCTGGCGTTCGCTGGGCCCGGCCGGGATCCCGCACGGCCAGACGTACGGCACCGGCCCGGGTAGTTCCGTGACGGTCAGCGGACGGGTGTCGGCGATCGCCGTCGACCCGAACAACCCCGGCCGAGTGCTGGTCGGAAGCGCGGCCGGCGGGATCTGGGAGACACGCGACGGCGGCATGCACTGGGCGCCGCGAATCGATGACCAGCCGACGCTGTCGATCGGTGCGCTGGCCTTCGACCCGTCCAACACGTCGACGGTCTACGCGGGCACCGGCGAGGGCAACTCGGAGTACTTCCATCTCGGCCAGGGACTTCTGATCTCGCACGACGGTGGTTCGAGCTGGGCGCAGGTCGCCGAGCAGGTGTTCGCCGGGGTCGGCTTCTACCGGATCGTGGTCGATCCGGCCGGCGGCGGTCGGTTGCTCGTCGCAACGACCGGCGGCGCGGCCGAGACACCCGACGGTGGCGCCACCTGGTCCTTGCTGCACCGGGGGATGACCTGGGACATCTCACTGGCCCAGCATCACGCGGGCGTGGAGGAGATCCTGTTGACCGCGCCCGACGGATTGTTCGCCGCGCAGAACGGCGGCGCGTTCGCGAAGGTGAACCTGCCGGGTCTGCCCGCGCTCGATCCGGCCAGGGAGCGGATGGCCGTCGCCCATGTCCCGTCCGACCCCGGGCAGGCGTTCGTGTTCGCGGCGACCGGGGGAATGGCCCGGCTCTGGCATCGGCCCGGCCGGACGGCGCCCTGGGTGCGCATCGACCTGCCGTCGTTCAGCCTCGGTCAACTGGTCGACGACGTCCTCGCCGTGGACCAGGCCTCCTACGACTGGTACGTCGCGGTCCCTGGTAACGGCGACACCACGATCTACCTGGGCGCGAAGGAGCTCGTACGCGGCGTACGAACCGGCGACACCTGGCAATTTACGGATATCTCGACGCGGATCGGACAGGGCGACTCGATCCACCCCGATCAGCACACGATGGCCTTCGACCCGGAGAACCCGACGGTGATCTACGCCGGCAGCGACGGAGGCATCTTCCGGAGTCCGGACGGCGGCGACACCTGGCGGCCATTGAACGCGGGGCTCGCGATCAGCGAGGTCGAGTACCTGACACAGCGGCCGGACGAGCAGATCTGGATGCTGGCCGGGCTGCAGGACAACGGCACGATTCGCCGGGAGTCGCCCGACCTGTGGACGCAGGTGGGTCTGGGGGACGGCGGCGACTGTGGGACCAACCAGTCGCGTCCTGACGTCTGCTACCACTCCTATTACCACATGCACTTGGAGCGTTCGGATCATCGCGGAGACCCCGCCAGTTGGCGGCGGGTGACTCCTCCTGGCGATCCCAACGCGCCGGGCCAGCTGTTCTATCCACCGGTGGAGGTCAACGGTTCGGTGGTGGTCAAGGCCGGGCACACGGTGCACCTCTCGCGGGACGCAGGTAACAACTGGGACGACATCGACCTGCAGGGCGGCCAACGGTCGATCGCCTCGGCGCTCGCCATCCCGGAGCCGGGCACGGTGCTGGTCGGCACGATCGAGGGCGACGTCTCCCGGATCAGCTTCGCCAACGGGAAGTGGAGCGACCCCGAGACGCTGCCTCGCCCGCGCAACGGCTGGATCAGTGACCTGCTGGTCGACCCGCGGAACGCGAACCGGTATTGGGTGACGTTCTCGAACCCGGGCGCGGTGTTCCGGTCGGACGACTCGGGCGCGCACTGGACGGACGTGACCGCGAACCTGCCGGCCATCCCCGTGAACGCGGTGATCACCGATCCCGGCCGCGACGACCGGGTCTGGGTGGCCTGCGACGTCGGGGTGTTCGAATCTGTGGACGCCGGCGGCAGTTGGTCGGTCTACGGCACCGGCCTACCGAACAGCCTCGCGGTCGACCTGCTCTTCCACGAAGCAGCGCACGTACTCCGGGTCGGAACGCGCAGCCGCGGTGTCTGGGAGGTGCCGGCATGATGCACTCACGTTCCGCCGTACGACGGCGTTTCTGGCTGCAGGCCGCTTTCTCCGCGGCAGCCCTGGTACTCGCTCTGATCACGCTGATCAGCCGCGAATGGATCGAGCTGCTCACCGGCTGGGATCCGGACCACGGCAGCGGCACGCTCGAGTGGGTGATCGTTGCCGTCCTGGTCGTCGTCGCCGTCGCGCTCGGCGCCGTGGCCGGCCGGGAATGGCGCCGTGAACACCCCGTCACCACCGATTGAGGAGAGTTCTCTCGAAGGGCGGCCCGCCAGCGGCCGCCCTTTTCTTGCGCCGGCGATGTCAAGAACCCGTGACCGGCTCCGACCAGGGGGCAAAGACACTCTGGAGGAGGCAGAAATGCGCAAGGTCGTTTACTGGGTGCACACCTCGATCGACGGGTTCGTGGACGGGCCGAACGGCGAGTTCGACTGGCCGATGATGGGGCCCGAGCTGTCGGCGTACTCCGAGAATCTGGACAAGACCGTCGACACCCTGCTGTTCGGCCGGCCGGTCTGGGAGATGATGGTCGGCTTCTGGCCGAACGCCGAGTCGATCACCGACGACCCGCACACGCTCGCGTTCGCGCCGTTCTGGCGGGCCACCCCGAAGATCGTGTTCTCGCGCAGCTACGAGGGTGACGAGTGGACGAGCCGGGTGATCAGCGGCGATCTGGCGAAGCAGGTCGCCGAGCTGAAGGCCGAGCCGGGGCAGGACCTGCTGCTCACGGGCGGGTCGGCGCTGGCCGGGGCGCTGGCTGACGTGGGGCTGATCGACGAGTTCCACATCGCCGTGCACCCCGTCGTACTGGGTGGTGGTCGCCCGCTGTTCCCGAACCCGGCCAGCCGGCGCGGTCTGCGGCACGTCGACACGGTCGTGCTCGACGACCAGGTCGTGGTGTCGCACTACCAGCCTGCCCAGCCGTCCGCCTGAACTGCTCGAGAGGGAATTCTCATGACGACCACGCCCGAGCCGGTCGCCGCTGTGGCCGGACGCTCCCGCAGTCCGCGCCTCGCGCTGGCGCTGCTGGCCCTGCCGTCGCTGTTGATCGCGATCGACATCAGTGTCCTCGGCGTCGCGCTGCCGAGGATGGCCGCTGACCTGCGGCCGTCGCCCACCGAGCTGCTCTGGATGAACGACATCTACGGGTTCATGGTCGGCGGCACGATGATCACCATGGGGGCGGTGGGGGACCGGATCGGCCGGCGGCGGCTGATCGTCGCCTGCGCGGCGGTGTTCGCGATCGCCTCGGCCGTCGCCGCGTTCTCGACCGCGCCCTGGATGATCATCGCGACCCGGGCGGTGATGGGCATCGCCGGCGCGGCGATCATGCCGGCCTCGATGGCGCTGATCGGCCAGCTGTTTCCGGATCCGAAGCACCGGGTGTCCGCGATGGGTGCGTACATGACGTGCTTCCTCACCGGGATGGCGGTCGCGCCGCTGATCGGTGGCGTGATGCTGCAATACTGGTGGTGGGGCTCGGTGTTCCTGCTCGGCGTACCGGTGATGCTGGCGACCGTGCTGGCGGCGCCGCGGCTGCTGCCCGAGTCGCAGACCCAGGTCACGGCACCGATCGATCTGCGTAGCGCCGCGCTCTGCCTCGCCGCGATCCTCACGCTCGTGGCCACGCTCAAGTGGGCGGTCAACGGTGCGACCGTCTGGGAGGCGATCGGCCTCGGAGCGATCGGCGTCGTTCTGGGCGTGCTGTTCGTACGGCGTCAGCACGCGCTGGAGCACCCACTCGTCGATCTGTCGTTGCTGCGACGGCCCGGTGTGAGCCGCGCGATGTGGGTGCTCTTCCTGACCGCGCTGCTGATGGGCGGTACGTCGATCTTCGCGGCGTTCTACCTGCAGTCGGCACTTGGCCTGTCACCGCTGACCGCGGCGCTGTGGATGATCCCGTCGATGCTGGCGATGATCATCGCGTCGAACACCGGTCCCTGGCTCGGCCACCGGTTCCGCCCGAAGTACGTCGTACTCGGGGGTCTGCTCGTGATGGCTGCCGGGTTCGTGCCGTTTGCGCTGCTCCCGGTCGGGCGGTCCGGCATCGCCGTGGTGGTGTGCGGGTCCATCCTGACGACCGCCGGTGTCGGGGCAGCGTTCCCGTTCCTGATGAACGACATCATTTCGCATGCACCGCAGGAGCAGGCCGGCTCGGCCGCGTCGCTGGCGCAGACCGCGAACGAGATCGGGATCGCTACTGGACTGGTCGTCCTCGGCAGTCTGGCGACCGTCGTGTATCGGTCCAGGCTGTCCGCGGCGGCGGGTCATGCAGACGGGTCCTGGGTCGATGGCTTCCGGCTCGCGACCACAGGTCACGACGCTGTCCTTCTGGACCAGGTCCGTACTGCGTTCGTCGACGGCTACCGCGCTGCCGGAGTCGTTGCTGCCGTGACCATGCTGGTCGTCCTGGCGCTGTATGTGCTCCCGGAACGCCGCCGGGCTGCCTGAATGGTGGACGGATCGGTTGCCCCTGCGGAAGCCGCGGCCTATCGTTGCGCAAACGATTGAGCAGGTCGGCGCGGTACGAGCGGGGGACGGGATGCAGGACGCGGAGCTTCCGTTGGCGGGAGTCGTGGTGCTGGACTTCAGCCAGTTCCTGGCCGGTCCGGTCGCAGCACTGCGACTGGCGGATCTCGGCGCGCGGGTGATCAAGATCGAGCGTCCCGTGACGGGCGAGATCGGCCGGACGCTCGCGTTCGCGGGGCGGTGGGCGGACGAGGACACGGTCTCGTTCCACGCGATGAACCGGAACAAGGAAGCGGTCGTTGCCGATCTCAAGGATCCCGGGGACCTCGCGCGCGTCAAGGGCCTCGTGGCGCGGGCCGACGTACTGATCCACAACTTCCGTCCCGGGGTGATGGAGCGACTCGGGCTCGACTACGACGCGGTGCGGGCGCTCAATCCGGGGCTCGTGTATGCGGCGGCCTCCGGGTACGGCGCCGACGGGCCGTGGTCGGGTCGCCCGGGGCAGGATCTGCTGGCGCAATCGGTTTCTGGTCTTGCGTGGGCGAGTGGCGCCGACCGTCCCGTGACGGTCGGGCTCTCGCTTGCCGATCACTTGATGAGCTGTCATCTTGCGGAGGGCGTGACCGCACTGCTGGTGCGCAAGGCGCGCACGGGCCGCGGTGGGCTGGTCGAGACGAGTCTGCTCGAAGGCATGCTCGATCTGCAGTTCGAGTCACTCACCGCACGACTCAACGGGATGAAGGCTGACCGCTCGAACGGTCTGTATCGAACTGCTGATGGATATTTGGCAATCGCGTCGACGCCGGATGAGCTGGGTCGAGTGCTGGGCGACTCCGATCCGGCAACTCGGCTCACGACAGCGAAAACCGCGCACTGGCTGGAGCTTCTCACCAAAGCAGGTATCGGTTGCGCGCCACTGCAAACCCTCGAGGAGTTGCTCGCGTCGCCCGAGTTCGCGGCCGTTGAGATGACGCAGGTCGTGGAGCGTCCGCCCGCCGAGCCGGGCGGCGAGCCACTCCGGCTGACCACGACCCGCAGCCCGATCCGCATTGACGGCGAGGTGCTCCGTAGCTCCCGCGCGGCCCCACGTCTCGGAGCGCAGGGCCACGTGCGCCACGGGACCGACATGCTCACCGGTCCCGCCGTGGGGAGACCAGATGGCGGGTAAAGGCGGCGTGTCCGGGAGGCTTGATGGGGGAGGCGGGGGGCGCGTCAGTAGGGTGGGCGGCATGGCCACCCTGGGTGATGTCGCCGCCCGCGCCGGCGTCTCGATCTCTGCCGTTTCGCGCGTGCTCAGTGACGCCCCGGACTCGCGGGTCAGCGCGGAGACCCGGCAGCGGATCGTCGACGCCGCGCATGAACTGCAGTACCGGCCCAACTTCGCCGGGCGCGCGCTCAAGTCCGCCCGGACGCAGGTGGTCGGTCTGGTCGTTCCGGACATCACCAACGCGCTGTTCACCGAGCTGATGCACGGCGCGGAGGACGAGGCGACGGAGCGCGGGTACACGGTGCTGCTCGGGCGCTCGGACGACGTACGGCCGGGTGGGGAGGTCATCTCGCGCCTGATCGGTGAGGGGCGGGTCGACGGTATGGCCCTGCAAGTGGGGGACGGCGTGCCGCCCGCGGGTCTCGGTGCCCTGCTCAGCACGCAGGCGCCGATCGTGCTGGTGAACTCGGCGAGCCCGGGCTACACCGGGTCGGTCACGCTGGACGACCACAACGGCGCGCGCGTCGCGACCGAGCATCTGCTCGAGCTCGGACATGAGCGGATCGCCTTTGCCAACGGGCTGCCGCGGTCGTTCACCGCGAAGCGCCGGCGTACCGGCTACAAGCTCGCGCTCGCCACGGCGGGTGTTCGGGTGCCGAAGGAGTACGAGACCCGCGCCGGTTACACGGTCGACAACGGACGTACGGCGCTGCGTCGGCTGATGGCGCTGGACCCGAAGCCGACGGGCATCGTGGTGGCGAACGTCAACGCTGCCGTTGGTTTGATCGGGGAAGCGCGGAAGGCCGGCATCAAGGTGCCGGAAGACCTGTCCGTCGTGACGGTTCACGACTCCTGGACCGCCGAGAACACCTGGCCGCCGTTGACCGCGGTGCGGATGCAGTTCTACACCGTCGGGCGCACCGCCGTACGGAGTGTGATCCGGCGCATCGAGACGGGGGAGACCTCCAACGAGGTCGTCACCGACCCGCCACCGGAACTCGTCGTCCGCGAGTCCACCGCCCGCCCGCGCCGCCGCGGCTGACGGTCTTCACCGCGGCCCGCACTCGTAGCCGCTGACAGCCCGCGAGTCCCGCGCGGCTGCAGATCAGGATTCTGCGGTGGCTGCGCAAAAGTCCGTGCTCAAACGATTGACCACAGGCAATCTGCAGGTCTAGCGTTCTGCTCTAACGTTTGAGCAGCTGGTCGGACAGCTCGGACCGCCGCCACCGCTCGGGACACGAAGCGAAGGAGTCCGTTCATGAAGTCACCCGGAGTACGTCCCGGGACCAAGCGCACCGTGGCCGCCGCGACCCTGGTGTTCGCGACCGCCCTGCTGAGCGCCTGTGGGTCGTCCGGCGGTGGTGCCGGCGCGGAGACCAAGCAGACGGACTCCGGTGGTGCGATCACGGTCTGGGTCGACCCGCCGCGGGTGCCCGCCGCGAAGGCCTTCCAGAAGGCTCATCCCGAGATCAAGACGACCATCAACCAGATCGACGGGACCGTCGGCGGCAAGTCGCTGCAGCAGCAGTTCGCCCAGTTCAACCAGGCCGGGAAGGGCTGGCCGGACGCGATCTTCTTCCCGTCCAACGACGACATCGCGTGGGCGTCCGGTGCGCAGGTCAACTACACCGCCGACCTCAGCGACCAGCTCCCCGACGTGATCAAGGGCTACGAGGACGCGGTGATCGCGCCGTGCAAGATCGACGGCAAGATCCGCTGCCTGCGCAACGACGCCGCCCCTGACGTCTTCTGGTACAACCAGGCCTTCTTCAAGCAGTACGGCTACACCGTCCCGAAGACCTGGGAGGAGTACGGCGACCTCGCCGTCCGGATCGCGAAGGAACACCCGGGCAAGCTCAGCGGCTTCACCGGCGACGCCTACGCGCCCGACCGCTACCTGTGGGCCTCCGGCTGCCCGACGAACGCTCGCAAGTCCGAGACCGAGGTCCACATCGACCTCACGGACCCGAAGTGCGTGCGCGCGAAGGACCTGCTGACGAAACTCGTGCAGAGCAAGGCGGTCTCGACGGTCGGGATCTTCGACGCCGACGCCGCGAAGGTCGGCAAGGACGTGGTGATGAGCCCGGGCGCCGCCTGGTGGGGCGACTACCTGTTCCGCCAGTCCTGGAAGGTGCCGGCCGGGCAGGTGACCGCGGTCGCGCCGCTGGCCTGGAAGGGTGAGGACAAGCCGGCCACGGGCAACGAGGGCGGCGGCCTGTGGGGCATCTCCCGGCACATCACCGGCAAGCAGCTGCAGAACACGCTGACGTTCGCCAAGTTCGTTGCCACCGACCCTCAGTGGCAGGTCGAGCTGTCGACCGGACTGCCGGCGTACGGCGCGGTGCAGGACGCGTGGGCCGCGAAGCAGGCGAAGACGAAGTACTTCGCGGACGACAAGACGACGTTCGCAGCGATGAAGGGTGCGAACGCCTTCGTCCAGCCCGATCACTCCTACCTGCTCTACAACACCGGCAGTGTGTGGACCGAAACGGTCGCTGCCGGCCTGGCCTCCGGGAAGAGCGTCGACCAGGCTTGGAGCGGGTTCAACGACGAATTGCTCAAGCAGGCCAAGGCGATGGGCTACACCGTCAAGTAGCCGGACCCGCCACCAGATCAAGGAGTGAGGCATGACGACCGCGCTGCTCGAAGAGCGCAGGACGAGCGCTCCGGTGCCGAAGGCCCGGCGCCGCAAGGCGAAGGTGTCCCGGCCGAGTGAGACCAGGGGAGCCTGGATCCTGCTCTCGCCGTACGTCGTCCTGTTGCTCATCGGCGGCATCGTGCCGGTGGGCTACGCGATCAAGACCGCACTGGAGAAGCCGCCGACACCGTTGGACCCGAGCACCGGGTTCGGCGGCGTCGCGAGCTTCAAGACGGTGTTCACCGACTTCCGGTTCCTCGACACGTTCCAGAACGTGTTCGCGACACTGGTGATCTGGCTGCCGATCATGATGGTCGGGATCGTCGGCCTGGCGCTGCTGATCCACGCCAGCCCGGGCCGGTTCGGTGCGGCGATGCGGTTCGTCTATTACATCCCCGGCGCGCTGGCCGGGATCGCGAACTTCGTGCTGTGGGTCTACCTGCTGAACCCCGGGCAGTCGCCGATCGAGGGATTCTGGCACGCGGTCGGGGTGGACACGATCAAGCAGGCGGTCGCGTCGCCCGGCCACCTGCCGTTCGTCCTCACCGCGATGATGTTCTTCCAGGGCGTCGGTTCCTGGATCATCGTGGTCAACGGCGGCCTGAACGGGATCCCCGACGACATCTTCGAGGCGGCCGCACTGGACGGCGCGGGAGCGTGGCAGCTCGCGTGGCACGTGAAGCTGCCGATCATCCGGCCGTGGATCGGGTACGCCGCGCTGATGAACCTCGCGTACGGCTTCCAACTGTTCCTCGAGCCCCAGCTGCTCGACCAGGTGGCGAGCAACGCGCTACCTGACCAGTGGACGCCGACGCAGTTGGGCTACGCGTTCGCGTTCAGCAACTACAACTTCCCGGCCGCGGCTGCGATGTCGCTGATCTTGCTGGTGATCACGCTCGGCATCGGGTTGCTGATCGTCTTCCGCAGCGGGCTGTTCGGCAAGGAGGACCAGTGATGCGGATCGAGAACTGGAGCGCCGGCCGGCTGGCCCGCGTGGTGTCGATGCTGTTCGTCGCCGCGATCTTCCTGCTGCCGATCGCGGGCTTCGTCGCGATGGCGTTCCGTTCCAACGACGGAGTGGAGTCGGGAAGCGGTGGACTGCTCGGTCTCGGGGACATTGCCTGGAGCAACGTCCGGTACAGCTGGTCGCAGGTCAACGGCTTCGGCCCCGATGGCGGCCTGTTCACGCGCTGGCTGACCAACTCACTGATCGTTGCCTGCGGCGGTGCGATCCTGGCCGTCATCGCGGCGCTCCCGGCCGGCTACGCGATGGCCCGCCTGCGGTTCCGCGCGCGCCGGGCGGTGCTCCTGATCACGTTGATCACGATGGTGATGCCGAACACGGTCCTGGTGATCCCGCTGTTCCTCGAGGTGAACGCGGTAGGCGCGGTCGGCCAGCTGTGGCCGGTCGCGCTGATCATGGGCTTCTTCCCGTTCGGCGTCTACCTGTCCTACATCCACTACATGACCACGATGCCGAAGGAACTGGTCGAGGCGGCTCGGCTGGACGGCCTGGGTGAGGTGTCGGTCTTCTGGTGGATCGCACTGCGGATCTCCAAGCAGGTCGTCGTACTCGTGGCGTTCTTCGCGTTCGTCGCGAACTGGACCAACTTCTTCCTGCCGCTCGCGCTGCTGTCGTCGAACCAGAACAACCAGACGGTGTCGATCGGTCTGCAGCAGCTGATCGGCGCGAGCCCGCTGTTCAACCCGACGGTCGCGGCCGGCCTGGACGTGAAGCTCTACATGCCGCAGCTCGCGCTCGCGACGTTCATCTCGATGCTCCCGTTGCTGGTGGTCTTCCTCGGTGCCCAGCGCTTCCTGATCCGCGGCGAGACGGTCGGGGCGGTGAAGGGCTGATGCTCAACGAGTTCGCCCCACACCCGGGCTACACCCTCGCGCTGCCGAAGAACCCGCGCCCGATCGTGCTCGTCGGCGCCGGTGGCATCGTCCGCGACGCCCACCTCCCGGCGTACCGCAAGGCCGGCTTCGAGGTCGCCAGCATCACCGACCTCCAGCTCGATCGCGCGCAAACTCTCGCGGAGCAGTACGACATCCTCGAGGTGTACGACGACGTCGCTGCCGCCGTGGCAGCGGCGCCCGGCAACGCGGTCTACGACATCGCCCTCCCGCCCGAGGCGCACATCGACGTACTGGAACAACTCCCCGACCGAGCCGCCGTCCTGCTCCAGAAGCCGCTGGGCAACCACCTGCCCGACGGCATCCGCACGCGGGAGGTCTGTCGCCGCAAACGCCTCGTCGCCGCGGTCAACACCCAACTCCGCTTCGCCCCGTACGTCGCGGCCGCGCGCGAATTGATTGCCGCAGGCACCATCGGCGAGCTGTACGACCTCGAGATCCGGGTCTCGGTGCGCACCCCGTGGGAGATGTTCCCGTACGTCCTGAAGCTCGACCGCCTCGAGATCAACATGCACAGCGTGCACTACCTCGATCTCGTCCGCTCGTTCCTCGGCGACCCGACCGGCGTCTCCGCGGTCACCGTGAAGCACCCGGAGAAGACGCACGCGAACAGCCGGTCCGACATCGCTCTCACGTACGGCGATCGCCCGGTGCGGGTCGTGGTCTCGACGAACCACGACCACCACTTCGGCGAGCGCTACGAGGAGAGCTACATCAAGTGGGAAGGCACCAAGGGCGCGGTACGGGCGCAGCTCGGGCTGCTGCTCGACTACCCGCGCGGCGGTGAGGACCGGCTCGAGGTCGTCACCGACGACCGGCTCGAGGAGGGCTGGCGGCCGGTGCGGTTCGAGGGCTCGTGGTTCCCGGACGCGTTCATCGGCTCGATGAGCGTCGTCCAGCGGTACCTGGAGGGCTCGTTCCCGTCGCTCCCCACCTCGGTGGAGGACGTCTTCCGGACGATGGCGGTCGTCGAGGCCGCGTACACGTCCGCCGCGAGCGGTGGCGAGCCACCGCCGTACAACGCCTGACTCTTGCCTGACTCTGTGGGAGGAAGACCTATGAGACACGCTCTGGGAACCGAATGGTGACCGAGCTGCCCCTGACCGGGGTCACCGTACTCGACTTCAGCCAGTTCCTGGCCGGGCCGGTGGCCGCGCTGCGGCTGGCCGACCTGGGCGCGCGAGTGATCAAGATCGAGCGCCCCGGCAGCGGCGACGCGGGTCGGCAGCTGGCGTTCGCGGGCCGGATGGTCGGCAGCGACAGCATGTCGTTCCACGCGATGAACCGGAACAAGGAGAGCCTGGTCGCGAACCTGAAGGATCCGGGCGATCTCGCCAGGGTCCGGGCGCTGGTCGCGGAAGCCGACGTGGTGGTCTCGAACTTCCGTCCGGGCGTGATGGAACGCCTCGGCCTCGACTACGAGACGGTCCGCCGGATCAACCCGGCCATCGTCTACGGCAGCGTCAGCGGGTACGGCGACAGCGGTCCCTTCAAGGATCGCCCCGGACAGGATCTGCTCGCCCAGTCGATCGCCGGCCTGCCCTGGCTGAACGGCTCGCGCGACGATCCGCCCGTACCCGTCGGCCTGGCCGTCGCGGACCATCTCGCCAGCTGCCACCTCGCGCAAGGCATCACGGCCCTGCTGGTACGGCGGTTCCGCACCGGCCGGGGTGGTCACGCGCAGACCAGCCTGTTGGAGGCCCTGCTCGACCTCGAGTTCGAGCTGCTGACGACGCGCCTGAACGACCCGTCGATCGAAGTACGGCGGAAGGGCAATCGCTCCGCGCACGCGTTCCTGCCGGCGCCGTACGGCATCTATCCGACCAGTGACGGGTACCTCGCCATCGCGATGAACCCGGTGCCGGTGATCGGCCGGCTGCTCGAGCTGCCGGAGGTCGCCGCGATGAGCGACCCGCAGTCGTGGTGGGACCGGCAGGAAGAGATCGAAGGGCTGCTGTCCGAGCGCCTCAGCACTCGGACGCGGGCGGAGTGGCTCGCCGTTCTCGACGCCGAGGACGTGTGGTGCGCACCTGTTCTCACGCTGGACGAGCTGGTCGAACACGACGGTTTCCGGGCGATCGCGATGACCCAGGAACTGAGTCGCGACGGCCTCGAGCTGGTCACGACGCGGAGCCCGATCAGGATCGACGGCGGGCGGCTGATCGACCCGCGCCCGGCGCCCCGGCTGGGGGAGCACGATCCCTTCGGCCCTCACGAGGTGGAGGAGATCGCATGACGACGTTACGCGGTATGACGTGGGAGCACCCGCGCGGTTACGACTGTCAGGTCGCCGCGGCGGAGGCGTACGCCCGCCGTACCGGTGTCGAGGTGCAGTGGGAGTTCCGCTCGCTCCAGGCGTTCGCGGACGAACCTCTCGCCGGTCTCGCGGCCCGGTACGACCTGCTCGTCATCGATCATCCGCACGTCCCGTTGGCGGCCGCCGAAGGGCTGCTCGCACCGCTCGACGGCGCGGGCCACGACACGGAGCTGGCGGCGCTGGCTTCCGATGCCGTGGGCAACAGTCATGCGTCGTACGCGCACGACGGCCATCAGTACGGACTCGCCACCGACTCCGCTGCCCAGGTCGCCGTCCACCGGCCGGATCTGCTGCCCGCGCCACCCACGGACTGGGACGGCGTTCTCGCCCTGGCCGGCGAGGGCAGGGTGCTCTGGCCCGCGAAACCGATCGACGCGTACTCCTCGCTGTGCACCCTCGCCGCCAACCGCGGTACGCCGGTCGCCGCCGAACCCGGACGCTTCCTCGCCGAGGACGACGCGGGCGCCGTACTCGACCTGATGCACCGCCTCGCCGAGCGCGTACCCGAGTGGTGCCTCGCGGCGAACCCGATCGAGGTCGCCGAGGCGCTGGTGAAGGACGATCGCTGGGCCTACGCCCCGCTGGCCTACGGGTACTCGAACTACTCGCGCGCAGGCTTCCGTTCCCAGCGGCTCAAGTACGTCGACATTCCCGCGGGGCCGCGTGGCGTCGCCGGGTCGCAGCTCGGCGGTGCGGGAATCGCGGTCTCGGCGTACAGCCAGGACCTCGACGCGGCGCGTGCGTACGCGCTCTGGCTGGCGTCGCCGGAGGTGCAGTCCGGGGTGTATTACGACGCAGGCGGCCAGCCCGGGTACGCCGCTTCGTGGGACGACGACCGGCTCAACAAGGACTCCTGGGATTTCTTCCGCGGGACCCGGCGCACGCTCGAAGGCGCCTGGGTGCGACCGCGGACCGCGGGCTACATGGAGTTCCAGGACGTCGCGTCGCCCTGGGTCACCCAGGCCCTGCGTGGCGAGCTGACGGACGCCGAGCTGATCCGGCGTACGAACGCACTGGCCGAGAAGTTGCTGGAGGCAACCCGATGATCGTGGTGGACCGGTACTTCGAAGACTACGCGATCGGGGAGAGCCGGACGACCGTCGGCCGCACGATCACCGAGGCCGACATCGTGCTGCACGCCGGTCAGACCGGTGACTTCTTCCCGCACCACATGGACGCGGAGTGGATGGCGACCCAGCCGGCCGGGCAGCGGATCGCGCACGGCACGCTGATCCTCTCCGTGGCGGTCGGGATGACCGCGGGCGACATCAATCCGCGAGCGATGTCGTACGGGTACGACAAGATCCGGTTCATCAAGCCGGTGTTCATCGGCGACACCATCACCGTCGGCGCGGTCATCACCGAGAAGGCAGACCACAAGCGGATGCCGGGGACGCACGGCTACGTGCACGAGCAGGTGAGCGTGACCAACCAGCGGGCGGAGACCGTGCTCGTCCTCACCCATCTGTACCTGGTCGAGAAACGAGGTCCGGCATGATCATCGACGCCCACCAGCACGTCTGGGACCTGAACCGCTCGCCGTACCAGTGGCTCGGTCCGCACGTACCGCAGTGGAACCGAACCTTCACCTTCGAGGAGCTGCGCCCAAAGCTGACCCGCAACGGTGTCGACGCCACCGTGCTGGTGCAGTCCGACGACCACGACAGCGACACCGAGCTCATGCTCGAGGTGGCCGACAAGCATCCCGAGGTCGCGGCCGTCGTCGCGTACGTCCCGCTCGACCGGCCGGACATCGCCGCGGAGCGCCTTGCCGAACTGCGCAAGGACTCGCGGGTTGTCGGCATCCGCAACCTGATCCACGACATCCCGGACCCGGACTGGATTCTGCGGCCTGAGGTGGACGAAGGGCTCGGAGTTCTCGAGCAGGCGGGCGTGACCTTCGACTACGTCGCCGTACTGCCGCGGCATCTCGAACACGTCCCCACGCTGTCGGAGCGCCATCCCGGGCTGCGAATCGTCATCGACCACCTCGCCAAGCCGCCGATCGGGGAGTCCGATCACGAGCCGTGGTGGAGCCTGATCGAGACGGCCGCACAGAATCCACTCGTGCACGCGAAGCTCTCCGGTCTGTACCCCGGTGCCGCGCCTGACACCTGGACGCCGGACGGGATCCGGCCGTTCGTGGACCGTGGCCTGGAGGTGTTCGGCCCGTCCCGTCTGATGTACGGCGGCGACTGGCCGATCTCGACTGCAGCGGGCGGCTATGACCGGGTGTTCGCCGGACTGGCCGACGTACTGTCCGATCTCTCGGCGACCGAACGTGAAGAGATCTACTCAGGCACCGCGCGTCGCTTCTACCGCATCCGGCTCTGAGAGGTCGCCGTGCCGGGACAGGCTTAGTGCGCCCGCCACCGCGAGGACGAAGCCCAGGGCCGCGACCCAACCCCAGCCCGGCCTCGGGCGGTCGCCCAGGAGCAGGAGGCCGACCAGCGCGGGGGCGACCGTCTCGCCGATCACCAGCGGCGCGGTTGCCTGCGTCACGGTGCCGCGTTGCAGGGCCGTCGAGTAGGTGAGGAGTGCGACTCCGCCGGCCAGGATGAGCGCGTAGATCGCCGGATCGCGCAGCAGGACCCCGAGATCGCTGAAGAGCGTGTCGAGCTGGACCGAGCTGGGCAGGATGCGCGCGGCGACCGCGACCGCGCCGAATTCGAGACCGGCCAGCGAGCCGAGCGCGGCGGCACCCGGTGCGCCGTTGATCCGCCCCAAGGGAATTGCCAGCAGGCCCAGCGCGACGGCTGCCACCAGGACTCCCCAGCGTTCCGCAGTGCCGACCGAGACCGTACGGTCCTCCGCCGCGGACAGCCCGATCAGGACCAGTCCGACAACCACAACGATCAACGCGAACCATTCGGGCCGGCGCAGCGGCATGTGTAAAAAGATTGCGCCGAGAACGGCGGTGACCGCGAGGAAACTCGCCACGATCGACTGCACGACGAACAACGGCAAAGTGCGCAGGGCGGCAATCGACAGCAGGAAGGCAAAAGTGTCGAAGGCGATTCCCAGCACATACCGCCAGGAGCCGAACAATCGAATGAGTAACCGCGGGTCGAGACCTTCCACGGATTGCGTACGGCGGGCCGCGACGGCCTGGAGAACCGAGCCGATCCCGTAGCAGACCGCCGCCGCGAAGGCTCCCAGCAGACCGGCGACCATGTCCCGAGGCTACGCCCGTCGCGGCCGGCGGCCCACCGTCACCGACCGTGTCGGCACGGACGGTAGGCGGTTGTTTCGGCCGTATACGTCACCAACGGTCTCCTGTACCGTCGGGATTCGGGGAGATGCGCGCCGCGCATTCGGGGTGTTTACGGGCGGGCCTGGATGAACACATCGGTGGATACTGCTGCGTTGCCAGTGGGACCGACGGCCCGGGTGCGCGCGGTCGAGGTTCGCAAACCGCTCGACGATCGCTGGCCGGACCATTTCGCGGCGGCCATGTTCGGCTTTGCGGCGTTGGTGACCGTGGTCGCGGTGGTACCGCCGTGGCGGGATTACTTCGCACGCGAGCAGGACATCGTCTCGATGCTCACGATCCCGATCGTGCCGAGCCTGGTCTATGCCGCGCTGCTGGTGGCCATGGGGGTCGCGCTGCGCCGCCGGTTGCGCGCCGCGTGGTGGCTCCTGGTGCTGTGGTGGCTCATCGTGCCGGAGATCGCCCGGATCGGTTCCCTGCTCGACGGCGGTTCGTGGGTCCAGGCCATCGGCCTCGTACTGATCGCCGCGGTCCTGGTCGTCGCGTGGCGTGCCCGTCCGCAGTTCCTGGCCAGGCGCGTGCCCGGCAGCCTGTGGCAGGCGATCGCGGTGTTCGTGGTCGGTGGCGGGCTGGTGCTCGTCGGCGGTGCCGCGCTGGTACGCCGGTTCGGCGATGCGGGCGATTTCGCGAACGCGGCGCAGTACGTCCTGGACGAGATGTTCACCGATATCGGTGTGCTGGCGCCCGATCACGCGGTGACCGCGCCGTGGTGGGTGCGCGGGCTGACCGGTCTCGCGGGCGCGGCCGTTGTGCTGCTGGCGGCGCAGCTGTTGTTCCGGGCGCCGAAGCAGAGTCGGACCCTGGACGTTGCCGACGAAGCGCGGATCCGGACGCTGCTGCGGGACTTCGGTGGCGCCGACTCGCTCGGTTACTTCGCCACCCGCCGGGACAAGTCGATCATCTGGGACTCCGGCGATCCGGCCACGGCTCAGTCGGGGGTCTCGTACCGCGCGATCGGGTCGGTCAGTCTCGCCAGCGGGAACCCGGTCGGCGACCCGGAGCACTGGCCGATGGCGATCGAGCAATGGCGCGAGCATGCTCGGTCGAAGGGGCTGTCGCTCGCGGTGATGGGTGCGGGCGAGGAAGGCGCTGCGGCGTTCGCGGAGGCTGGACTGACGGCGTACGAGATCGGTGACGAGGCCGTTCTCGATCTGCGGACGTTCTCGCTGAACAGGCCTGGTTTGAAGGCGGTCAGGCAGTCGGTCGCGCGCTTGCAGCGTCGCGGGTACACCACGGACGTCGTACGGCACTCGAGTCTGACGGCCGACGAGTTCGGGGCGCTCAGTACGGCGGCCGCGTCGTGGCGCGGGGATGGCGGGGACGAGCGCGGGTTCTCGATGGCGCTCGGGCGCCCGGAGGATCCGCTCGACGGTGAGTGCGTCTTGGTGCGTGCGCAGGACGCGGAGGGCACCCTGCGCGGATTCCTGAGCTTCGTGCCGTGGGGGCACACCGGGCTCTCGCTCGACCTGATGCGTCGGGACCCGTCGGCGGACAACGGTCTGGTGGAGTTGATGGTCGCGGCGCTCGCGGAGGAGTCCGCCACCTTCGGCATCGGCCGGGTGTCGCTCAACTTCGCGATGTTCCGCGAGGCGTTCGAGCGGGGAGCTGAGCTCGGCGCCGGCCCGGTTGCGAGGCTGTGGCGTCAGGCGCTCCTGGTGGCGAGCCGCAACTGGCAACTCGAGTCGCTGTACCGCTCGAACGCGAAGTACCTTCCGGACTGGCAGCCCCGGTTCATGTGCTTCGAGTACACCTCGGACCTGCCGCGCGTGGGGACTGCGGCGGGCAGTGCCGAGGGGTTCCTGACACGTCCGAGTCTCTCGATGCTCCGCGGCAAGCATCCGGCGGCCGCTCTGGACACCGCAGGTGCCGACCACGCAGCGGCGGTGACCGCGCTGATCCCCGCGCCACCCGACCCGCTGGCCGAGGCGCTGTCGGTCGACAACCTTCCCGAACAGGTACGCGTACGCCGGGCGAAGCTGGACCGGATCAGGGCGAGTGGCGTCGATCCGTACCCGGTGACCTACCCGCGCACGCACACGCTGGCGCAGGTCAGGGCCGAGGCCGGTGACCTTCCGCCGGGTACGTCGACAGGCCGCCGGGTCGCGGTGACCGGTCGCATCCTCCTGAAACGCGATCACGGACGGCTCGGGTTCGCGAAGCTGCGCGACGGCAGCGGGGACCTGCAACTGATGGTCGACCTGGCCGGCGTCGGCGCGGAGCAGTACGACTTCTGGCGTCATGAGATCGACCTCGGCGACCAGGTCGGTGTCACCGGTGAGGTGATCACCACCCGGCGCGGTGAGCTCTCGGTGCGAGCCGAGTCGTTGCGTTTGACAAGCAAGTCGATCCGCCCGCTGCCGGACAAGTTCAGAGGTCTGGTCGACCCGGAGGCCCGGATCCGGGCGCGGTACGTCGACCTGATCGTGCGTCCCGCCGCGCGCGACGTCGCGTACACCCGCTCGACCGTCGTACGCAGTGTCCGCGATTCCCTGCAAGACGCCGACGCCACCTGGGGCGTGGTGCTCGAAGGCATCTACGAGGAACTGTGCGAGCGCGCCACGTCGACGCCGGTCTTCTACACCGACTTCCCGAAGGACAACGCGCCGCTGACGAGGCCGCACCGAGTGGACCCACGGCTCGCCGAGAAGTGGGACCTGGTGATCTTCGCGGCCGAGCAAGGTACGGCGTACTCCGAGTTGATCGACCCGGTGGACCAGCGGGCCCGGCTGGTCGCGCAGTCCCAGCTCGCGGCAGCGGGCGATCCCGAAGCGATGCAGGTCGACGAGGACTTCCTCGAGGCCCTCGAGTACGGCATGCCGCCGACCGGCGGGATGGGGATGGGGATCGACCGGCTGGTGATGAACCTGACCGGGCTGTCGATCCGCGACACCATCCTGTTCCCGTTGGTCCGGCCCAACGGGTAGGACGTGAGGCGACGGCCGGATGATCGTGATGGATTGGTACGGCGATCTCGTCGACACCGGACGGGCGCAGGCCGCGTGGATGCTGTTCGCCTTCTTCGTCACGTTCAGCGTCACCCGGGTGATCACCCGACGGATCCGCGCCAAGCATCGGGAGGCGAAGAAGGCCGCCAACGCCGAGGACGAGGGTGGGCTGTCCGACGTCTACATCGGCGGCATCCACATCCACCATCAGGTCTGGGGAATCCTGATGGTGATGCTCTCCGGGCTGCTGTACTTCCGCTACACCCCGGGCAGGCCCTGGGCCGAGATCCTCGCCGTGATGTTCGGGGCCGGCGCGGCGCTGACGCTCGACGAGTTCGCGCTCTGGCTGTACCTCGACGACGTCTACTGGGGACCGGAAGGACGCAAGTCCATCGACGCGATCATGCTCGGGGGAGTGCTGGGTGCGGTGCTACTGATGCAGACCAGCCCGATCGGTGCAGAGCCGCATCGGACCGGGAGCGGGATCTCGAACTGGAGCTACTTCGGCGGGATCGCGTTCCACCTCGCGATGGCGGTCATCTGCTTCCTCAAGGGCAAGCTGTCCACCGGTCTGGTCGGCATCGTGGTGCCGTTCGTAGCGTTCGTCGGTGCCGTCCGGCTGGCGAAGCCGCGCTCCACCTGGGCCGTACGCCGGTACGGCGAGCGCAAACTCGAGCGGGCCCAGAAACGGTTCGGCAAGTCGTACACGCAGCGGTGGAACCGCGTCCGCGACAAGCTCGGCGGTCGGGTGTCGTCGTGATCCCGGTCAGACCGTGTAGCGGGCGATGAGGGTGTCCATCGCGGTGTCGACCGCGTGGTCGACGGTCCGCCGGGCCGGGTCCTCGTCGTACCACGCGACGATCTCGCGGGCGCCGGTCTCGAAGGGGATCGTGGCGAGGTAGTCCGGGACGACCTGGCGGAGTTTGGAGTTGTCGAAGACGGCCGAATGGGTCTTGTCGCCGAGCAGTCCGTCGCCCCACCCGGGATGGACCGCGGCGATCGCGTCCGAGGGGACGTGCACGATCTGGGCCGACGTACCGGCCGCGGCGGCGAGGGCGTTCGCGATCTGGTCCCACGTGAGGACGTCGTCGGAGGTGATCTGGAAGGCGTCGCCGAGCGTGCGGGGGTGGCCGAGCAGCGGGACGAAGCCGCGCGCGAAGTCGCGGTGGTGGGTGAGCGTCCACAGCGAGGTGCCGTCGCCGTGTACGACGACGGGCTGTCCGCGGCGCATCCGTTCGACGATCGTCCATCCGCCGTCGAACGGGACCAGGGTGCGGTCGTAGGTGTGCGAGGGCCGGACGATCGTGACCGGGAAACCCTCGTCGCGGTAGAGCGAGGTCAGCAGGTCCTCACAGGCGATCTTGTTCCGCGAGTACTCCCAGAACGGGTTCCGCAACGGCGTCGACTCGGTGATCGGCAACCGCGCCGGCGGTGTCTGGTACGCCGAGGCGGAGCTGATGAACACGTACTGGCCGACGTGTCCGCGGAGCGCATCGGTCCGAGCGCGAACCTGGTCCGGCGTGAACGCCAGCCAGTCGACGACCACGTCGAAGTCCTGCCCGGCAACGGCCGCGAACGCTGCCCGGTCGTCGAGGTCGGCGGTGATCTGCCGGGCCTCGGCAGGCAGCGGACGGACCGAGGTCTTACCCCGGTTGAGCACCGTGAGATCGAGCCCCGCTTCGATCGCCCGCCACGAGCTCGCCGAGCTGATGATGCCGGTCCCACCGAGGAAGAGAACACGCAGGGCACTCATTTGAGCCACTCTACCGAGCAGCGGGAACCGGCGCGGTGCCGTACCGTCGGGAGTGGAGAATCGTAGTACTTCGTTCCTCACGAGGGAAGCCGCCCATGCTGAGAGTTCTTCGTGTTGTGCTGGTCCTGTGCTCGGTGACGCTCGCCGGGGCGGTCGTTCCGGCCGAAGCGTCCACGACGGCCGCGTCCGATCCGGCGCGTGCCGAACTGCGGGGGATCGTCGAGAACGTCGCCGGTGCGACCGGGAAGCGGTACGGCGTGAAGGACGACGCCGGTCATGTGATGGACACCGTCAAGATCATCCAGGACTCGACCGGGGGCTACCTCGCGGTCTCGCACCATCTCGCCAGCGACGGGCACTTCCGGGTGAATCTCGCGACCTCGTCGGACCTGCTCACCTGGCACTGGGTCCGCGAACTGGCCGGCAGCAACACCGGCCCGGCCTCGCAACCGACGATCGTCCAGGCCTCGAACGGCGGATTCGTGCTCGCCTGGGAACAGGAACAGGCGGGTGGCGGCAACAACCACCTCGCCTTCCGGTACTTCGCCTCACGCGCGGACCTCCTGGCCGGCACCGTCAGCCGCTCGTACGACGCACCCCGCCGGCTCTCGTCCTGCGCGGAGGGCACCCCGAACATCTACAGCGTCACGCTGTCACCCGACATCGACCACTCGACGATCGACATCGGTGGCCACTACTGGTGGAACTGCGATCGCGACCGCCAACAGCGCGGTACCCTCACCAACTTCAACTCCTGGTCGACCGCCGCGCAGCCGAACTTCGACAACGCCCTGCTCTACTGGGGCGTCAACGGCAACATCGGCGACCGCGACAACACCACGTTCCGTGGGTACGCGTTCGGCCTGATCGAAGGCCAGTACACCAAGGGCGACTTCGGCTCGTGGCGCACCTTCGTCTACGACTACCAGACCGGCAACGCCGACCGCACCACGATCACCACCGACGGCGGCAGTACGGCGTTCGCGAACCCCACGATCACCAGCCTGAAAGCTCCCAACGGTCAGCCGGCGTTCGTGATCACCCTGTTCATCCCCGGCGAAGGCGCCGCGGCCGGCGAGTCCGGCGAACTCATTTACTACAAGACGTACTGAACCGCGATCCGGGCAGCGACGGCAGCGTTGTTCTGCGCCAGCGCGAGGTTGGCCGGGACGCTCCGCCCGTCCGTATCCTTCTCGATCCTCGCCAGCACGTACGGCGTGACAGCGGGACCCGCGACTCCAGCCTGAACGCTCGCCTCCAACGCAGCATCGAGTACGGCGTCGATCGTCGACGCCGGGATCTCGTCGGCCTCGGGAATCGGGACCGTCAACAGAACGCCGGTGTCCGGTCGCGCGCGGAAACGGAGTACGTCGCAGACCTCCCGCTCGTCCTCGACGCGGTGCGGAACCGGCAGCCCGCTGGATCGCGTGTAGAAGGCGGGGAACCAGTCGTGCTGCCAGCCGAGGACCGGGACGCCGGCGGTCTCGAGGTACTCCAGTGTTCGCGGCAGGTCGAGGAACGCCTTGGCGCCGGCGCTGACGGTGATCACCGGGTGGTTGGCGATCGCGTCCAGGTCGGCCGAGATGTCGCCGCTGAGTTCGGATCCGCGGTGCACGCCGCCGATGCCGCCAGTGGCGAACACCGAGATCCCGGCGGCGTGGGCGAGGGCGACCGTGGCCGAGACGGTGGTGACGCCGACGTCCCAGCGCTGCGCCTGCGCCACCGCCAGATCGCGCTCGGCGACCTTGCGGGTCCCTTGCAGGACACGCTTCTCCTGGTCCGGCGTGAGACCGACCTGCGGCTGCCCGTCGAGGATCGCCGCCACGGCCGGTACGGCGCCCTGCTCGACGACCGCCTGCTTGCACAGCTCGAGGGCCGCGGCGTTCGCCGGCGCGGGCAGGCCGAGGTTCGAAAAGATCGTCGACTCGAGCGCGACGACCGCACGGCCCACGGCCAGCGCTTCCGCCACCTCGTCGGACAGGTTCGGCTCAATCACTCGTGACTCCGTTCTGGTCAAGGGCGGCCCCGGGTTCGCCGAGAACCCTTCGGGCGAGGCGGTGTCCGGCGTCGACCGCCTGGACGATGGTGGCGTCGTCGAGTAGGGCGGTCAGGAAGCCCGCGGCGAACGCATCACCGGCACCGGTCGTGTCACGAACTTCGCCCACCGGCAGCACCGCGACGGTCGTCGTCAGGCCATCGCCGCGGTGAATCTCGGTCGGCTCCACGCCGTTCTTGACCACCACCGTCGTACCCGAGCCGGCGAGGTCCCGCAGCGACCCGGTGTCGGCCTCGATCCGATTCGCGAAGACGTACGTCGGCCGCAGGCTGCTGATCACGTCGCGGAACTCGGAAGGGCCGATCGCATCGATGAGGGCGACCGACGACGCGTCCACTGTGACGACGGCGCCTTCGGCGTGCGCGATCTCCGAGGCGCGCCGCAGCACGGACAGCGGCGGTCCGGTGAGCGAGTACGCCGAGAGATGGACGGCCGCCGCCCCGGTGAAGCAGTGGTCCGGTACGTCGGTCAGCTCGGCCGCGGCCGCTCGGTCTGGGTACATGGTGCGTTCTCCGGCCGCGTCCACGAGGACGACGATGGTCCCGGTCCGTCCGTGCTGCTGGACCCTCGCGTCGACACCGGCCTCGACCAGGTCTCGCACCAGCGCATCGCCGACGTGGTCGTCGCCGACGCGGCCGACGAAGCGGACCGGCGTACCGAGACTGCTGGCGAAGGCGGCGACGTTCGCCGCCGCACCGCCCCGGGTTCGCCGGATCCGCGCCGGATTGTCGGTCCCGCGTCGCGATGCGCCGGCTGACCAGACCACGACGTCTTCGACCAGGTCGCCCACACAGACGAGCGTGCGGTGCGCAGCTGTCACGGCGTACCGGTGTTCGCGTGGAGACGGAGGAGTTCCGCGCGGGCGTAGTTGACGCCGGGGGAGTCGGCTCCGTTGGCGCGGGCGATCTCATGGGCGAGGTCGCTCGCGGCCTCCATCCGATGGCGGGCCTTCCGTCGGCTGTGCAGGTGCTTGCGGTACCTCTTGCGATCCCTCCGGAGGCCGCTGACCGCGTCGAGCAGGGGCGGGTCGATCGCGCCGGTCGCCAGTTCGGGCGTGAGGAGTGCACGGATCCAGGTGCGCTCGTGGCCGGCGGCGTGACGCAGTACGTAGAAGAGTGCTGTCAGCTCGACGATCGTGATCAGGAAGGGCAGGATCCCGGCCCAGACGCCGCCGTTGCTGAGACCCGTCATGTCGTCCCAGGCGAAGTGGAACAGCATCGCCATCAGCATCGTCAGGACGCCGCGCACGATGTTGCGCTCGCCGCGTGTCCGACCGAGGACCCACATCAGACCGGCGCAGAAGATCGCGCTGAACAGGGCGTGCGAGACGATGCCGGCGGCGCCGCGGATCACGAAGACGCGCAGCGACGAGCCGAGCTGGTCGACGCCGTACAGCTGGGTGGCGCCGTTGTAGACGTAGAGCACGTCCTCGAAGACCTGGAACCCGAGCCCGATGAACGCGCCGATGATGAAGCCGTCGTAGGCACTCCGGACCAGGCGCGGCGCGAGGCCGATCAGCAGGACCAGGCCGAGCGCTTTGCCGAACTCCTCGTTGATCGGAGCGGTGAGACCGGCGGCCCAGTCGGCGGCGAACGACGTACCGCCGATCTTGGTCCAGATCGACAGCAGCGCCCCGTTGGCCGGCAGCGCGATCCAGAACGTCGCCGCGACGCCACCCCACACGAAACCGGCGGCCAGCAGCCCGGCCGGCTGCGCGGTGAAGCGGTTGTGATGACGCAGCACCAGCAGCCACGGCACCAGATAGAGACCGAACAGTATGACGCCTCCGGCCAGCGCCGGCGTGTAGAACTGCGCACCGGGACCGTAATACTTCAGCATCGTCAGCGCTCCACCGCCGACGCCGAGCACGTAGACCCAGAACGCGACGTTGTGCGGCTGCAGGAACCGGAACGGCTGCCCCCAGCCGGACTGCTCGATCGCGTCGAGCTGGGCCGTCTTCTCCTGCGTCTCCTGCGGTACGGCGGTCATCGCGCCGCTCCCGGGGTGATGCTGCGGAGCATCGCGCCGACCTGCTGCTCGTACTGCTCGAACTGCCCGGTCGCGGTGCGAACCCGGACCAGCAGCGCCGGTGCGTTGTCGACGGCCGCGCCCGAGCCGACCGCCATCTTGAACGCGACGTCCACCCCGTCGCCGTTCGGCCCGGACCCGCTCTGCGCCACACCCACCAGCCCGGAGTCGGTGGTCAACGAGCCGCGCGCCCCCATCACGCCGGGTGGATCGCCCTGCGATCGATGCACCTGATCGAGGAAGGCGGACGCGGACCCGTCGTACGTCGTACCGTCCAGCTCGATCGTCGCGCCACCGTTGGCGAGCACGATCTGCAGACTCGTCGCGGCCGCTCCGGCACCACCGACGAGCGTGCCGTGCTCGAGCTGCCAACCGACCGGCGGCACCGCCGTCGCGCCGTCACCGAGGTCGAGCACCTGCCCGGCGCGGATCTCGTGGTGCCACGGGATCGCCGCGTTCAGTCCCTGCAGACCGTAGATCAGCACCAGCGCGATCGCGAGTGCCGTGAACCCGGCCGCGAACGTCCGCCGGTCCAGTCCGAACCATCGCTGCTCGACCGGCACCCACTCACGGCGCGGCGGCTCCGTACTCACGACCATCGAGGCTCTCCTCGCTTCGATTCGTGGGCGTACCCATCACTTTAACGGAGACCGCCCCGCGCCCATGGCCCGAGAGAACGACACGCGGCTCCCCGGATGCGACTCTGTGGGGGTGGGTCCTGGGACGACAGCTGCCGCCTGGGCCGACCAGCAGGTCGCCGCGGTCCGCGACGACCCGTCCGGGCGGCTCGCGCTGATGCAGCGGTGCTACTACGGCCCGTACGGGAAAGCGCCGCAACATCTGCCGTACGGGCGGGCCGCGACGTCCGCGATGCGGTGGGAACTGCATCGCGGCTGCTGCAACCGCACTTCAGCGCAAGGCCCGGCAGCCCGTGGTGGCGCGCGGTTAACGAGCGGGTACTTCGGGACGGCTGCGAGGCGGTCGCGCTCAGCGGTGATCTGCCCGGCGCGGCCTCGTCCCGGACGGCCGGCTTCTGGTTGTCCTTCGCGCAGTACCCGACGGCGCGGACGTGGTGGCGGGCGCCCCCAGGCTCGCACTCGGCCGGGTCCGCCCGCTCGCACCGCTCCTCGGCGACCCGAGGCTCGGGATGACCGGGATCTTCCTCCAACTCTCCCGGGTCCTGCCCGACGAGTACCCGCTCCGGGACGACGCGCGCGCCTATCTCGGTCGCGAGCTGGGCTTCGGCCGGCTGCTCGACTACGGCGTGATCGTGCCGCGCCTCCAGCAGCTCTACGAGTGGTCCGCCCACGAGTTGGCCGAGCCTGGGCTGCTCGATTGCATCACCGACGGAGCCCTGACGTACGCCTGGCCGGTCGAGGACCGGGACGTCTGGCAGCCACCGCCGTCGCCTGTCCTCCGGCTGGCGCATCGGTTGCTGCCGGCGCAACGACACTGGTGAATTTCACTGACTGTCACAGATTGATGCCTTACTGTGACAGCAGTGCATCAATTCACCGGGGGGTCTCGAAGGAGGCAGTCGTGGAATCACCAAGTCCTGCGGCTCGGATCGGCGCGGAGTTCCTAGGGACGTTCTGGCTGGTCTTCGGCGGCTGTGGTGCCGCCGTGCTGGCCGGTGTCGTGCTCACCCCGGACAAGGTCCCGGTCGGCATCGGGTACCTCGGTGTCGCGCTGGCCTTCGGCCTGACCGTGCTCACCATGGCGTACGCCGTCGGCCACGTCTCCGGCGGTCACTTCAACCCGGCCGTCACCATCGGCCTCGCGGTGGCCCAGCGGATCGAGTGGAAATGGGTCCCGACGTACATCGTCACCCAGGTCGTCGCCGGCACCGCGGCCGGAGCGGTCCTGCTGGCCGTTGCCAGCGGCAAGGACGGCTTCAGTGCCACCGCCAGCGGTTTCGCCAGCAACGGGTACGGCGACCGCTCGCCGGGCGGCTACTCGCTGCTCGCCTGCGCGATCGTCGAGATCGTGCTGACCGCGTTCTTCCTGTACGTGATCCTCGGCGCCACCGACGACCGGGCACCCAAGGGTTTCGCCCCGATCGCCATCGGACTCGGGCTCACGCTGATCCACCTGGTCGGCATCCCGGTCACCAACACGTCGGTCAACCCGGCGCGGTCGCTGGGGGTCGCCTGGTTCGCCGGTAGCGACGCGCTCGGCCAGGTCTGGCTGTTCCTGATCGCCCCGATCGCCGGCGCGGCCATCGCCGGCATCAGCTACACCGCCATCACCGGCGCCCGGATCAAGGTCGACGCGGGCGTCGCCAACAACCCGTAGATCAACGCTGCCCCGCTCCGTGCCTCTTCCAAGGCACGGAGCGGGCGCGCGTACCGTCTCACCGGCTCCGCCGGGCCGTGCCTGTCGAGAGGGGTACTGGCAGGGTCTGGTATCCGCACAGACACGACGTAGCGTGAAGACATGGCCCTCAAGAACGACTCCAGCAGCACCGACCTACGGGAGCAGAAAGCATGAGCGGTTGGACCGCGGAAGAGCTGCAGTCCCTCGACCGGATCGGCGAGATCCGCGTTGCCGGCCGCCGCAAGGACGCGTCGCTGCGAACGCTCACGATCGTGTGGCACGTCGTCGTCGACGGGAATCTGTACGTCCGGTCGGTCCGCGGAGCCGAGGGCAGCTGGTACAAGGGCGTCCTCTACCACCACGAGGGCGCCATCTCCTGGAACGGTACGACGCGCGACGTCACGTACATCCCCGATTCCAGCGTCGACGATCAGATCGATACGGCCTACTTCGACAAGTACGGCAAGGGGTCGCCCTCGCGCGCGATCACCAACGCCGCGGCCCGGGCCACGACACTCCGGGTCGAGCCCCGCTAGCCGAAAACCCCGAGCCAGGCGGGGCTCGAGCAACTAGGCTCGCAAGCTGGTGCATGACGAGGAGGCCCCGTGTTCCAGCCATTACTGGCATCCGCGACCCGAGCCGTCGACAAACTCCGTGACATCGGTGAACCGCTACCCGACGACGTGATCAGTCAGCTGACCAAGCTGGCCGACGACACCCAGAGCGACTCCGTCAAATCCGCCAAGATCGAAGAACTCCTGCGCCCGTATGTCATCGTCGAGGCTCAGATCGACGAACAGGGCCTGACCACGAGTACGCCGGGCGCCGCGGCACCGCGCCTCGTCCAGCACGGCTGGCGCAGCTTCCTGGTCCGCATCGAGAACCCACATCAGCTCCTGGGCGATCTCGTCGCGCCGTCGAACCACGTGCTCGGAAACGTCGACTTCCACAGCCACTCGGCGCGGATCGCGATGCCTGACACGCTGACCGTCGTACCGCGGATCGCGAACAGCTGGCTGCAGGTGAAACTCGCCGGACCGAGGGACGTGTCCGGTCTGGACGCGGAGTACAAGGTCATCAGCTTGTACAGCCGCGACGGCGGCAACAAGAGTGGCGAGTTGACCTTGGTACTGGCGGTGGAGGAGGAGTTCGACAGCATCACCCGGCCGCCGGTGCGGAAGGCCTTCCAGCGGATGGGGTTCGAGACCCGCCCGTACGGCGCGCGGTTCGACTTCGACTGCTTGCCCGCTCACGACGTACGACTCGATGTTCGCGAGCCGGACGGCAGCAGTAGCGTCGCGGCGCTGACGATCCGGGACTCGCAGCGGCGCGCGTACCCGTCGAAGGCGATGCGGCTGGCGCCGGACATGTTCTTCCACGATCACGTCTACCGGGCGACCGGCGAGGTGATCACGCTTCCGGCCGGCCAGTACGAGATCTCCGCGCGGCGCGGACCGGAGTACCGCGAGGTTCGTGTCGAGGTCGATCTGACGGCCGAGACCGAGGCGGTCGCGATCGATCTCGATCGCTGGGCGGATCCGGCCGCGCGTGGTTACTACTCGGGCGACCCGCACATCCACGCCGGCGGCTGCTCGCACTACAACGTCCCGTCCGAGGGGGTCACGCCGGAGACGATGATCCGGCACGTCCGGGGCGAAGGCCTCTGGATGGGCAGCGTTCTCACCTGGGGACCGTGCTACTACCACCAGAAACAGTTCTTCAGCGGCGCCTCGATCAGCCCGCGCGCCGAGCTCGAGTACCCCGCGATGCAGCAGGCACAGGGGATGACCTGGGATCCGCAGGACACCGATCGGGACGGCCAGAGCCTGCTCCGGTACGACCTCGAGGTGTCGGGCTTCCCGTCCAGCCATTCCGGTCACGTCATCCTGCTCGGGCTGACCGACCAGGACTATCCCGGCACGCAGCTGATCGAGGACTGGCCGTCGTGGAACCTGCCGGTGATGCGCTGGGGACACGCGCAGAACGCACTGGTCGGGTACGCGCACTGTGGTCTCGGCCTCGCCGTCGACACCGACGAGTTGCCGAACTACGTCGTACCGAAGTTCCAGTCGATCGGGTCCAACGAGATCATCGTCGACGTGCCGCTCGGCTCGGCTGACTTCCAGTGCGGTGCCGAGTTCGATCCGGCCGCCGAGCTGAACATCTGGTACCACCTGCTGAACGTGGGTTACCGCACGCTGATGCTCGGCGAGACCGACTATCCCTGCATCTACGACGACGGTCCGGGGGTCGGGCGCACGTACGTCCGGTTGCCTGAGCCGCCGCAGGGTCCGCAGGCGCTGGAGTCGTGGCTCGGCGGGCTGAAGGACGGGGCGTCGTACTTCGGGGACGGGCGCAGTCACGTGTACGACTTCGCGGTCGACGGGGCCGTGGAGCGTGAGGTTGCCGTCGACGAGGCGGGGCCGGTCAAGGTCAGCGCGACGGTCGCGGCCTGGTTGCCCGAGGATCCGCCGGCGGCACGCGGCGTGGGGAAGCCGGTGTACTCCGCGCCGGTCGGCTGGCATCTCGAGCGGTCACGGATCGGGCAGTCCCGGAACGTGCTTGTCGAGGTACTGGTCAACGGTGTTCCGGTGGGGTCCCAGGAACTGCTTGCGGACGGCAACGAGCAGGCTGTCGAGTTCGATGTGGACCTGGAGCGTTCGTCATGGGTCGCGCTGCGGATCCTGCGCAGCGTCCACACCCAGCCGATCTTCGTCGAGATCGGCGGCCGTCCGATCCGTGCGTCCCGGCGCAGTGCGCAATGGTTGCACGACTCGGTCGACGCGCTGTGGGAGGCGAAGTCCGGCTTCATCCGCGAGACCGAACGCACAGCAGCGCGCGAGGCGTACGACGCCGCGCAGGCCACCTACTTGGTACGCCGCGACGAATGCGAGGTGGACTGATGGATCACGCGCTGAATCAGCTCCCGCACGGCGAACCGGCCGGCTGTTGCGCTCCGGTACAGACCACGGCCCCGCTCTCGGTCACGATCAACCCGGAGGCGCGGGTCAACGTCGCCCGCACCCCCAACCGGGTCGCGAGCCTGACCGCCGGCGACTGGCACACCATCGAGTTCCCGATCGTCAACACCGGCTACGTCACCGGCGTACTCGTCATCGAAGGCGACCCGGTGCCCGGCGTCGAGCTGGACCTCCCAATCCACGATCTGACGGGCGAACCCCGCCAGGAGGGACAGGTGAGGGTGCGTTTCGACGTACCAACTGTTGTCGACGTCACCCTCAACTTCCGTGCCCTAGCCGCCCTCGGCGGGCTCGCTCTGCACAGCTCCCTGCACCTCATCCTCCGCTCTGTCCCGGCGTAGGACTGGCGCGAGGGGCCCGAGCGCGAGCTGGAAAAGGTCCGGCTGGACTTCAAGTAGCGGGGATTAAACGAGGTTATGTGGGGGGACTTCGTAGTCTGGGG
>NZ_JBSHBJ010000017.1:35943-50843 GCF_053611945.1 Kribbella sp. NPDC054772 | reverse complement strand
GGGGCCCCCCCGCCCCCGGGGGGGCGAGAGCTCACAACACCCCCACAACAAAAACCAGCCACTGGCCGGCGATGTCGGGCGCCCCCCGCGCACCTCTTAGCGAGGTGCGCAGGGCCGCTTGCTGTCAGAGTCCGCTGCATTGACCTGTCTTCGGGCCGGATACGGCGTTCGGCCGGCCTGCGTTGGTCGGGGTGGGGGAGTTGCCCGCGCAGGACAACGGCCCCTTGATCTGGTTGCCGGAGACGATTGTCGAGCCGGTGTTGTTCTGTACGGCGACTGGGCCCGCCACTGCGCTGCCGTCGCAATCGCCGTTCCGGTTGCCGAGCCACACCCGGGCCGCGCCGGTCACGGTGACCGGCCCGGATATCGACGTACCGCACAGCAGTAGGTTTCCGGACGCCGTGACCGGTCCGCGGATGGTGGATCCGGATGCAGAGAGACCGGCGCCGGTCGCCACACTGACCGGACCTGACACGCTCGCGCCCTCGAGGCAGGCGACTCCCGAGGACACGGTCAACGTCCCCTGGTGCGTCCCGGTGAGCATCGTCGTACAGGCCGGGACGCCGGTCGCGAGGAACGGCACGACCCAGGTCTGTGCCTGCCGGGTGTAGGTGACTGTCCCGTGATACGCCCCGTCGACGGGGTAGGTGTGGCTTCCGCTGACGGTCATCAGGCTTCGGCCCTGGCGCTGACTCGCCAGGTAGTCGCGTGCGCTGATCGGGGCAGCCTGAGGTGCGGACCCGTCGCCCCAGTCGATCGTGGCGATGACCTCACCCGGAGGAATCGAGCCGGCCGCCAGGCGGCCCAGCGGTACGTCGGTCAGCGTCCGGTCCACGCCGAAGTGGGTGACCGTGCCCATCGCCTCCGGACTCCAGTCGACCTGGGCGATCGAGCCGTAATTGACGTTCGCGTATGCCCACCGCGGACCGGCGACGGCGAGCCGCTGCCGGTACGCGTCGTAGTCCTGGGTGAGGGTCTTGGGCGACCAGGCCTTCTCCAGGATCCCGGCCAGCCGGGGGAAGACCATGAACTCGTTGTTCGCGAGTCCACGCATCTGCTCGCCCCAGATGGGCGCCTCGATGCCGATGATGTCCTCCGCCTTCGGCCCGCCGTACGCCGGTTGCGCCCAGACGGAGCGGTACTTCTCGTAGACCCACTCGGGGTCCCACCCGTAGGCCTTGTCGAGTTCGGTGCGCGGCGTGCGGCCGGGAGAGCCGTCGTACCCGAAGTCGAGGTACGCGTTCCACTCCGGCGTGGTGATGACGCTGCGGTGCTGGTTGAACCACTCGGGCTTGATCAGCGGCGGGCCGCCGCCGGTGTAGTCGGACCAGTAGTGGTTGATCGAGGTGGAGCCCGGTGCGTAGCCCTCGAGTGCCGGGTTCCAGCCCATCAGCCGCTTGCCGGCGCCGTCGACGATGGTCTCCATCTGCCCGATCCACCACTTGTAGTCCTCGTGTGGCATGCCGATCGCCTCGTCGCCGCCGATGTGGATGATCGGTCCGGGCGAGATCGCGGCGAGCTGTGCGATCGCGTCCCGCCAGAAGGCGAGGGCCCGCGCACTGGCCGGGTCGTTCGGGTTCGTACAGAACCGGTCGGTCTGGGTCTGGCCCTGGCAGCCCATCACCGCGACGCCGCCCAGCGACCTGATCGCGGCCGTGGCGTGCGCCGGGCCCTCCAGTTCGGGGACGATCTCGATGAACCGGTCGGCGGCGTACTTCACCAGACCCTTGAAGTCCTCCTGGGTGTAGAAGCCCGCGAGACAGCCGGTCCCGTTGCACCCGGTGCCATCCAGCGCTGGGTAGCCCTTGATCTCCAGGCGCCAGGACTGGGAGTCACTCAGGTGCAGGTGCAGCCGGTCGCCCTTCAGAGCAGCGAGCTGGTCGATCATCGACCGGATCTCGGCCACGCTCAGGAAGTTGCGGGCCGGGTCGAGCTGCAGACCGCGATGGGCGTAGCGCGGGTAGTCCAGCACGGTGATCGGCTGAACCGTCCACGGCCCGGTTCCCGCAGTGGCGGAGTTGATTGCTGCGGGCAGCAGCTGGCGCAGGCTCGCGAAGCCGTTGAACAGGCCGTGCGCCTGCGGGGCGACGATCTTCGCGCCCGCGCTCGACACCGTGAGCGAGTAGCCCTCGTCCTGCTTGTCAGCCGGGATGGCGGGCACCGGTCCGGTGCTGAGCGCGATGTCAGCAGCCGTTGCGGAACCTGTCACTACGGGGACGACGAACCCGGTGGCCGGTTGCAGATAGCCGGCGAGGACCTCGGCCGTCGGAGCGAGAGCGTTGCTGGACACGACGATCCGGGACGTGTTGGTGAGCGCCCACGGCTGGCCGGTGCCAGGGGTCTGGTGCACCGGCACCGGGATGATCTGTCCAACGGTCGGCGGCGGCTTGGGGCCGGACCACAGCTCGAATTCGTTGAGCGTGTAGCCGACGGTGGATGTCGTGGCCAACGCCTGCATCCGGACACAGGTGATCGGGTCCTTACGGTCGATCACCTGGGAATCCTCGTCGCTCGGATTCACCATGTGCGTGACCGTCGTCCAGGTCTGGCAGTCGACGTCGGTCGAGACCTGCAGGTCGTACTCGGACGGTTTGGCCGGGGAGGTCCAGCGGCTGAACACCTCGTACACCGGGGCGGGGGCGGCCAGCTTGACCTGGAACCAGTCCTGGGTCGGGTCGTAGCCGTTGCCGACGGCCGCGTAGTTCGAGGTCCATCCGTTGTGTACGAACACGTCGGTCGCGTTGGCGGGCGCGTACGTCGCAGCGGGTGGGGTCATGCGTTGGGACTTGGCGGAGGCGACGGCGCCTGGCAGCAAGGCCAGGTTGACACTGCTCCCGGAGTCGGGCCGGGCGGGTTGATCGGCGGGCGGATCGGCCGCGGCCGGCCCCACGGACAGTGGGACGACCAGGGCTGCGGCGACGAGCGCGAGGGACGGGATTCTCACGGCACTCCTTACCGGATGCTGGGCGGTGTCTCTCGGGTCTGGACGCCCGATCTTCCGCCCGGCGCGGTGTCGGGTGCAACCACCTGGCTCCCGGCTCGATCAGCCGAGCTTGAACGGGTCCGGGTCGAGCCGGTGAGCTCCGGGCATCGGTAGCTAGCTGGGCCGGCTTTGGGCTTGGGCTCTCAGGCGGTGGAAGCCGCAGGTAGCGGCGATGGTCGCGGCTTCGGCCGCGGCTTTTGTTGCGGCGGGCTCGTTGCCAGTGTGGTTGTGGGCGGCGGCCAGGCTGAGGAGGGCCTCGGTTTCGATGTACGGGTAGGTGTCGCGGGCGATCGCCAGGCAGGTCTCGGCCCAGTCGAGGGCGGCCTGGTGGTCGCCGAGGGTGAGGTGGGACTGCGCGACGGTTGCGGCTGTTTGGGCTTGGGCCTTGCGGTCGCGGACGACGGTGGCGAGGCGGTTCGCCTCCAGCGCGGTGCGTAGCGCGGCCGGGCCGTCTCCGCGCTGGCCGTGCAACCGCGACAACTCGTCCAGCGTGGACACCTCGCCGCGGACATGTGAGCGGCGCCGATAGTCGATCAGTACGTCGTCCAACAGGCCGGCCGCATGATCCACCGCACCCAGTTGGCGCAATGCGCTCGCGAGATTGCCGCGGTTCGCGAGGGCCGACGTCTCGCGCCCGTTCTCGTTGATCTTGAGCGCGGCGGCGAACAGATCCGCCGCGTCCTGCAGCTCGCCCTGGTACAGCCGCGTCATCCCCAGTCCGTTCAGCGCAACGGCATGCACGTGACCGTCCTGATCGTCCTCGGTGAGTTCCAGCGCTTGGCGCATCCAGAAGTCGGCGTCGCTGAGTCGCCCGCGTTCCAACTGGAGCCACCCGACTTGGTGCGCCGAGTACGCCGCAGCCGTCGTCCAGCCGGCGGTCACTGCAAGGGATTGACCGGCGAGGCAATCGGCCATCGAGTCGTCGTCGCGTCCGACGGCCCACAACGCCTGGCCGCGGTTGAAGAGCATCGCCACCTGCGCGATGTCGTCTCCGGCCGCCAGCGCAGCGGTCATCCCGGCCTGTGCCGCAGGCAACCATCCGTCGGCGTTCCGGCGGATCAGGAAGTACCCGCGCAGCTGGTCCGCGACTCGCCAGGCCAGCGCGGGATCGCCGTGCTGCGACGCCTCCTGTACGACGGCCAGCAACGCAGACAGCTCATCGTCGAGCCAGTCGAGGGCTGTCGCTTCCGAGCTGAAGAAAGCAGCGGGTCGAGGGTGGGTGCCGAGGCGCACGAGTTGCGGGTACGCCCAGTCGATCGCGGCGGTGACCGCCTCGCCGTACCACGTCTGCAGGCGGGTTCGCGCCGGCTCGCGTTCGGGGTCCTCGGCGAGCAAACGGCGGGCGTAGAGCGCGAGCAGATCGTGGAAGCGGTAGCGATCCTTGGCCTGCTGCATGAGCATGTTGGCCTCGAGGAGGGCTTCCAGAAGCCGATCCGCCGCGGCCGCAGGGATCCCGAGCAGGATTCCAGTGGTCTCCGGGCTGAAGTCGTCTCCAGGGTGCAGGCTGCAGAGCCGGAACGCGCGCTGGGCCTCGGAGCTCAGGTCGGCATAGCTGAGCTGGAAGCTGTTGAGCACACTCGATTCGCCGGCGCTGAGCTCGGTGAGCAGTCGGCTGCCGTCGTCCAGCCGCTTGGCGAGGTCGGCCGCCGTCCACTCCTGCCGTGTTGCGAGCCGCGATCCGGCGATGCGCAGCGCCAGCGGAAGCCGAGCGCACGCCTCGGCCAGCGCACCGACACCCTCAGGATCGGCGTCGAGCCGTGACGCGGTTGAGCTGATCAGCTGGACAGCGTCCCGCCGGGGGAGCGGCTCGAGATTGACGACGCCTGCAGTGGTCAGCTCCGGCAGTCGTCGCCGGCTCGTCACGATCACGTCGCTGCGCCCGGCCCCGGGCAGGAGCGGCCGGACCTGCGCCGCATCCTGCGCGTTGTCGAGCAGCACGAGCAGTCGGCGGTCGGCGAGCTCACTGCGGAACAACGCGGCCGCCTCGGCCTCGTCGGTGCCGATGCGCCGACCGGGTACGCCGAGAGCGCGCAGGAACCGCCCGAGCACCTGGATCGGTGCGGGAGTCGTCGCGTCGCTGCCGCGCAGGTCGGCGTACAGCTGTCCGTCCGGGTACTCCGACCGCAGACCATGGACGGCGGTCAACGCCAGCGCGGTCTTGCCGACGCCCGCGATGCCGTTGATGAGGACGACTCGGGACGAGAGCGCGTCGGGCCGGCGGAGCGCCGTACAGATGCTTGCGAGCTCGTCCGTTCGGCCGACGAAGTCGGGCGGCGCCGACGGAGCCTGCTGCACGGGCTGGTCCGCGGGCCCGCTCTGCTGCCGGAGTACGTCGAGGTGGACCGCGCGGAGCCGCTCGCCCGGATCGATGCCGAGCTGCTCGGCGAGCGCGGACCGGATCCCGTCGTACGCCGCCAACGCGTCGGCCTGCCGTCCGCTCGCGGCCAGGGACTGGATCAGCTCCACATGCAACGGCTCGTCCAAGGCGTGCCGAGCGGTCAGGCTGCGCAATCGCTCCAGCGCCCGCTCCGGTTCGCGCAGGTCACGCGCCAGGGTCGCGAACGCCCGTACGGCGGCCGTGTACTCGTTGGAGATCGCGACGTACAGCGGGTTCGCGGCGACCGAGTCCACATCGGTGTCGCCGCGCCACAACGCGACCGCGTCCGCGAACTGCGCCAACGCCGCCTCCGGCTGTGCGTGCGATGCCTGCGATGCCTGCGTCGTGAGGTCGCGGAACGTGAGGAGATCGAGATCACCGTCCTCGATCTCCAGTTTGTAGCCGGCGCCGACGCTGACGACCGCCGGTCCGGCCGAATCTCCGGTCTCCAGCAGACGACGCAGTCTCGCGACGCGCGTGTGCAGCAGACTCACCGCATTTCCGGGGACGCTGCGCGGCCAGAGCAGATCGACGAGCTCGTCCTGACTGACCGTCGTCCGTGCGCTGAGCGCGAGCCGGCCCAGGAGCGCACGTTGTGGACTGGACTTGAAAGGCACCGAGATCTCGCCCCGGCGGACCTCGAGCGGACCGAGGACAGCGACGTGCAGCCGTCCAGCCGCGGCCGAATCAGCCGTGGCCGAATGACTGACCGCTTCCTGCGCGCCGGCCAAGGCCAGCAGTTCGTCGGCGACGTGTCCCGTCAACTCGAGCGCGGCCGCGATGGCCTCGATCGAGTCCGGCTTCGGGCTCTTGGTCCGGCCCTGCTCCAGGTCACGAATCGCACCCGCGCTGAGCCCGGCCCGTTCTGCGAGATCGCGTTGGGTCAGTCCGGAGCGTCGGCGATGCCGCCGCAGCAGCTCACCGAACCGCCCGGCCGGTTCCGGAGCAGCCCTAGCACCCGGTCGATCTTTCCGCGGTCGTCCGGACACACGAACATCCTACGGGCTGCTTGGTAGCACCGGCCGAGCTAGGGGCTGTCGGCAACAAGAAACCGCGCACGCTCAGGCGGGCGGTGGCTCCATGTGGCCGAGCTGGATCATGATCGTTGTCGTGTCGTAGTACATCGCGCCTTCCTGCGCGTTCCCGTCACTCCAGCGCAGCAGTTCGCAGAACGGTGTGTCCAGTCGCTTGCCGGTCGGCGGCAGCGCGCCCATCGGGCCGTCGTTCACGCCGCGTCCCTGGAACCGCGCGATCGTCCAGTCGCCGGCCTCCAGATACGTGGCGTCGGCCACTTGCGCGTCGGAGAACGCTGTCTTCCACTCGGCGAGCCAGCCGATGGCCTCACCCTTCCCCTTCAGCGACAGTCCGCGGGCCATGTCGACGTACACGACGTCGTCGGCGAACAGGGTCGCTGCGGACTCGGCGCCTTCCTCGCTCATCCGGCGGTGCGCTTCGCGATGCAGATCACTGTTGGACATCTCTGTCCCCCTCTCCAAAGGACCTCCGTTTTCACGGTCCGTCCGTCCCGGCCGGACGTCAAGGCCGACTTGGGTTACCCCTCGATTACTCCGTCGGGGTGAGGTCGTCGGAGGGTGGTTTGGCGCCGCAGGAGGCGCGGATGACGAGGCGTGGCCGGAGGTGGATCTGGTGGATCGGGAGCGCGTCGCCGAGCTCGAGGCGCTGGAGGAGGACCTGGACGGCGAGCTGCCCGAGCTGGTAACGCGGGGGAGAGACAGCGGTCATCGGTACTTCGGCGACGTCGACGAACTCGTTGTCGTAGGCAATGATGGCGAGATCGTCGGGGACCGCCAGTCCGGCCCGCCGGGCCGCGCCGAGCACCAGGGACGCCTCGCGGTCGCCGAAGCAGAGCGCCGCGGTGATGCCTTCGGCGGTGATCACCTTGATGGCGTCGTCGGCACGCCGCGAGTTCCACTCGGCCACGGAGATCAGCTGCGGGCTGTGCTGGGTGAGGCCGAAGTCCGCGATCGCCCGCTCGAAGCCGGCCAGGATCGGTGGTGCGGTCGGCGCGTCGGCTCTGATCGCGAGGCCGATCTCGCGGTGGCCGAGGTCGTACAGGTGCCGGATGGCGTCGTACGCGCCGCCCTCGTGGTCCGTGCAGACGTGCTCCATCGAGTCGCCTGGGCCGAGCGCGGCCAGTCGGCGCTCCACGAACACGACAGGGACCGGTAGGTCGAGCAGCTGCGACACCCGCGCTCGCGGGTCGGACAGCGCATGCAGCGACGGGACCAGGAGCAGACCATCTACGCCCGCCTCCAGCAGCCCGCTGATCGCCGTGTCCTCGGCCTCCGGGTCGTAGTGCGAGCAGGCGAGCACCAGCCGCGCGTTGGCCTGGAAGAGCGCCTTCTCGATGCCCTGCAGTACCCGGGGGTAGTACAGCGCGGTGTCCGGAACCAGTACGCCGATCACGCGCTGCCGTGGTTGCACCCGGTGATTCGTCGGCGCGACGAACGTGCCGGCGCCCTGGCGTCGTACGACGAGACCGTCGGCGGCGAGTTCCTGGTACGCGTGCCGGATCGTGGTCAGCGACATCCCGGTCTCGGCGGCCAGCGCGTCCTCGGTCGGGAGCTTGGTGTCCGGCGGGTAGGTGTTGTCGAGGATCCGGTGCCGCAGCTCCCGGGCGAGCCGGCGGAACTTCAGCTCCCGCGAGGTCTGGGGCACTGGGTCTCGCTGCACGGCGCGCTCCTCGGGTCCGGTCGGTGCACCGATCATCACATGGGATTAGCAGCGGATTGAAGGAGGAATCCGGACGCCCGATCCGATGCCTTCGCCGCATCCGGCGTACCGGTCTGGGAATGAGTCTTGATTCCTCTTCTTCGGTGGCCGCACCGTCACTCCAAGTCGATGCCCGACCGGAGAGGACCACGTGTCATGAACACACCCATTGCCCGCCGGCTGACCGTCACCTGCACGGCGGCGGCCCTCGCAGCGAGCGCTCTCGCGGGCTGCGGCTCGAGTTCGGGAAGCGACTCGGGTGCGGACAAGGAACTGACCTACTGGTCGATGTGGAAGGACGGCGAGCCGCAGCAGACCGCGCTGGCGAAGTCGATCGCCGAGTTCACGCAGCAGACCGGCATCAAGGTCAACGTGCAGTGGCAGGGCCGCGACGTCCTGACCAAGCTGCAGCCGACGCTGATGACGAGTCCGGCCGCGGACCTCATCGACAACCCGTACAACAACGTCAAGTCCAAGATCCCGGCCGGCGGCGCGGAGGACCTGACGAACCTCCTCGGTACGTCGGTTCCCGGCGAGAACACGACCATCGGGAAGGTGATCCCGCAGGACCTCCAGAAGCTGGCGGAGGTCGACGGCAAGCACCCGATGCTGCCGTACGTGATCACCTGCAACAGCCTCTGGTTCAACGGCGCCCGGTTCCCGGAGCTCGCCGGCAAACCACCGGCCACCTGGCAGGCGTTCCAGCAGGTCCTCGACAAGCAGAAGGCGAGCGGTGCTGCTCCGCTGGCACTCGACGCTGACATCCCGGGGTACAACGCGTCCTGGTACATCAGCCTCGTCGTCGCGAAGCTCGGCGTGGGATCGTTCCACCAGGCGGCAGCGGACAAGACGGGCGCGACCTGGGACAAGCCGGAGTACGCCGCGGCCGCCGCGCAGGTCGAGCACCTGGCCAAGGGCGGGTACTTCGCCGACGGGTACAACGCGAGCAAGTTCCCCGCGATGCAGCAGAAGTGGGCGACGAACAAGGCCGACTTCCTGCTGATGGGATCGTGGCTGCCGAGTGAGGCGAAGACGTACGCAGCCGACGGCTTCCAGTACCGGACCTTCAACTTTCCGACTGACGGCGCGTCGGCCACCCCGGTCGCCTGCCAGCCGTCGGGCTGGGTCGTTCCCTCGAAGGCCAAGCACAAGTCGGCCTCCGAGAAGCTGATCGCATTCCTGTACGGCAAGAAGCAGGTCGAGTCCTACGAGGACGGTACGGCGTCCCTGATGGCGCGGCAGGACGTCAAGGTCGCGCCGGCCGCGGCGGATATCGCCGCCCTGGTGAAGAAGAACGGGACCTACATGAACGGTGACGGTGTGACCGCCGACTTCTCCGACTGGTGGACCAAGGTGTTCCTCCCGCTCGACGACCAGCTGGTGACCGGGAAGCTCTCCGCGACCGACTTCATCGGTCAGCTGAAGTCGCAGAGCGCCGACTTCTGGAAGCGCGGCCAGTGACGGCGATCGCCGGCGCGGGTACGGCGGTGGCGACCCGCGCCGTCCCGCGCCGCACCGGGAGCGCGTTGCAGCGGCAGCGCCGGCGACTGTACGTGCCGTTCGTCGCGCCGGCGCTCGTCCTCTACGCGATCTTCCTGCTGGTCCCGGTCGGCGCCACGGCCTGGATCAGCTTCCACCAATGGCCCGGCTACGGTCCGATGGAATGGTCGGGGCTGAAGAACTACCGATACATGTTCGACGATCCGGTGTTCCAGCAGGCGTTCAAGAACACGCTCCTGCTGCTGATCGCCGGTGGCGTCGCGACGTTCGCGATCAGCTTCGGTCTGACCATGCTGCTGCGTGACCTCGCCGGGCGGTCGACGGTGCGCTCGGTGATCTTCTTCCCGAACATCGTTCCGGCGTTGGTCTTGTCGATCCTGTGGGGCTTCTTGTTCCAGGCGGACGGCCTGGTGAACAGGCTGCTTCGGTCCATCGGGATCCAGCATCCACCGGCGTGGCTCTCGCAGGATCATCAGTACTCGATGATTCTGCTCGGGCTGGTGTGGGTCAGCACCGGGTTCTACACGACGGTCATCATGGCGGCGGTCGACCGCATTCCGCCGTACCTGTACGAGGACTGTCTGCTGGCGGGCGCGAACTCGTGGCAGCGGTTCCGGCACGTGACGCTGCCGTTGTCGTGGGACGTGATCGGCGTGTGTTCGGTGCTGTGGACGATCAACTCGATCAAGACCTTCGAGTTCATCCTCGCGATGGCTGGTTCGGCGAGCGGTCTGCCCAGTACGCGGACGTGGACGGTGTCGCTGTATGCATACGCGACCGCGTTCGCGTCGGACGGCGTACCGAGCTATGGGCTCGCGGCCGCCGATGCGATCTTCACGCTCGGCCTGGTGGCCGTGCTCGTCGTCCTGATCCGGCGCGTGATGCGTCGCGACGCCATCCAGTTCTGAACGGACCGACCCCATGAGCTCATTGACTGTCCTGCGCCGGCCCGGGCGGCCGACCCGGGCGGGCGCGATCCAGCGCTTCGTCGGCGCACCCCTTGCCTGGTCGCTGGTGATCTTCGACCTCGCCGTCCTGGTCTGGATCCTGCTCAACTCGGTGAAGTCGACACGGGAGATGCTCGACGCCCCGTGGTCGTTGCCGAAGACGCTGCACTGGGAGAACTTCCAGCGCGCCTGGTCGAGCGGCAACTTCGGACCCGCGGCACTCAACTCCGTGTTGCTCGTCGCCGGCACCGCGGCCGCGACGATCGTGCTGGCGGCACCGGCCGGGTACGCCCTCAGCCGGCTCGGCGCCCGGAGCGCGGGCGCGACCACGTCCGTGTTCGCGATCGGCCTCGGCATCCCGGCGCAGGCGATCTTCCTCCCGCTGTACGCCGTGATGAGTCACCTCGGCCTCGTCAACAGCCTCTGGGGGCTCTGGCTGCTGTACACGGCCACGTCGATGCCGTTCGCGGTCTTCTTCCTCACCGGCTTCTTCCGGTCGCTGCCGTTCGAGCTCGAGGAGGCGGCCGCACTCGACGGCGCCAGTCCGCTGTACACGTTCGTACGGATCATGTTGCCGGTCTGTCGTAGCGGCATCGTCACGCTGCTCCTGCTGAACGTGATCGCGCACTGGGGTGAGACGTTCTTCGCGCTCGTCTTCATCCACGACCAGCAGCTGCAGACGTTGCCGCTGGCGATGCTCGGGTTCCTCCAGCAGATGCAGTACAACGGCGCCGACTGGGGTGGCATGTTCGCCGGCATCGCGATCGTCGTCCTGCCGTTGGTCGGGCTCTACCTGTGGCTCGGCCGCCGAATCATCGAAGGTATGACGCTCGGCTCGGACAAGTAGCCGTCGCCTGCCAGAAAGGCTTTCCAGTGCCTGTACGCCAGACCGCGCTGATCTCGATGACCCCCGAGGTCCAAGCGCTTGCCCTGCCACCCGATCTCCTGGAGCGTCTGCGCCGATCCGTGGACGTCCTCGATGTGGTGGTACGGGACTTCGGCGATCCCGGAGTACGGAAGGAACTCGCCCGGACCGACATCCTTCTCACCGGATGGGGATGCCCGCGGATCGACGCGGCCGTCCTCGCGGACGCCCCTCGTTTGGGCGCGGTGATCCATGCCGCCGGAAGCGTGAAGGGGCATGTCGCCCTCGACGTCTGGGAGCGTGGCATCGCCGTGTCGTCCGCGGCGGGTGCGAACGCCGTACCGGTGGCGGAGTTCACGGTCGCCGCGATCCGGCTGGCCGTCAAGAAGGCGTTCCACCTCGCGGCTCGCTACCGGGTCAGCGGCCACGAGGACCACACACTCGATCCGGGGATGGGCCAGGTCGGTCGGACGATCGGCATCGTCGGGGCGTCGCGGATCGGTCGGCTCGTCATCGGTCTGCTGGCCGGGTCGGGGTACCGCGTCCTGGTCAGCGACCCGTTCCTGCAACCCGATGACGCGGCCCAGCTCGGCGCCGAGCTGGTGGACCTCGAGAGCTTGCTGCGACGCAGCGACATCGTGTCGTTGCACGCGCCGGCACTGCCGGAAACCCATCACCTCCTCGACGAGGGCCGGTTGTCGCTGTTGCGCGACGGGGCCGTCGTCATCAACACGGCGCGCGGCGCGCTGATCGACACCGAGGCGCTGGTCCGCGAGTGCGCTCGCGGCCGCGTCGACGCCGTACTCGACGTCACGGACCCCGAGCCGCTGCCGGCCGGGCACCCGCTGCTCAGCCTGCCGAACGTCCAGGTCACGCCGCACGTGGCCGGGGCAATGGGCAGCGAGATCAGGCTGCTGGGGGAGTACGCCGTCGCCGAGGTCGAACGTTTCGTCCGGGCCGAGCCGTTGGCCGGCCGCATCACCGCGGGGGAACTTCAGCACATCGCGTAAACAAAGGAGTGCCATGACCAGCACCATCACGTTCTCCCGCCGATCCGCCCTCGCGGGGCTCGGCCTCCTGGGTGTCGCGGCCGCCATCGGCCAGGCGCTGCCGGCAGCTGCCGCCGATCAGCCCGACTTCGCGGTCCTCCGCGAGCGGTGGATCGACCTGATCACCGGCCGCCGCAGTATCGACTCGAACGACCCCGACTTCACCAAGCGCCTGGCGTCGATGGACAGCGCGGTCTCCGCCAACCGCGCGAAGCTGGCGAGTCCGGTGGGGACGCGGTCGAGCGTGTTCACCAACGTTCCGTTCGGGACGAGCCCGAACCTGACCACGACGTACCGGCAGCTGGAACAGATGGCCACGGCCTACGTGACGCCAGGATCGACGTGGTACGGCGACAGCGGGCTGCTGACCGACATCGTCGACGGCCTCGACGACGCGAACCGGATCTTCTACAACGACGGGATGGCGGAGTTCGGCAACTGGTGGGACTGGGAGATCGGGGCTTCCAAGTCACTCGCCAACAGCATGGTCCTGCTGAACGGGTCGCTCACCGCCGATCAGTTGACCCGCTACGCCGCGGCCATCGACCACTTCGTCCCGGACCCCTGGTCGTCCCGGCCCGGGCAGACGAACCAGGTCGTGTCCACCGGCGCCAATCGCGTGGACCAGTGCCAGGCGGTGATCGTCCGGGCGATTGCGCTGCCGGATCAGACCAGGCTGACGCACGCGCGCGACGGCCTCTCGGTGACCTGGCAGTACGTCACGTCCGGCGACGGCTTCTACCGGGACGGCTCGTTCATCCAGCACGGCACGATCGCCTACACCGGCACGTACGGCGGTGTGCTGCTGCGCGGCCTCAGTCTGCTGTTCGCCCTGCTGGCGGGAAGCAGCGCTGACATCGACTCGACCCGCGACGTGCTGTACGCGACGGTCGACGAGTCGTTCGCTCCGGTGATCTACGACTGCCAGATGATGGACTCGGTCCGCGGGCGCGCCGTCTCGCGGACTCAGGAGCGCAGCCACGACGACGCGTACATCATCATCGAGTCGATGCTGACCCTGGCCAAGGGCGTCGACGCGGCCACCGCGGCACGATGGCGTGCGTTGTGCGCCGGCTGGATCGCCCGCGACTCGTACGGGAACATCCGCAGCGGCGCGAGTCTGCCCCGGCTGGCGCTGCTCAAGGACCTGTCCGGTGTCACGCCGGCCGCCGAGCCGGTCGGGCACACGTTCTTCGCCGGCATGGATCGTGCGGTGCACCGCCGGAGCGGGTGGGCGTTGGCGATCAGCATGGCGAGCGAACGCATCACCTGGTACGAGTGCGGCAACGGCGAGAACAACCGCGGGTACTTCACCGGCAACGGGATGACCTACCTGTACAACGCCGACAACGGGCACTTCGACGACAACTTCTGGCCGACCGTCGACCGCGCTCGCCTGCCTGGTACGACGGTCGACACGACACCGCTTCCGGACAAGGTCGAGGGGGAGTGGGGAGCGGGTCTACCGGCTGCCTCGTGGGTCGGCGGCGCCGTACTGGGTGCCGACGCCTCCATCGGGCAGCACCTGCTCGGGCCGGGCGGTACGGGTCTCAGCGCGCTGAAGTCCTGGTTCTGCTTCGGTGACCTGATCGTTGCCCTGGGCGCGGATATCCGGAACGCGAGCGGCGGCCGGGTGGAGACGGTCGTCGAGAACCGGAACCTCCACGAGGGCGACCTGGTAGTGGACGGCAGCGTGGCGGTGCGCGATGCCGGATCGTCCGCGACGCTGCCGGCGCGCTGGGCCCACCTGGCGGGCGTGGGCGGATACGTCTTCCCGGGCGGCGCGGTGCTGAACGTGAAGCGTGAGGATCGGACCGGCGCCTGGCGGGACGTGAACACCGGCGGTACGACGGACGCGATCACCCGCCGGTACGTCACGCTCTGGCTGGATCACGGGGTCGTCGGCGGCGCCGCCGGGCAGTACGCCTATGTGCTCGCGCCTGGTGCTGACGCCACCCAGACGGCTCGTCTCGCCGAGTCGTCGCCGGTCGAGATCCTGAGCAACACGAGCGTCGTACAGGCGGTTCGAGTGCAGCAGGACGGGCTCGTGGGTGCGAACTTCTGGGCGGCCGGGTCGGTCGCGTTCCGGATGGCTGATGGTCAGAAGGTGTCGGTCACGGTCGACAATCCCTGCGCGGTGCTGCTGCGGTGGTCGAACCAGCAGCTGAGCGTGTCGGTATCCGATCCGACGCAGCACACCGGCGTGGTGCGAGTGACCGTGGATCAGGCCGGTTGGTCGGTGGTCAGTAAGGATCCGACGGTGCAGGTTGAGGGTCCGCGGAAGGACAGCCTGCGGTTGGTCGTGACAACCGAGGGCGCGCACGGTGCGAGCCACCGGGCGACGTTCGGCTGATCAGACGACGGGGCGGGGGGGGCCCGGCGGGGGGGGGGGGGGCGCGGGGGGTGGGTGGCGACCCCCCGGGCGGGGGCGCCGCCCGCGTGGGGC
>NZ_JBSHBJ010000017.1:0-35933 GCF_053611945.1 Kribbella sp. NPDC054772 | reverse complement strand
GCCCTCCACGCCGGCGAGTGGACCATCACCATCACCAACAACCAGGTCCACGTATGCCCCCCCCCCCTGGGGCCCGGGCGCGCCCCCCCCCCCCCCCTTCTTGTGGGTCACACCCACGGGTCGTTGCACCGCAGCAGTTCTTCGCGGAGGGCGGCCTTCAGCGACTCCACCTCGGCCGGTCGTTGCGCGGCGACGTCCTCACGCTGGTACGGGTCCTGCGCGAGGTCGTACAGCCGGATCCGCTCGGTCCCGTCGGCTGCCCGCTGGACGACCAGGGTTCGGTCGTGTGTTCGCAAGCCGCGGGTGTCCTCGGATGTGTCCTCGAAGCCGCCGGCGGGACGGAGGTAGACGGCACGGTCGGGCCGGTCGACTGCCTTGCCCTGTAGGGCTTCCGCGAGGTTCCGGCCCTGCATCTCGTCGGGGACTGCGGAGCCGAGGAGTCCGAGCAGCGTCGGCGCGACATCGGGGGCGCTCAGCAGCAGGTCGTCGGTTCGTGGCGGGACCCGGCCGGGCCAGCGCAGGAGGAACGGGACGAGCAGCGACTCGTCGTACCAGACGTTCTTGAACATCAGGCCGTGGCTGCCGAGTTGCATGCCGTGGTCGGACGTGAAGACCACGATGGTGTCGTCGGTCAGGCCTTCGGCGTCGAGGGTGTCGAGCAGGCGGCCGATCTGTTCGTCGACGCCGGTCATCGCGGCGAAGTACTGCGCGGCGATGGTTGCCGCGTCACCCGATTCGTCCTGGACGTTCGGGCGGACGAGGAGTTCGTCGGCGGAGAGATGCCGGTACTTGTCGAGGTAGCGCGACGGCACGGTGTCGAACGGCTGGTGCGGCGGGTTGTAGGACATCGTCAGGGCGAACGGCACGTCCTCGTCACGGGAACGCCGGCCGGCGTCGCGGAGGAAGTCGAGCGCGACCTCGGTCTCGTGCTCCGGCGACCAGGCGTCGATCGTGGTCGGCGCCTCACGTGCGGCGTCGCCCACCCAGTAGTGCGGTCGCAGGTGGTCGTCGCAGCAGCCGTGCGAGTACCAGAAGTCGAACCCGTGCCGGCGGTCGGACGGCGTGTAGGCGTCCCACACGCACCCTTCGCGAACGCCCTCGCCGTGGATCGCGTCCTCTGCAGTGGGCGGGTCCAGGTGCCACTTGCCGACGTACCCGAGGTAGTAGCCCTCGGCTTGCAGGACGTCCGACCAGCAGTTGGCGTCAGGTCGCAGCCCGACTCCGAGCGGCGCGGTGAGCGAGTTGATGTTCAGCGGTACGCCGTTGCGGAACGGGTACTGGCCGGACATCAGCATCGCCCGGTACGGACTGCAGACGGGATAGTTGCTGACGGCATTGGTCAGCATGACCGAATCGGCGGCGAGATCGTCGAGGTGCGGCGTGATCACCGGATCCTGTCCGAGACAGCCGAAGGCGCTGCTCCGCCATTGATCGGCGAGGATGAACAGCAGGTTCGGTCGTCGGGAGCTGGGCACGGCAGGACCTTTCTCTGACACGACAAGAGCCACCACAGTCCTACTTGCGAAAAAGAGGAATCAAGACGAAATCCCGAGGCTGGTCAGGTGGTTGGTCGTCCTGGTGAGGTCCTTCAGTATTGTGGTGACGGCGGTCTCGATCGGCTGGCCCATCCAGCGGGCGGCGGGGGCCTCGTCGAGAGAGACCCGGATCAGGTCGGCGAGGACCTGGAGGTGGTGCCGGGTCACGCTGAGGAAGAGATCGGGTCCGGCCCATCCGAGATCACCACCCGCCGCGACGTACGCGGCGAGGATCGTGCGGATCCGCTCGGGCTCGCCGGCGCCGAAGATGTAGGCGGTACGTCCCGCCTCGAGGGCGGCACTGTCGGTCCGGACGCTGTCCCAGTCGACCAAGACGGGGCCGGACGCAGACACGACGATGTTGTGGGTCTTGAAGTCGCCATGCGTCGTCACAACGTCAGGTGCACTATCGCAGACCTCCGAGATGCGTGTGCTGATCGCATTGATGTGCGGGACCGTGGCGTCGTACAGATCCGCCCATGACGCGCCACGCTCGCGGGCCTTTGCAAGCCAGCCTTCCCTGACCGTGGGGGACCGGGGCCGCCACCACTCGGGCAGCCCGACCGGGCCGAGCGGCTGCAAGCGATGAACGTGCCGCATCGTTTCGCCAAGCCAGGTTGAGATGTCTTGGCCCGACGTTGTGTCCTCGATCCAGCGGTACACCCGAAACAGCCGGCCGTCGACGCGCGTCACCCAGCCCACTAGCGGATCGGCCGGCCTGATCGGCTCGGCCATGTCCACGCCCGCCTCGAGCGCGAGCCGCTCGAAGTCCATCGCGGTCGCGAGCGGTTCGCCAGCGCCTGGAAGGTATCCCTTGACGAAGTAGCTCCCACGCGTCGTGTCGAGCCGCCACGCGTCAGCGTCGCCGCGCCTGATGTGAACGAGCCCACCACGCGGCTCACCCAGCTCGAACGCGTCCGCGATACCTACCGGAGTGGACAAAGCGAGCCTCCCATCGGTACGTAGTCTGCCTGAGAGTTGTTCATTTACGGCGTCCGGTGCGGCTCAGAAGCACCGATCTGGGGTACCGGGAGGACCTATAGACGGAAGGTGCGATGGTCATGCGGTTCATGACGTGGAACGTCTGGGGACGCTTCGGGGACAGCTGGATGCGGCGGCAGCGCGCGATCGCGAGGACGGTTCGGGCGCAACGGCCCGAGTTCGTCGCGTTGCAGGCGACGTGGCAGTCCGACGGGCAGCGGCAGACCAGTCAGCTCGGTTTCGAACTGGGCATGGAGTCCGCCTTCGCCCTGTCCCGGATGCCGGCGGACTCGAACCCCGACGTACACCTCGGCTTGGGGATGCCGGTGGCGACGACGTGGTGGTTGCCGGTGATCTGAACACGCCGCCCGGACATCCCGAGCTGCAGCCGCTGCTCGCCGTACTCGACGACTGCTGGCAACCGACGGCGTACGACGGCGCGACGTACAGCTCCCGTAATCCGCATCTCCGCCGCGGCGAGTGGCTCGAGGAGCACCGCATCGACTACATCTTCACCGGCGGCATGACCGCGACCTCCGCCCGCCTCGCAGGCTTCGACGAAGACCACGGCCGCCCCCCGTCAGACCACTACGCGGTCGTCACCGACGTACCCCTGCGATGACGCGGCCGGGCCGGCACAGGAAATGTTTGGGAAGGGGCGCATACCGCTGGGCGCTGGCGGGCACCCGAAGAGTGGGTCAAGTGGCAGTAGGTGGAGGCGGTGCCCCGCCGCCACCGGGAGGACCCAACATTGACTGGCCAGTCGCCGGGTGAGGGGCTCTGGCGGCTGGTCCATCATGCGTTGCCGTCCTGATCTTCGGTGGACGGAAGTCATTCTTCGGCGGGACGGAAGTCCAGTTCGCGGTCGACGATCTGCTGGGCGATGTCGTCCACGGTGGTGTTGTGGGTGAACGCGTGCGCCCGCAGGGTCGTCAGGGCGTTCTCCGGTGAGGTGTCCAGCTGTACCGACACCATGCCGGTCGCCTGGTACACCACGGTTCGCGCGCTCAGGACCCCGTCCAGCCGTGCAGCGGCGACGTTGCGCAGCAGGGCGACGCCGATCACGTTGGCGAGGAACTGGAGCAGGTCGTCGGGTTCGCGCAGGGCGCCGTACGTGTAGACGCTGTAGGTCCCCAGCAGATGGCCGACCGGCCGGATCGGGAAGCAGTACAGGGTGATCGCGCCGGCGGTCTCGGTGGCGGATCGGGTGAACTCCGGCCAGAGCGTGCTGACCGCGTCCATCAGATCGGTGACCACCGGCTCGCCCTGGCGGTAGGCCTCTCGGCACGGTCCTTCGCCGAGCACGTCCTGCAGGCTCTCCAGCCGGGCCGCCACCTGGTTCGTCGCGGCGAGCGTCACCCGGGCGGTGTCGTCATCGGTGTTGATCGTGATCGAACCGCCCTGGCCGCCGACCAGTTCCGTGCAGGTCTCGCAGAGCTGTTGGGGGAGCCGGTCATCGGGATCAGTGGCCGCCACCAGCCTGGCAAGCCGCTCGACCACCACCGTGCGATCCATTGCCGTTGTCTCCTGACACTCGGCACCGTTCAACCCCGTCCCCCGTCCGGTGCCCGGAATGCGGCATCCGCACACTCAGATCTTTCTCAACGCACGCCGCTGCCGGCAGCCGACCTTGTGCCCGGGCTCGGCAGCAGGGAGTGAGACTCCGGTGCCGTGCTCTCGGCCTCGTCGATACCGGCACCGTGCCTCGGCGTCGGGCAGACGGGCGTGTCATGGACCGGCCCGCCCCCGAGACGACGGAACTTCCATTGCTGCTCGTCGTAGTCGTAGTAGGTGTCAACCCCGCCGACGGCCATTCCGATCCTCCCCACCCCGTGCTGCTCAGTTGAGCAGGCTGCCTTCGCGGTGCCCGGCTCGGCACCGCGGCAAACAAAGACCCGGCAGGTCAGGTCGCCGACCGGCGCCAGAAACCGATGCGGACGGAGGCGTGATTGAACGTTCGGGGCAGCGGGTCGGTCAGGTGAGCGCGGGTAGTCGGATCGACGTCGAGGTCGTACTGGGCTGCGACATGACTGACCGCGGTCCCGGCGGTGAGGAGTACGACGTTCTGCCCGGGACACCCCGCCGGGCCTTCGCTGAACGGGATGATCGGCCACGCGCCGTCGGTGCGGCCGTCCAACCAGACGGACGGTTCGAACCGGTTGGCGAAGTCGAGTGCGGTGTCGTCGCGATGGAACACCGAGCTGACGATCACGAACTCGGTCCCGGCCGGCGCGATCCGATTCCGCCAGACAGTCGGTTCGCCCGCCTGACGCAGTACGACCAGGGTCGTCGGCCAGAGCCGGATCGACTCCTGCACCGCGGCGCCGGCCTCCGCCAACAGCGGAGAGGCCTCCGGGTGACGTGCCTCCGTGAGCAGTGGTTCGACCGCGGACGGATGCGTGCCGAGCACGGCGAAGAGCCGCCAGAGCGCGACCCCAACGGCGTCGAAGGCGAACAGCCAGTGCGGTACCTGACCGGCCGGATCGAGCGTGTCGGGGCCTCGATCCAGGCTCGCGACGAGGCTCTCGGCCTCGGCGTGGTCGACGTACTGCGTCAGCGAGCTCAGGAAGCGATTGCGGATCTCGTCATGGTTCGCGCCGAACTGTGCCCAGTTCGCGTCCGCCCGGAGCTGGTCGAGTTGCGCGGTGAGCTCCACGTCGTCGCGGGCGGTGTCTCCGAGCACTACACGCCGTACGACGCGGGACCAGAGCGCGCGGAACTCGCTCCACCCGAGAGTGCCGTGCAGATCGTCGAGCTCCTGGCGGACCACCTCGGCGAACCGGTGACCGTGGCGATGTACGGGGGAGTGAGTGCCGAGCGCCTGCTCGTTCAGCTCCCGGCGCGGACCGCGCAGCGGCGAGTTGGTGATGAGAACCGCGTGGGGTTGGAAGTGCGTCAGGGCGCCCATCTTCGTACCGGTTGCGGCGGCGAACGGCTCGGGCGTCTCGGCCAGCAACCGGTGCACGTCGTCGGCGGCGAGCACGAGAGCAAGCGTGTGATCACGGATCCGCAGCAGCACAGGCCCATCGCCGTACCGGCTCCGCAGTTGCTGGACACAACGCAATGCCCGGTCGTCGACCCGAAGCCGCTCCGCGAGTACACCGACCCGCGGCCTCCGCAGGACCGCGCCTTGTGCGACTACCGGAACGAGTACGTCTCGCAAAATCCGGCCGCTGTCCATTCCGGACGCCGAAGGCAGAAGAGACTGCATAAGGTTCAGTTTCCGCGCAATTCGAGCTGAAACCTATGGCGCGTTCAGGCGAGCACGTTGCCGCCCGGACCGTCGTACCGGCCGCCGACGGCGGTGCGCGACGCACCGGGTCTGACTCGCACCATGATTCGCATAGCTGAATTCTCGCCCGGTGGATGTCTCAAAATTTGCCAAACGGGTTTGCGGCGTGGGGCGGGCGCCATCGTGGATGGATGAACAGGTCAGAGGAGGACCGCGCGATCGCGCAGGTGATCGATCGGTTGGCCAGGCAGTTCCCGGGGGTGCCCGCGGATCACGTCGCCGAGGTCGTCAGTCAGTCCCGCCCCGAGTTCGACGACGTCCCGATCCGGGACTTCGTACCGTTGTTCGTGGAGAGAGGTGCGAAGGCGCGGCTGCGCAACTACAGCGTTTGAATCAGGCCGCCGTCGATGACCACGTCGCTGCCGGTGAGGTTGCCCAGCCGGTCTGTCGCCAGCAACGTCACCAGGTCGGCGACCTCCTCGGGGCGCGTGAACCGGCCGGTCGCGCCCTGGGCTTCTTGTTGCTTGACCACCTCTTCCGGGTCGAGACCGGCCGCCCGGCCGACGGTCGCCGCGACGCCGCGGTCGCCGAGCCAGAGGTCGGTCTGCACCGGCCCGGGGCTGACCCAGTTGACGCGGACGCCGCGCGGCCCGAACTCCTTCGACAGCGACTTGCAGAAGTTGCTGAGCGCCGCCTTCGCCGCGCTGTAGTCCAGCACGCCGGGATCCGGCAGGAAGGCGTTGACGGATGAGACCGTCACGATGGACGAGGTCGGATTCTTCAGCAGATGGGGGAGTACGGCGCGGGTGGTGCGGACCGCCGCGAGGAAGTTGATGTTCAGCGCCCACTCCCACTCGGCATCGTCGATCGCCAGAAAGCCATCGAGCCGAGGACGCACCGCACCGGCGTTGTTGACCAGGATGTCGATCCCACCGAAGGCGTCGACCGCCGCGGCCGCGAGTTCCTGCGGACCGTCCGGCGTCGTCAGATCACCCCGAACCACCCGGGCGTCATACGTCACGGCCAGCCCGTCGAGCTCGGCACTTCCCGACCGCGCCCCGGCGACCACCTTGACGCCTTCAGCCGCCAACGCCGTCGCCACCGCGAGCCCGATCCCCCGACTGGCCCCGGTCACGACCGCCACTTTCCCCGCAAGCCGCAGATCCATGCCCACTCCCTCCCTCTGAACACGCCCTGAAGAACTGTACTCACGTAAGGGCAGGTCGGATACGCAAAAGCTGGGTTGGTTCAGTGGCCGATGACGACCGGGGTCGGGGCGTCCTGGACGACGCCCGGGACCGGGTTCGATTCGTAGGGTTGCGGTAGACCGGGGCGCCACGCGAGGAGGCGGGTGTCGGACCCCGCATCGAGGGCGATCACCAACCAGTCGTGGTCGGCGAAGGTCAGGCCGGGCTCGGACCTGGCGGGGAGTTCAATGCCCGGTACGACGGTCAGCCGGCCGGTGGTGAGCTGCAGGGTAGCGATGTCCGCAGGCGGCAGCGGGTCGGTCGACGGGTGCTCGAGCAGGAAGGCGACCGCCGTACCGTCTGGGCTCAGGACACCGCAGCACACGGGGCGCGGGAGCGGGTAGGCGGCAATGTCCCCGCCGGTGAGCGTGAGACGGCGCAGCGTGCACGGTGCTGCGGCGTCGCAGCCGTTCGTCCAGATGACCTGGCCCGCGCCGGCGGCCAGCGGTTCCGCGTTCAGCTCCAGCTTTGCCTGCAACCGGCCGGTGCGTGCGTCGACCAGCGCGAGCCAGGTCGGCGAGATCCCCGGATCGGGCCGCAGCTGTCCGACGAGCGTGTCGCCGACGATCGCGGACGGGGCGAAGCCGAGCGGCAGGCGCACCCGTTTCCCTCCCGTGACCGGAGAGATCGTCCCGTACGGCGAGTTGATGCCGGCGGCGGCCGAGGTGATCCAGACGTGATGGCCATCGGTCAGCGCGGACTCGTTGGGAGCGAGTGGGCGGATGACACTGACCCGGTGGTTGACGCCGACGCGCACCATCGCGTAGGGAGCCGCGTCGTTGCACGACGCGGTGGTCGCGTACGCCGTGATCGGGTCGCCGGTGAGCACATCGGCGTACTCGCCGGGACGGACGATTGCGTCAGGCAACGTTGTCGCGAGGCCACTGTCGAAGTCGACGAGTCGCAGGTGGGTGCCGCCGAGCAGAACCTGGATCCCGGTGCGCTCGGCCGGTGGCGCACTCGACACGATCGGCAGCAGGGTGTCCGCCCCGCAAGCGCCGGCCGCCGTCGGCCAGGTGCGCGCCGGCGGTCCGTGCGAGTTCCTGCTGATCATCGCGGACGGGCCGGGAGCCGGCACGGCCCGATGGCGAGGTCGATCCGCCGCGGCGCGGAGGACGAGCAGAGTGAGTAGTAGTACCAGGACCAGAACCCAGCCGGTCCGTCGGCGCCTCCGTCCCGAAGCCTTCCCGACTTCGAGAATCTCGTCCCGATCGTCCCCCACACCTCCATGTAAGCACCGCCTGCCGCGCCTGGAGCGGTCGTCGGAGGATCAGTTTTTCGACGGCCGATTCGCGGGGTCGGCGGTGTCTCGGGAGGACCGGTCCGCCTCGTGTTCCAGCGGGGACGCGAGGTAGCTGTCCAGAGCGAGGGCGGCCGAGGCATGCGCCCAGTAGCCACGGCGACTCTCGTCGTAATACCGGACGCTCGCCTCGCGGCCGACCAGTTCGCGGTACCGCAGCCGGATCGCCTCGATACACGTCGAAATCTCGTCCTCGGTGCCGACCCTGCCACGGATCGTGGTCTCGCCGGGTGCGACCAGACTCATGATGAGCGGGACGACGCGGCCGAGTTCCGCTGCCCGATCCTGCCGCAGGCGCCGCAACTGCTCCGTGTCCTCGTCCGGATAGAGATCGCGCTGCACCGAACCGGTTGGGAGCAGCTTGGCGTCGACGGCACGCCGTACCAGGGCGTCGTCCGTGCAGGTCGCCTTCACGCAGCCGACCTGCCCGCACTCGCAGGGAAATTCGGATCCCGGTACGACGATGTGGGACACCAGACCGCCGGCGTCCGGACCGTCGCCCACCAGTTCGCCGCCACGCATCTGGGCCACGCGGACCGAGCGGCCTACGAGCACCGTGAGTACGTCGTCTCCGCCGCCGCCCCACCAGTAGTGCTCGAGCGCCAGCGCGCGCACGTTCGGCTCCACCCGGATCGGCTGGGGGAGTCGTTCCCGAAGGCCTTTGAGGAGCTCGTCGGAATCGACGTCTGCCACCAGCGGCGGCGGCTGGCCGTGATGGACCTCGGCCCAGGGCGTCGTCACCCCGATGCCCAGTACCGCGGCCGCGCCGACCTCATCGACGACCTCGCCGATCAACTGGACCGCTTCGGCAATCCGCTCGTCCTGGGTGCGGCCTTGGGCCGGCGCGTTGCGCAACTCCACCAACTCGCCGCGCAGTGTGAACGCCCCGCAGGACGTGCTCTCGGGATGCAGGTGCGCACCGACCACCAGCCGGTCCCGCCCAGGAACATCGAGCGGTACGACGGGTCGGCCGGCGCCCTGCGGCGCGAGACGTGCCGACTCGGTCAGCGCACCGAGTTCGATCAGCTCTGTGACGGTCTTCGTGATCGTCGTGAAGGTGACACCGGTCGTCGACGCCAGACCCTTCCGGCCGGAAGGTCCCTCGCGAAGGACCGCACGCATGATCGCCGACGCCGTCACATTGCGCTGACGCACCATGAGCTCAGTGCGCACCGTGCGGGAAGCCACCGTTGGATCATAGGACAAGCGACTACCTACCCCTGGTTCGACAAGCCCACCGGGGACTGAGGTGGCGGGACCGGGCCGAGCAGTAGCGGGTCGTCGGTCTCGATCATCCACCGCTCCAGTCGCTCGGCCAGATCAGCACGTGTCTCCGCTGAGGTCGGGCAGTCTGCGAGATTGCGGATCTCGTGTGGATCGAACATCAGGTCGTGCAACCGCACGGTCGGCACCGGCTGGTCGGCATAACCCGCATCGACCCACAGGCTCTTGCTGGCCGAGGCGTCGACGTTGCGCAGATTCGGCCGGTTCTGGTCGTCGAAGGTCTGGATGTACAGCCACCGATCGGTCCGGATGGCCCGCTGCGGTTGGTAGGCCGCGTGGTACGTGATCTCGGCGAACGTCTCGTCGCGGACCGATCGACCCACGAGCGTCGGCAACAGCGATCGCCCCTGCAGCCACGGCGGCGGATCGATGTCGAGCAGAGCGCACAGAGTGGGGAACACATCGATCTGGCTGACCAACGAGTCGACGGCGAGGCCGGCAGGCAGGCCGGGGCCGCGGAGCATCATCATGACTCCGGTGCCTGTCGCCCCGAGCGTGCACTTCATCCCCGGCATCGCCAGACCGTGGTCCGTCGTGACGAGGACGATCGTGTTCTCCGCCAGGCCTTCTTCGCGCAGTGTGTCCAGCACCGCGCCAAGTGTCTGGTCCACCTGTGAAGCGGCCGCTTGGAACAACGCCATGTCGTGCCGCGTGACAGCGGTGTCAGGCATCGTCGGGGCGGGGGCGGTCCAGCGATCGTCTTCGGCGGGATGACCGAAGAGCCACTCCGAGCGCGCCATGGTGTGCGTCTCGTTCAGGCCGATCGAGAGGAAGAACGGCTGCTCGTGGTTGCGCCGCAGGTAGCGCACAGCCGCCTCGCGACGGGCTGGTGCGAGATCACTGTCGACCGGCAGGTCCTCGTGATAGCCGATGATCCTCGTTGCCGCCTCCGGACCGGTCGCCTCGTGCTGGACACCGACCAGCGCCGAGGTGTAGCCGTTCCGGTGCAGGGTGTGGATCAGGTGCTGGTCGTAGTCCTTGAGCCCGTGCCCGCGGTGCGTCAGACCCAGCATGCCGGAGGAGTGGGCCCACTGGCCGGTCAGCAGACCGGCGCGACTCGGGGAACAGGTCGGCGCGACCGAGTGCGCGTTCCGGAACACCACCGACTCCTCGGCGAACTCCTGCAGTCGAGGGGTACGAATCGGGGCGCCGTACGGCTCGATGTAGCGCCCGGTGTCGTGGGTGTGGAAATAGATGATGTTCGGTCGGCTCATCGAGTCGGCTCCTCCAGCAATGGTGTTCAGCGGGACGCCTTGTAGGCGGCGTACAGCTCCTCGGCGATCTTGTCGCCGCCGGAGCTCTTCCACTTCTTGACCGCCGGTGCCCAGGCCGACACCGGCTTCCGGCCCTGGATGATGTCGCTGGTCACGGCGTTGAGGTCGCGGTTGATCTGACCACCCTTGCGGCTCTGCGTCTCGGAGTACATGCCGTCGACGGGGTTGGTCTCGGCCTCGGGGCAGATCTCCTTCATGGCGTTGAAACAGGCCTCCGTACTGCCTTTCCGCTCGGGCAGGAAGATCGCCCACGGACCGTCGGCTTGGTACTGCAGGGCGAGCTGGGTCTCGCTGAAACCCTTCTGCGTCAGTACCGGGTTCCCGTCGGACACCCGGTGGTCGATGCCCTTGATGCCGTACTTGCGGAACAGGTACTCGCTGGTCCCGAACGGAGCGGCCAGGTAGTTCAGGTACGCGAGCATCGTCTCGACCCGGTCCTCGGCCGTCTTGCTCACGGCCGTGACGGACAGGCTCGGGGCGCCCATCCAGGTGTGGCCGGGGCCCGACCCGTCGTGCGCGGGCGGGGCGATGATCGCGATCTCGGCCTGTTCCTCCATCGTCTGCAGATAGGTCGGCCAGCCGCTGAACGTTGCCAGCACCAACGGTCCGGTGCCGTTGCCGAAGCGCGTCTTGCGGTCCTGGTTCTGGCTCGTGAACGCGTCGGGGTGGATGTAGCCGGACTTCCAGAGCTTCTGGACCAGCGTGAGTGCCTCCTGCTGCGCCGGATCCTCGTTGTTGCTGACGAGTTTGCCGTCGGCCTCGCGCCAGCCGTTCGCGATGCCGAACATGTTCTGCACGAACTGGGTCGGCAGATCCGCGAGCGCGAACCGGTTCTTCCGTTTGTCGGTGAGCTCTTTGCAGAGGGCAACGAAGTCGTCGGCGCTCTTCAGCGTGGCCGGGAGCCCCTGCGCGTCGAGGATGTCCTTGCGGGCGTACAGCACCTGCGAGCTGATCGCGCCGCGGGGGATCGGGACGCCGTAGATCTTGCCGTCGAAGATCGCCGAGTTCCAGCTGGTCTCGGGCAGATTGGCCAGGTAGGGGTACTTCGTGATCTTGTCGCCGGCCAGATGCGGAGTCAGGTCGACCGCCTTGGCCGCGAGCATCTGCGGCTTCTGCGGCACGTTGCCGATCATGAACAGGTCCCCGAGCTTGCCGCCGGCGACCGCGGTCGCGAACTTCTCGTCGTAGTCGACCGACGGGGTGAGATTGAGGCGCACCGGTGAACCGACCCGCTCGTTGAACTGCTGCCAGAACGCGTTCTGGGTGACGTTCGGCGGGATCGGGGTGTTGGTGTTGGTCATCACCTCGATCGGCTTGCCGTCACCGGGCCGATCGGCGATCGCCTGCACCGGGTCGGCGGGGTAGCGGAGGAAGCCGTCGGGAATGCCGTACTTCTCGCCGGCGAGGTCGGCCTTGACCCCGTCGTACCGGACGTACGCCGGACGGACCTTCTCCTTCGACCCGGTGTCGTTGCCTCCGGCACCCCCGCCGCGGCCCGCGTTGGAGCACCCGGACATGACACCGGACAATCCGATGGCTGCGCCCGCGCCAAGCAGAGCCCTTCGGGACAACGACTGCGCGTCGACAATCGACATGGGTGAACCTCCCACAGTGACGGGTGAGACAACGGAGTTTGCGCGGTCAGCCTTTGACGGCGCCGGTCAGGACGCCCTTGGCGAAGTGCCGCTGGATGAAGGGGTAGACGCAGAGGATCGGGACGACGGAGATCATCAGGATCGCCATCTGGATCGTGGTCTGCGGTGGTACGGATTCGGCTCCCAGCCCGAGATCCTGGCCGCCGAGTTCGACACCGTTCACGACATAGGTCCGCAGTACAAGCTGCAGCGGCCATTTGCCGGCGTCGTTGAGATAGAGCAGTGCGTTGAAGAAGCTGTTCCAGTAGCCGACGCCGTAGAAGAGTCCGATCACGGCGACGACCGCCTTGGACAACGGCAGCCCGATGTGTCGGAACATCCGCCACTCCGACGCGCCGTCGACGCGGGCGGCGTCGAGGATCTCGGCCGGCAGCCCCGCGAAGAACGACCGTACGACGATGACGTTGAACGCGCTGACACACGTCGGGACGATCACCGACCACAGGCTGTCCAGCAGACCGAGCTGCTGGACCACGAGATAGGTCGGGATGAGACCCGGATTGAAGAGCAGGCTGACCAGGACCAGCATCAGCAAAGCCTTGTTGCCAAGGGTTCCGCGCCGGCTCAGCGCCCATCCGAGTGTGCAGGTGAGGACGATCGAGATCGCGGTGCCGACGACCGTGACGAAGCCGCTCACCAGCAGCGCCCGAGTCACCGTCCCGCCGGCGAAGATCGATCGGTACGCCGACAGGTCGATGCCGTGCTTCGGGAACATCACGAAGCCGCCGGCCCGGGTCACTTCCTCGGGGGTCGCCAGACTGGTGGAGATCACCGAGATGAACGGGAGCACCACCAACGCGCTGATGACGGTCAGGAAGATCCCCTTGACCACCCGTTCCGGCATTCCGGGCCGGGGCATTCCGTCGATCACCGCATGACGTCCCGGTTTCGTCGGAGCGGCGGTGGGTGTGGTCGGAGGCTTCGTCGGTGTCAGGGTGGTCATCCGCGGTAGATCCCTTCTTCGCCGAGGCGATGGGCGATCTTGTTGGCCGCGAGGACGAGCGCGAGGCCGATGATCCCCTTGACCAGTCCGACCGCCGCCGAGACTCCCCAGGCGCCGCCGAGGATGCCGTTGTTGTAGACGTAGGTGTCGAGGACCTCACTGGCCCCGGTCCCGACCGCGGGTTGCTGCAGGATGATCTGCTCGAAGCCGACCGACAGCGAGTCGCCGAGCTTGAGGATCAGCAGCAGGATGATGATCGGCTTCAGGCCCGGCAGCGTGACGTACCGGATCTGTTGCCAGCGGCTCGAACCGTCGACCGCCGAGGCCTCGTAGAGCGAGCGGTCGATCTGCGACAGCACCGCCAGGAAGAGGATCGTCGCCCAGCCGGTGTCCTTCCACATCACCTGTGAGGTGAGCAGGGCGCGGAACGCCTCCGCGTTCCCGATGATGTGCACCGGATCCATGCCGTGGCTGCGCAACCAGTTGTTGATCATGCCCGTTCCGCCGAGTACCTGCTGGAAGATCGCGACCACGATCACCCAGGACATGAAGTGCGGAAGGTAGAGGATCGACTGCACCAGTTGCCGGAGCCTGTTCGACAACAGGGTGTGCAGCGTGATCGCGACCACGATCGGGGCCGGGAACACGATCACGGTCTGGATCAGGGTGAGGATCAGCGTGTTCTTCACCGCGTTCAGGAACTCCGGATCACCGTTGACGATGACCGCGAAGTTCTCCACCCCGTTCCACAGGCTCTTGCCGATCCCGAGGTACGGCTGGAAGTCCTGGAAGGCGATGACGTTGCCGTACAGCGGGTAGTACTGGAACGCCAGGATGATCACCATCCCCGGGACCGCCAGCAGCAGCACCGGGTAGTCGCGCAGCAGGCGGGCACCGAACGACATCCGCCCCCGCGTTCTGGTTCCGGACCGCTCGCTCACCCTGTGATCCCTTCGCCGCAGAAGCCTCGTGATCGCTGCTGCAGCCGAGGTTCGCATCGCGCCGAATAATTTGTCAAGGGCCTATTTCTAATTCGCACTCGACAAACTATTCGACGGCGAGCGGGGGTGCGTCGGCGCGAGTTCGGGTGGGTACCTGGGTGGCCTGCGCCTCAGCGGATGAGGAGATTGCTCGATGGTGGTGTCGGATCACATGCCGGCAGAGGTCGGCCCAGGTGGCGGTGTTTCACTCGACATAGCGTGGTTCCGCCATGAGCTCGAGCAGGCGCGGGAGTTCCGCCTCGAACAACTGATCAGCCTCGCGTACGAGGTGGACGTGTCGTGCCCTGCGGCGGCCGAGGTCCGAGCGACGCTGACCACCGGCGCCAGGCGCGCCCTCGCCGAGATCGACGCCGCCCTGTTCCGCCTCGCCCGAGGCACCTTCGGCCTCTGCGAACTCTGCCGACGCCCGATCCCCACCCACCGCCTACTGGCCATAGCCACCACCCGCCTATGCCCACGCTGTGAGAACTCCTGTAGCTGAGTTGCCTCAGGCGATGGTGAGGGTGGTGATGTGGTTGTTGGTCAGGGTGAAGGTGAAGTCGAGGTCGGCGGTGCCTCCGGGGAAGTTGCCTTCGAGGTGGTGGGTGGCGACGTAGGTGTGGTCGTCGATCTGGCGTACGGCGGTGAGTTCGGTCGTGTAGGTGTACTCGGTGCCGGCGCTTTGCAGCCAGGCGCGGATTTCGTTGCGTCCGTGGTGCGTCTGGCCTTCGTCGGTGACCTTGGCGTCGTCGGCGTACCACATCGCGGTGTCGACGTCGCGGGCGATGTGGCTGGCGAGGTACTGCGTGATGGGCTCGGGCAACGTGGTCATGGGTGCTCCTTCTCAGAGGGTGGGGACGGTGCCGCCGTCGATGGTGTGTTCGGCGCCGGTGATCGCGCCGGCCTTGTCCGAGACGAGGAACGCGACGAGTTCGGCCACCTCGGCCGGTTGGGCGGGGCGTTGCAGCGGTACGCCGCCGAGCGAGGCGAGGACCTGCTGCCACGCCTGCTCGTGGTCGATGCCGCGGGCGGTGGCGATCCGCTCCACGAGATGGTCGGCACCGCTGGTCTGGATGGCGCCGGGGGAGACGACGTTGACGCGGATCCCGTGCCCGGCGACCTCGTTGGACAGCCCCTTGCTGTAGGTGGTGAGCGCCGCCTTCGCCGCGGCGTACCCGAGTGTTGCCTCGTGCAACGGCATCCGGCGCTGGATGGACGAGACGTGCACGACGGCGCCGTACCCGGCCTCGATCATCGCCGGCAGTAGCGCCCGGTCGAGGCGAACAGCGGCGAGGAGGTTGAGCTGCAGTTCGGCGTCCCAGAGCGAGTCGTCGAGTACGGCGAAGCCGCCGGCTGGACTGCTCGATCCGCCGAGTGTGTGGACGACGATGTCCGGCGTACCCAGGGTGGTGCGAATCGACTCGACGGCGTCAGCGGTGCCGTCGATCGTGGTGAGGTCGGCGGTGGCAAACTGGCCGGCGTCGGGTGGTGCGGTGCGGGCGACGCCGAGTACGGTCGCACCGCGGGCCCGCAGGAGCGTGGTGATGGCTGCGCCGGTTCCCTTGCTGGCGCCGGTGACGACGGCTCGGCGGTCTTTCAAGTCCATGCCGTCCACCGTGGACGCTCTCGGCGGGGGAGGGTCAAGGAGTTGACTCTCCCGTGGGGAGAGGGTGCATTGTGTGCGTCATGAGCCGGGGGCTGACGATCGGTGAGTTCGCGCGGGCGACGCATCTGAGCGTGCGAACTCTGCGGCGGTACCACGAGAGCGGATTGCTCGAGCCGGCGTCGGTGGACGCATCGAGCGGGTACCGGTACTACGCGACGGAGCAGATCCCACTCGCGCAGGTGATCCACCAGTTGCGCGAACTCGACGTACCACTGGTCGACGTCGGAAAGATCGTGGCGAGTGCCGACCCGGACAAGCGGTCGGTGCTGATCGCGGCGCATCTCGACCGGTTGCAGACATCGCTCGATCGGACCCGGGCGGCGGTGACATCCCTGCAGCGCTTGCTCCGACCGGATCCCGGCGAGCTCGAGGTGGAGCTGCGATCGGAGCCGGCGAGGTTGGTTGCCGGGATCACCGATGTGGTTGCCGTGGACGACGTTCTGCAGTGGTACGACGGCGCGATGGCCGAGCTCGACGCCGCCGTACCCGAACCTCTCGGTCCACCCGGCGGGCACTACGACAACGAGCTCTTCGCGGACGGACGCGGCACGGTCCTCGTCTACTACCCGGTCGCGGAAGCGCCGTCCCGAGGTCGGGTACGGCCCGTCGAACTGCCCGCGGTCGAGTTGGCGGCGACCGTCCACCACGGCCCGCACGACGATATCGACGTCACCTACGGCCAGCTCGCCAGCTGGGTCCACGAACACACCCTCACCGTGGCCGGCCCGGTCCAGGAGACGTACGTCGCCGGCCCTCGCGACACGCCCGATCAACAGGCGTGGAGAACCGAAATCGCCTGGCCGGTCTTCCGCGTCAGCTGACCGCGACGGACCGCCCGAGCTGGTGACGTCGCGAGGGTCGGTGAAAAACATTTGCACGAGATCTAGGCAAGGGCTGGCGTTGTCGCTAATCTTTTGCGCGATCTGACGGGAAGCGGAGTGCGAGCCGCAAAGGTTTTGCACCGGGCGTGGGTTGTGTCGGCCCGCTTCCCGTCTACTGCAGCGCGAGAGGAGCACTGGTGTGAGGTCGAGATCTCCGGGCGATGTACTCGCGTCCCGGGCCTACAGCGCCGCGGACCGGTTCGCCCGCGTCGTCGCGCTCAACCTGCTCTGGCTGGTCGCGAGCCTGCCGGTGGTCACCGCCGGCCCGGCCACCGCGGCGGTCTTCGGTGTCGTCCGGGACTGGAACCGCGGCCTCGAGCCGCCGTTGGCGCGATCGTTCCTGAAGTACTTCCGGGAGAACTTCCGGCAGGCGTTCGTGCTGCAGTTGCTGTTCCTCGCGCTCTTCCTGCCGACCGGCACGGTCGTCGCCGCGGTGCTGGTCGCTCCGATCGCGTCGTACGCCTTCACGCTGATGGTCGGCTACAACATGTCCCTGCCGCGGATCCTCGTGGCGTCCGTCCGGTTGGCCGTCGGCAGCCCGCTGGCGACCGTCAAAACCCTTGCGTTGCTGGCGTTGGCCACCGGTCTGACCTTCGTCTTCCCGGCTGCGCCACTGCTGCTCATGGCGGTCGTCGTGTCCTCGATCCAGCGCTGGTGTCAGCCATGATCCGGGCCCGGCGGTACTGGGTCCTGTACGTGATGTTGCTGCCGGCACTCGTCTATCTGGCGGTCTACAAGTACGCGCCGATGTACGGCATCGTGATCGCGTTCAAGGACTACTCGCTCGGCGAAGGCATCGTCGCCAGCCCGTGGATCCACCCCTGGTACGGCCACTTCCGCGAACTCTTCGGATCGCCGTACTTCGGCCAGCTGCTTCGCAACACCTTCCTGCTGTCGATCTACAAGATCATCTGGGGTACGACGCTTCCGCTGGTGCTCGCGTTGTTGCTCAACGAGTGCCGGCTGAACTGGATGAAGCGCTGGGTGCAGACGCTCAGCTACATGCCGCACTTCCTGTCCTGGGTGATCATCTTCGGCATCACCGGCGCGTTCCTGTCCGAGAGCACCGGTCTGGTGAACCGTTGGCTGGAGCAACTGACCGGCCACACCATCGGCTTCCTCACCTCGACCGACTGGTTCCGCTCGGTGCTGGTCGGGACCGAGGTGTGGAAGGACATGGGCTGGGGCGCGATCATCTACCTGGCCGCGATGGTCGCCATCGATCCGTCCCGGTACGAGGTCGCCCGGGTCGACGGCGCGAACCGGCTGCGGCAGATCTGGCACATCACGCTGCCGGGAATCCGCAACGTCATCATCCTGCTGCTGGTCCTGCGGCTCGGCCATGTGCTGGAGGCCGGGTTCGAGCAGATCTACATCTTCTACAACCTGCAGGTCTACCCGGTCGCCGACATCCTCGACACCTGGGTGTTCCGGACCGGCCTGGAGAACCTCAACTTCTCGCTGGCCGCGGCCGCGGGTCTGTTCAAGTCGATCATCGGGCTGGTGCTGATCCTGGCCGCCAACCGGATCGCCAAGCGCTGGGACGGTCAGCTGTGGTGACACTCGTCAGGACCCGGATCAAGACCCCGACCAAGACCCCGAGCACCACCCGGATCAGCAGCCGCGAGGACCGGATCGTCAACGCGATCGTGTACGTCGCCTGCGCGCTGGTGGCCGTGGTCTGCGTCTTCCCGCTGTTGTTCGTGGTCGCCGCGTCCATCACGCCGTACGGCGAGGTGTTGCGCAACGGTGGCTACATCGTGATCCCGCGGGCGATCACGTTCGACGCGTACCGCGAGCTGCTGTCCGATCCCGCGATCCCGCGGGCGCTGTCGGTCACCGTGTTCATCACGGTCGTCGGCACCGCGCTGAACATGCTGCTCACCACGTTGATGGCGTATCCGTTGTCGCGCCGCGATCTGCCGGGGCGGAGCGCCGTACTGCTGATCGCGCTGTTCACGACGGTGTTCGGCGCCGGGATGATCCCGACATACCTGATCGTCAAGGCCACTGGGCTGCTCGACACGGTGTGGGCGATGATCGTGCCGGGCGCGGTGTCGGTGTTCAACGTGCTGATCATGAAGACGTTCTTCGAAGGCATCCCCGAGGAACTCGTCGACGCGGCGCGGATCGACGGCGCCGGTGAGCTCCGGATCCTCGTGCAGGTGATCCTGCCGCTCTCGGTGCCGGTGATGCTCACGCTCGGCCTGTTCTACGGGGTCTCGCACTGGAACGAGTTCTTCCAGGCCATCCTCTACGTCCGCGATCCGGATCTGTTGCCGCTCCAGGTGGTGGTCCGCAACCTGCTCGCGCGTTCGCAGGCGACCGAGAACGCTGACGCCGTCCTGCCGTTGGTGACCGTGCAGATGGCCGCTGTCGTGGTGGCGGCGATCCCGATGATCGCCGTGTATCCGTTCGTGCAGAAGCACTTCCAGAAGGGCGTTCTGCTCGGTTCCGTGAAGGGCTAAGTCAACTAGGAGTAGAGATGTACAGAAGTGCTGTTGCGGTTGCCCTGGGGAGCGCTTTGCTGCTCACGGCCTGTTCGTCGGGGGAAGGAAGCGCGGACGGGGCCGCGGACACCGAGTTGTCGATCAGTGAGATCTCGTACGGCGCGACGCCGCCGAAGGATGACGTCATCGGCCAGGCGCTGAAGAAGGATCTCGGCCTGGACATCAAGCTGAACGCCGTCGGTTCGAGTGACGACTACTATGCCCAGCTGTCGGCGTCTCTGGCCGGCGGGGACGCGCCCGATCTGTTCCAGGTCGACCGTTCCAGGCTCCAGCAGTTCGTCAAGCAGGGCCTGGTGCTGGACGTGTCGAAGTACCTGGACACGGATCTGAAGCAGTACACGTCGTTCGTCGGCAAGGACCAGATGAAGGCCGCGATCCTGGACGGCAAGACGTACGGCGTCGTGAAGCGGCCGCAGTACGCCTACAGCACGTACTGGATCCGCAAGGACTGGCTGGACAAGCTCGGGCTGGGTGTCCCGAAGACGACCGACGACCTGTTCGCGGTCGCGACCGCGTTCACCACCAAGGACCCGGACGGGAACGGCAAGCCGGACACGTACGGGATCACCGGCGGCAAGGACGCGGACCCGTGGGCGCCGCTGTGGGGCGGGTTCGGCACCGGCGGTCCCGGCGCGGAGTACGTCGAGAACGGCAAGATCGTCAACGGCTACCAGGACCCGGACACCAAGACTGCGCTGTCGTACATCTCCAAGCTGGTCAGCGCGAAGGTGGTGGACCCGGACTTCCTCAGCAGCACGCTTGCACAGGCTCAGGAGCGTGCGATGCAGGGCAAGTCGGGCATCATCTGCCAGAGCTGGCCGCAGATGACCAAGCCCGAGTTCACCGCGTCCGCGAAGAAGGCGCAGCCGGGTGCGCAGTGGATCCAGCTCGCGCCGCTCGCCGGGCCGGGCGGCCCGGGCGCGATGGCCAACGACGACAACTTCGCGTCGATCTATGCGATCCCGGCCAAGGTCGGCAAGGACGAGGGGAAGCTCAAGAACGTCATGAAGTTCCTCGAGTACGTCTCGGGTGCGGCCGGCAACCGGCTGGTGTCGTACGGCATCGAGGGCACGCACTACACGCTTGCCGATGGCAAGGTGAAGCCGACGCCGAAGCTGGCGACCGATGGCGGCTGGTTCTGGCTCTACCAGGTGACCGGGCGGGACGAGGGCGAGTATCTCGGGATCAAGTTCGCCGCCCAGAAGAAGGAGATCGACTTCGCCGCGAAGCAGCCGCTGCTGGACACCTACACGAGCCTGGTGGTCAGTCCCGACGGGTACAACCAGGTCGACGCCGATCGGTACTCGAACGAGCAGCTGGTCCAGTTCATCAGCGGGAAGAAGCCGATGGCGCAGTACGACGCCTTCGTCAGCGATCTGACGAACAAGTTCGGCTACGGCAAGTACATCGAGGGTGCCGAGAAGCAACTCACCGACCTCGGGCTGGCCAAGTGAGCGGCACATGATCTCTGGGGAACGAGCCGGCAGTCCGAGCCCGCTGGAGCTGGTGCGGCGGGCGCTGCCCGACCTGAGCGGTGCGATGCAGCGGGTCGCCGAGCAGATCGTGGCGAACCCGGACGAGGTCGCGCGCGGGTCGATCACCAAACTGGCCGACGCCGCGCGGACCTCGGCGTCGGCGGTCACCCGGCTGTCGACGCAGCTCGGGTACGCCGGCTATCCGGCGTTGCGGGCCGCGCTGGCGATGGAGGTCGGCCGCGGAATGGAGGCCGGGTGGGCGAGCGACATCGGGTCGGAGATCGGCCCGGCAGATCCGCCCGAGCAGGTGCTGAACGTGCTCGCCTCGACGCAGGCGAACGCGTTGCGGAACGCCTTGTCGTCGATCGACCTCGCCGCGGCGACCCGGGTCGCGGACGCGATCGCGGGCGCCCGGCGTACTCACATCTACGGTGAATGGGGCGACGCGATCCCGGCTCGCGAGTTGTACATCCGGTTGCTGCGGATCGGGATTCCGGTGTGGTTCTTCGACGGTCCGCAGTCGTCGGAGATCGGCGCCGGCCTGCTCGGCGAGGGCGATGTCGCGCTGACCGTGATCCGGTCGGGGCACAACACGACCGCGCTCGAATTCGTCCGGCGGTCGCAGGCTGTCGGAGCGTTGACCGTCGCGATCACCGGGGTGGTCGACTCACCACTGGGCCGTGCCGCCGAGGTGGTGCTCGACACCGGTACGGCGGCCGGCGGGACCTGGACCGAATTCTTCGCGGGCCGCGCGAGCGACGTACTGACAGCCGGACTGTTGTTCGTGCTGGTCGCACAGCGCGTGCCCGATCACCTGACCGCCAATGCGCCGAACGGGCTCGGGCTGCCCGTCGTCCGTCCCGACAGCTGAAGGGCTTTCTGATGGCGATGTTCGATCTTCCGCTCGACAAGCTCCGCGAGTACCGGCCCGAGGTGGCCGCTCCCGCCGATCTGGTCGAGTTCTGGCGCCGCTCGATCGAGAAGGCGCGCACCGACGACCTGTCCGCTTCGTTCACCGAGATCGACAACAAGCTCGCGGTGATCGACACCTACGACGTCACGTACGCCGGCTTCGGCGGCTCGCCCGTGAAGGGCTGGCTGCATGTCCCGGCCGGCGCGACCGGTCCGCTGCCGACGATCGTTCAGTACCACGGGTACTCCGGCGGCCGGGGCCTGCCGCACGCGATCAACTTCTGGGCTCAGGCCGGGTACGCCCACTTCGTCACGGACACCCGCGGTCAGGGCTGGACGTCGGGCGGCAGCAGTACGCCGGACGACAGCGCGTACGCCGGTCTGAGTCACGTGCCGGGGTTCCTGACGTCGGGGATCACGGACCCAGAGACGTACTACTACCGCCGCGTCTACATCGACGCGGTCCGGGCGCTCGAGGCCGCGCGGACGTCACCGTTCGTCGACCCGGACCGGTTGGTCGTGGCCGGTGTCAGCCAAGGCGGTGGCATCGCGATCGCGACGGCCGGGTTGGCCCCGCTGGCCGGGATCGAGTTGCGCGGCTGCGCTGCCGACGTACCGTTCCTGTGCCATTTCCAGCGGGCCGTGCAGCTCACCGATCGCGGCCGCTACAACGAGATAGCGCAGTACCTGAAGGGTTCCCGGCACCAGGTCGACACGGCGCTGAACACCCTGAGCTATTTCGACGGCGTCAATCTCGGCCGGCTGGCCACCGCGCCCGCACTGTTCTCGGTCGCGCTGATGGACGCGAACTGTCCGCCCTCGACAGTGTTCGCCGCCTACAACCACTACGGAAGCGAGCAGAAGGACATCGAGGTCTACCCCTACAACGAACACGAAGGCGGGCAGGCGTACCAGCAGGAAGCACAGCTCGACTGGTTCTCGAACATCTTCGCAACGCCCACGAAGTGAGGAGAAAGATGAGATCGAGATGGTTCGCCGCAGCACGCGCCGGAACGGTGGGAGCCCTCCTGGCGGGTACTCTCACCCTTCCGGCGCAGGCCGCCGGTCCGACGTACTACGTTTCGCCCAACGGCAGCGACAGCAACACCGGCCTGTCACCCACCGAGGCCTGGAAGACGATTGCCAAGGTCAACAGTTCCACCTATGCACAAGGCAGCCTGATCTCCTTCGAAGGCGGCGCGACGTTCACCGGCTGCCTGGTCTTCAATCCGACGAACGTCCCCGTGTCGTCGGCGACGGTACCGTTCCGGGTCGCGTCGTACGGCACCGGGAAAGCCACGATCAGTTCCAACTGCGTCGGCGACTACTCCGCGGCCGTCACCGCGGACGCCGTGAACGGTTTCCAGCTGAACAACATCAAACTGGTCAACGGTGGTACGACTGCGGCCGGTGTCCTGCTGGAGAACCAGAGCACGACGACCGCGACCAGCGGACTGCAGATCAACAACGCGGACATCTCGGACTTCGCCACCCCGAGCGGTAGCACCAGCACGTTCGGCGGGCAGATCATGGTGCTCGGCTACGCCGTCAACGGGAACTCAGGCCCGTTGAACGACGTACAGATCGTCAACAACAAGTTGTACGGCGCCAGCGCGACGTCGAACGCGGGACCGGGTGTGTACGGCTGGGGCTCCGGCCTGAACATCAGCAACGTCCGCGTCGAGGGCAACACCGTCTACAACCTCGGGATGGCGCCGAAGTCGACCGGCGCCGCGATCACCGCGAACGGCTGGAACGTGGCGCTGATCCAGCGCAACGTCGTGCACGACATCGGCGCCAACGTGACGTCCTGCGGCGGTACCAGCGGCATCATGTCGTACACGTCGAACAGCGTGACCATCCGCAACAACGAGGTGTACAAGGTCCAGCCGCTGCCGTCGTACACGGCCGGCTGCGACTGGGACGGCATCGATCTCGACGGCGGTACGACGAACTCGCTCGTCGAGTACAACTACACCCACGACAACGCCGGCAGCGGGCTGCTCGCGTACACGTCGACCGCCGCGTCCCGGGTGTGGGGACCGAACACCTACCGGTACAACATCTCGCAGAACGACGACTCGGCGCTCGCCCAGGGCGGCTTGATGGACGTCGTACCGAACGCGCCGAAGAACGCGCTGTCGATCTACGGCAACACGTTCTTCAGCAACAAGGACCAGAGCGCGAACAAGAAGCAGGGCGCGAGTGCCTGCTTCAACTTCGGCTACGCCACCGGAGTCTGGGCGGCGGGCTCGCTGATCAAGGACAACATCTGCTATCTGACGAACCGGAACAACTTCGGCAAGACCGGGCAGATGTACTACAACCCGTACACCCAGACCGGGATGACACTGTCGAACAACCTGTACTACGGGACGAACACCGGCGGCTGGCGCTGGGGTGGCACGACGTACACCACCTTCGCCGCCTGGCAGGCCGCCGGAGTGGAGACCAACGCGGTCTGGGGCGATCCGCTGTTCACGTCACCCGGTGGCGGCGGAACCTGCACCTGGTCGCCGCCCTCGGGCACCGGACCGCAACCGTGCCCGCAGGCCTACACCCTGACTGCCGGCTCCCCGGCGCTCGGCGCGGGAACCCCGATCTCCGGCAACGGGGGAGTCGACTACTTCGGCACCACCATCCCCAACCCACCCAACATCGGCGCTGACGCCGGCTAGCCCTCCAACGGTCTGTCGAGGCGCAGGTGAGGTCGCCTGTGCCTCGACGGGCCTAGCCCTTGTACGGCGCTACCATGCTGGCGTGGACGCTTGGGGCGACGATGACATCCACGACCAGCAAGGCCGTACGGCCGTGGTCACTGGGGCGAACTCGGGGCTTGGCCTGCGCGCCGCGACGGTGCTCGCGGCCAAGGGCGCGCGGGTGATCCTGGCCTGCCGGTCCCGCGAGCGCGGTGAGCGCGCCGCGGCGGCAGTCGGCGGCGAGCTGGTCGTGCTGGACCTGCAGCACCGCTTGCGCGCCGAAGGTTCCTCGATGCTCAGCGTGGCCGCGCACCCCGGGTTCACCGCCACGGAGATCGCCGCCGCGGGCGCGCGCAACCAGGGGCTCGGCGCTTTCGCGAGACCGCTCAACGCGATGACGAAAGCGATGTCCCAGCCGGTGTCCGAGGGGACGCTGCCGGTGCTGTACGCGGCGACCGCACCCGACGTACAGGGCGGGGATTACTACGGTCCGCGGAGGTTCGGCGAGTTCTACCGTGGCGTCGGTCCGGCCCGCATCGATCCCCGCGCACAGGACCAGGCACTCCGCGCCCGACTATGGCGCCGCACCGCCGAGCTGACCGGCGTACACCCGGACCCCAACTGACGGTTGAACTGGCTGCGGGCTACGACCGTGTGTTCCTCAACAGCATCAGACTTTCGGAGAAGACCATGAAACTCGCACCGCATCTACACCGGCTCGGTAATGACGTCGTCGCGTCGTACCTTGTGGACACGGCCGACGGCATCACGCTGATCGACGCGGGACTGCCCGGGCACTGGCGGGATCTGCAGCGCGAATTGGGCGTGCTGGGCAAGTCGGTCGACGACATCCGGGGAGTCGTGCTGACCCACGGTGACTCGGACCACATCGGTTTTGCGGAACGGTTGCGCAGTGAACACGGCGTACCTGTGTTCGTGCACGCCGCCGACGCGGTCCGGACCCGTACCGGTGAGAAGCCCAAGGTGCCTTTCGGGCCGGCCAAGCTCGGTCCGACGCTCGGCTTCTTCGGGTACGCCCTTCGCAAGAACGGCCTGCGGACCCGCTATGTCCGCGAGGTCGTCGAGATCGGTGACGGCGACGTCCTGGATCTGCCCGGGAAGCCGGTGATCGTGGGGATGCCGGGGCACTCACCGGGCAGTGTGGCGGTGCATGTCCCGCTGGCAGAGGCGGTGTTCGTCGGCGACGCCCTGACCACGAGGCACGTGCTCACCGGCCGTACCGGTCCGCAGGCCGCGCCCTTCACCGACGACCCGGCGACGGCCTTGTCGTCCCTGGATCGGATCGCCGGTCTGTTCGCGTCCTGGATCCTTCCCGGCCACGGTGCTCCCTGGCGCGTCTCGCCGGGGGACGTGGAGACCTGGGTCAGGTCAGAGGCGGTCGAGTAGTTCGTCGTCGCGGCGTACCGGATTCTGGGACTTCGCGGGGGGACGGGTGACGATCGCCAGGAGACCGCGCAGCCGACGGACCAAGTCCGCGGCGTACGGATCCGGCTCGCTCCGACAGCGTCGTACCTTCATTGGCGTCCCCCTCCCTCAGCAGACGTATCGGAATCCTGCGGTACGCCGTTACGCCGTCGAGCGCATGTGAGGGGGACCACGTCACTTCATGGTGATGATGGACCTGCCGCGGGTGTGCTCGGTGAAGGCGGCGGAGGCGGTGGCCAGGTCGTGGACCGCGGTGACGAGCGGGGTGAGCCGGCCGTCGCGGAGGCGCGCGGCCAGTTGCGTGAGCTGTTCGCGGTTGGGCTCGACGACGAAGAAGATCGACCGGCCGTCGCTCGGCTGGACGGTCGGCGGCTCAGCGACGCTGACGACGGTGCCGCCCGGTCGGAGCAGCGCGGTGGAGCGGTCCCGGATCTCGCCGCCGATCACGTCGAAGACCACGTCGACCGCGCCGACGTCCTCGAGCCGGTCGCTGCCGAGGTCGACGAACTCGTGGACGCCGAGAGAGCCCGCCAACGCCCGGTCGGCAGCTCGGCCGGTACCGATGATGTGGGCTCCGGTCTCGCGGGCCAGCTGTACGGCGACCGAGCCGACGGAACCGCCGGCGCCGTGGATGAGGACCGGACGGCCGGCCTCCAGGTGACCGTGGTCGTACAGCGCTTGCCACGCCGTCAGACCAGGCATCACCACAGCCGCCGCGGCGACGTGATCGATGTCGGCCGGGAGCGGCGCGAGATTGCGAGTCTCGACGGCGGCTTGCTCGGCGAGCGAGCCGTTGCGGGCCCAGTCGGTCAGGCCGAAGACGCGCTGGCCGACGGTCAGACCGGTGGTGCCGTAGCCGAGCTCGACCACCACGCCGGACAGTTCGTGGCCGAGGACGCTCGGCGTCCGGTCGCGGCCGGCGCGGTCGGTCCAGGTGCTGGGCCATTCCGGTTCGCCGCGGAGGAATCCGGCGGCGTGGACCTCGACGACGACGTCGTTCTCGGAAGCGGTGGGGGAGGGCAGCTCGGTCAGCGACAGCCCGTAGTCGTCGGCGTCGCGGTCCCGGACAGTGATGGCACGCATGAGGATCCTCAGCAAAAGGTCGGTGGCTGGTCACTTTCGACGGTAGGCAGTCATGGCCCGTGTTCGATAGGCCATTCGCAGTCGGTTCTGATGGGCCACTCACCCCGCCCGCGGCGTCGCCTCGGCCGCTCAGACTCGGGAACGCAGTACGATCTGGGCCTTGATCCGGACGGGTGAGTGGGGGACTGGATGAGTACGACGGTGTTGGTGGCGGGGGCGAGCATCGCCGGGCCGGCGTTGGCGCATTGGCTGCGCAGGCGGGGCGCCGAGGTGACCGTGGTGGAGCGCGCGCCCGGGATCCGTCCCGGCGGGCAGGCGGTGGACGCGCGCGGCGTGGCCAAGGAAGTGATCCGGCGGATGGGGCTGGACGCTGCGGTACGCGCGGCGTGTACCGACACCGCCGGCGCGCACACCGTGGACGCCGACGGGAACGTGCTGGAGACCTACCGCGCGGACGACGACGGCGGCGACGGGTATATCGCGGAAATCGAGATCCTCCGCGGGGACCTCTCCCAGGTGCTGTACGACGACACTCGCGACGGAGTCGAGTACATCTTCGATGACCGGATCGCCGAGCTCACTCAGGACGCGGACGGCGTCGACGTGACCTTCGCGAGCGGCGCTCGGCGGCGGTTCGACCTCGTCATCGGGGCCGACGGCCTGCACTCGTCGCTCCGCGCGACGATCTTCGGACCGCGGGAACAGTTCATCCGCCACCTCGGGCTCGTGCTGGCGTTCTACAGCGTGCCCAACGAGTTCGGGCTGGACCGCTGGATGCTCGACTACCAGGACCGCGAGTCCGGACAATCCGCGGGCCTGCGGCCGATCCAGGACGCCACCCGGGCGATGGCCATCTTCTCGTTCCCCGCGGCCGGCCTGGACGTCGACTACCGCGACATCGAGGGACAGAAGGCGCTGCTGCGCGAGCACATGGCCGGCCTCGGCTGGCTGACCCCGCGCATCCTCGCGCACCTGGACGACACCCCGGACTTCTACCTGGACCAGGTCGCCCAGGTCGTGATGGCCCGCTGGTACGACGGACGCGTCGGGCTGATCGGCGACGCGGCGTTCAGTGCGTCACCGATGTCCGGGCAGGGGACCGGGCTGGCCTTGGTCGGCGCCTATGTTCTCGCCGGCGAGCTGGCCGCCGCCGGGTGGCACCCGGAGGCCGGGTTCGCCGCCTATCAGGCGCGGATGCGGGCGATGGTCGAGGCCAGTCAGGAGATCGGCCGGATGCACGTGGAGAGCCTCGCCGCCTCTGGACCGGACGCCGCACCGGATGCCGAGCCGGGCCCGGAGCCCGACATGGACGCGTTCATGGAACTCGTCGACCGGGCCCTCAACGGCGTCGACCTGCCCGACTACGCCGACGTACCGGACTCCGGCCCCTCGAAGTCGTCAGCCACGCACTAGTCCGTTCACCGGAGCCAGGTGTAGTGGTGTTCGGGGCGGCCGGTGGTGCCGTAGTGGAGGGTCAGACTCGCGAGGCCCGACTTGGTGAGATCGGCAAGGTAGCGCTGAGCCGTGACGCGCGAGATGCCGGCGTCTTCGGCGACCTGGGCCGCGGTGAGGGCATTGGGTGCGGCGAGCAGGATGTCTCGGACGAGAGTTCGGGTGGCCGCGGAACGGCCCTTCGTCGTGCTCCGGTCGCCGCCGTGGATCACGGCGTACGCGTGGTCGATGTGCGCCTGGTCGACGGTGCGGGATCCGCTGAGACCTGACCGGCCGCGGGCGTACGCCGTGACCCGTTCGACGAGCGCCTCGACCGGGAAGGGCTTGAGGAGGTAGTTCAGTACGCCGCCGGCGATGGCTCGGCGTACCGTGTCCGAATCGTTCGCCGAGGTGACCATGATGCACGGCGCGCCGATGCAGTGGAGCAGCGATGTCCCGGGGGCGTCGGGCAGGTACTCGTCGAGGAGAACGAGGTCGGGTCGTTGCGTCCGGGCGAGTCGCAGCGCGTCGGCCGCGCTGCGCGCCTGACCGACGACCTCGCACTCCGACAGTGTGTCGAGTACGTCGGCGTGGAGCTGCGCGATGCGAAAGTCGTCGTCGACGACCAGGACCCGGAGAGCCGCACTCATGGCACTCGGATCGTGCTGGGTGCGCCGACGACGTCTTCCAACCGTGCGGAAAAGATCGCGCCGTGCGTCGCGGTACTGCCCGGATCGAGGAGCAGTACGTCGCCCCGATGCCGCCGCGCGGTGTGTCGAGCGAGGCCGAGCCCCAACCCGTGGCTCTCGCGCGCGGGGCCCTGCAGGTTGCGGGTGGTGAACCCGGTGTCGAAGATCGAGCCACGCGCGGCGTCCGGAACTCCAGCACCCGAGTCGGCGACATGGATCACCAGCGTTTGCCCGTCCGAGGCGAGCGTGATCTCGACCCAGGCGCCGTGCGTCCCCGCGGCCGCCGCGCGAATGGCGTTATCGACCAGATTGCCGATCACGGTGACGCAGTCCAGCGGATGGGTCAGGCGCTCGTCGACCCAGGTCGTCTCGCCGAGTCGCAGCTCGACGCCGACCTCCGAGGCGACGGCCGCCTTCGCGGTCAGTAGCCCGGCGAGATACGGGTCCGCGAGGCGTTCGCCCCAGATCGTCGTCGGACCGAGGTCATCGAGGTACTCGCGGGCTTCCTCGACCCGGCCGAGGCCGAGCAGGCCGGTCAGCGCGTGGATGCGGTTGTTGTGCTCGTGCGCCTGGGCGCGGAGGGCGTCGGTGAGGGCGCGCGTCGCTTCGAGCTCGCGGGCGATGTTGTCGAGATCGGAGTGATCGCGGAGGACGAGAACGCTGCCGAGGTCGTTCCCGTGGCGAATCACCGCCAGCCGGGTCACCTTCACCGTGTTGTCGCCGATGACGATCGTCTCTCCGACCGGTCCCTCGGCTCGGACCAGGAGGGCCTGGACCGAAGCGGGCAGTCCGGCGTGGGAGATCGTCCGGCCGGCCTCGGGTCGCATGCCGAGGAGACGCTCGGCTTCGGAGTTGCAGGCCGTGATGACGCCGTCCGGATCCACCGCGATGACACCGTCGCGGACGCCGCTCAGGATCGCCTCCTGATCACGGAGCAGGTCCGCCATCTCGGCCGGTTCGAGACCATGCGTCGTACGGCGAAGTCGGCGGGCCAAGGCGATCGCGCCGGCGACACCGAGCAGTAGTGCGACGAGGCCACCGGCGACCAGACAGCGGGTGAGCGACCACACCCGTTCGTTGACCCGGCTCATGGCGAGGCCAACGGTGACGGTTCCGACGATGCGGCCGTCGGTTGCGCGCAGCGGCACGCTGCCCGTCGCCGACGTACGCTCCGCGTCCCGATCGATGGTCATGAGCTGGCTCCCGCTCCGCACCTGCGCGAGGTCCATGCCCGTCCGGCCGCCGACGCGCGCCGGATCGGGATGGCTGTAGCGCGTGCCCGCGGCGTTGGCGACGATCACGTACTGCGCATTCGTGGCGGCGCGGACTCGCTCGGCCTCGGCCTGGATCGGTCCGCCCTGCGCCGCGGGCATCGCGAGCCACGTCGCGTACCGGGTGTCGACCGAGACGCCGCGAGCAATCGTCAGCGCACGGATCTCGAACTGGCGTTGCACGATGCCGCGGACGACGTACGCCGCGATCAGGACGCACGGGATGAGCGTCGCCGCGACCAGTGCGGTGACGAGCAGGATCACCTGGTCGCGCAGCCGCAACCGCGGCCGCCGCGCGGTGGCAGCACTCGTCAACGTCCGTCGCACAGCTCGAACCATAGTGTTCACGCCGCGATCTGGGATCACCTCGGAACGCACGCATCCGCCGGCCACCGTGACCTTTATGAACTCAACGCCGCGAACGAGCGCAAGCTGGGCCGGATCGAGGGTCCTCCCTACGGTAATCGGCACCCGAGCGGTGTAGGGCGCCCGCGCCGCTTGGGTCCGCCGAACGAGGAGGATCAGAATGAGACAACGTCCGGTACGCATCGCGACGATCCTGGTGACGTGCGCGGCGCTCACCGCCGTAGGAGCAGTCAGTGCCGGGGCCGAACCCGACCTCACCGCGAAGGAGCTGGCCGTCTGGGCCGTCGCACCACAGAAAACGGTCACGAAGCAGACCGACGAGCAGGACGCCTACAACAAGGAGCACGGCCGGCCGACGCCTGCTCCCGAGCTGCTGCAACCCAGTGCCGACCCGAGCCTGGCGCCGTACAAACCGCTCGGCCGGAACGCGCTGCGCGGGAACTACAACTGCGGCGCGTCCGATGTCCTCGCGGCGCTCTCGAAGGACTGGATCAAGGAGTTCACCGCGCTGTACCCGAAGGTGACGATCAACGTCGACCCGCCGTACGCCGGAAGCCTCGGAGCGCTGGCGTTGATCGACGGCAAGCTGGACTGCGTGTTCGTGTCCCGCGAGCTTAAGCCGTCCGACGACGTCGCGTTCCGGGCGAAGTTCGGCTACGGTCCGACGTCGATCCCGATCTCGGGCGGAAGCTACCGGCACTTCGGCTTCCTCGACTCGATGGGCTTCGTCGTCAACTCCTCGAACCCGCTGAACAAGCTGTCGTTCGACCAGCTCGACCGGTTGCTGTCCAGCACCCGGAACCGGGGCGGTACGCCGATCCGGACCTGGGGTGATCTCGGTCTGACCGGCGAGTGGAAGGACAAGCCGATCCACATCTACGGCATCCAGCCGTGGAACGGGTTCGAGGAGTTCGTCCGGGAACGCGTGCTCGACTACAACGGGCAGCGTGGTGAGTGGCGCTCGGCCCAGACCGATCCGAACGTGAGCTGGGAGACGACGGTCTTCAACCAGGCCAAGCACGTGAGCCAGGACCCGTACGGCATCGCGTATACGGGGATGGCGTACGTCGACCAGCCGGTCAAGGTCCTGTCGCTCAGCAATCACGACAACGATCCGGCGTACGCCCCGACGTACGAGAACGTTGCCTCGGCGCAGTATCCGCTGAGCAGGCTGGTCTATCTCAACCTGAACAAGGCGCCGGGTCGCGCGATGGATCCGGTGCTGCAGGAGTTGATCAAGTTCATCATCAGCAAGCAGGGTCAGCAGGTGGTCGGCAAGCAGGGAGTGTTCCTGCCGCTGCGTGGGTTCCAGAGCGCGGCGTCGGCGCAGCAGTTGCGTTCGCTGCCGTAGCTGGATTTGGCTGCGGCCCGCATGCCGGGCCGCAGCCGTCTTACCGGGCCTGCTGGAGGAACTCGACGATGGCTTGGGCTGTCGGATCGGGTTCTTGTTCGGCGGGGTAGTGGCCGGAGTGCTCGAGGACTCGTTCCGTGACGTTCGTCGCGAGTGTGCGGAGGCCGTCGGCGACGGCGGAGCCCATCGCGTAGTGTCCTCCGATCGCGAGCACGGGGGTGTGGACTTCTGAGAGCCGTTGTACGTCGGCGATGTCGTCGGCGCGGGCTCGGTAGTAGGCGAGTCCGGCTTGCAGAGCGTCGTACGTCGTGTAGGCGTCGATGTAGGAACGCATCGTGTCGGGGGCGAGGCCAGCGGGGCCGGCGCTCTGCTGGAGGAAGGTTCCGTAGTAGGCGGCTTCGCGTCCTGGGACGAGTTGCTCGGCGAGGTCGGGGGCGCGGTTGAACGGGCCGTGCCAGGACGGGTAGTAGTCGGCGCCTGGTGCGGGGATGTCGACGTCGATGCCGGGGAGGATCTCCTCCTCGATCACGATCGCGTTCACCGCCTGGGGGAGCGCGGCCGCCAGCAGAAACGCGACCGTGCCACCCCAGTCATGGCCCACGATCGAGAACCGCGTGAGACCGCGCTCGCTCAGCTCGTCGCGGAGCCCGGCCGCAAGATCGCTCTTCCTGAAACTGGTCGTGCTTCCCGCCGGCTTGCCGAGCCCAGGCAAGGTGAGCGGAACCGGCACGAACCCGCTGCGACTGAGGACCGGCAGCAAGCCTCGCCAGTGCGCCTCGGTGACCGGCCACCCGTGCAGCAGCACGACAGGCCAACCATTCATCCGTCCATCATGCGTCTTCGGACGCCGGTCAGCGTGCTGTCACCGTAATCGAGGGTGGTGCGATGACTGCTGGTGGTTTGCCGGCTTCTGCGCGGATGGTGAGGGGACCGTGGGGGGTCGGGACCGAGGCCTGGGCCCATTCGAGGCCGCCGAGCTGGGGAGCGACCGTGACGGCTGTCATCCCGGGGGCTGTTGGGCGGACGCCGAGGAGCGTCGCGACGTAGTGGTACAGGGGATGTGCGCCCCAGGCGTGGCAGTCGCTGCGGGTGGGTTCGGGGTGTTCGATCACGGTGCGCAGGCCCTGGTCCAGCAGGCCGTACCAGAGTTCGAGCCGGTCGAGCAGTACGTCGGTTCGCCCGATCGCGTGCAGTGCCTCGAACAGGTAGTGATCGAAGTACACAGTGGTCCGCGCGAGCCCCTCGGACGGTTCCTGCAGCATCGTCCGGACCGCCGTCTCGCCGTACTTCGCTCCCGCGAGCACCGCCAGCGCTTGTGCGTGTTCGCTGAAGGCGGTGTGCGCGAGATCGTCGGCGTACAGCCCGCGGTCGGCGTCGTAGAACGCCTCGTCGGCGGCTTCGAGGAGCTGGCCGGCCATCTGTGCGTACCGTGCTGATGCGTCGGACTCGCCGACCCACGACTCCAGCTCGGCGACCTGCCGCGCGACGAGCGCCAGTTGTAGTTGCAGCACCGCTGACTGACCGCGTCCCGGGCCGGGCCAGTCCGCGTGTACTTCGCCGTCCTGGACGATGCCGGGCGGCGTACCGGCTTCCCAGCCCGGCACCCAGTCGGTGAAGTTCCATCCGTGCAAGGCGTGGAAGATCCCGCGCTCGTCGACAGTACGGCGATGCGCGTCGACCGCCGCGCGGACCGCGGGCATCAACTCGGCGACGAAGGCCAGATCGCCGCGCCACAACGCGAAATCGTGCACCATCGCGACCCACCACAGCGTGAACGGCGGGATCGGGGACGACTGCCGGGACGGCGTCCGGGACGCGACCAGACCGTTGCCGTCCTGACTGCGAGCGAAAGCACGAAGCGCCTGCCTGGCGAGGGCGTCGTCACCGGTGGTGGCGTAGGCAATGAGGCATTGCAGGCGGGTGTCACCGGCGTACTGGAGCTGCTCGTAGTACGGGCAGTCCATGGTCGTCTCATGGCTGCAGGCCTGGAGGGTGCGGAACGCGAGTACGCCGACCTTCGCGAGCCGGGGGTCGCTCGCGGTGAAGCCGCTGCGGTCTTCGTACGGGTAGTGGGTCTCGCGGAGTCGCAGGCCGGTGATCGTCAGTGGTTCGGATGCTGTGGTGACGAGAAGTTCGACGTACCGGCCGGACTGCCACCACAACGTGCTGTGCGACTCGCGGCCGCCGCCGGCGATGAAGAGGTCGCCGATGCCGTCTTCCTCGAGGCCCGGGCGGCCGAAGAGTTTGCCGTCGATGACGTCGCGGTGTCCCTTGCCGGCTTCTGGGTCCGTCTCGTAGAGAGACTCCTGCCAGAGCACTCGTACTTCGGCATCGCGGCCGCCCTCGAGATCGAGAACGGGGTACGCGCAGACGTACTGGTCGAGGTCGATGAGCACGCGGCGACAGGTCCCGGGCGGGAGGTGCAGCGCCGTACCGTCGAGCAGCCGCTGCCAGTCGTCGGCCTCATCGTCCAAGTGGTCCGCTGGTTCCACGACGCGACCGCGCGTCGACTCACCCGCAGGATGCTCCGCGACATGCCGCACGCGAGCCCCCTCCACCCACCGCCGAACCGGCGCAGGCAACCGAGCCGGCACCAACAACCGCGCCCCGCCATCCAGCCCATGGCCGTCACTCGCACGCCCGCCCGCATCGTCCCTCGCGTGTCCGAGGTCGCCGTCGCTTGCGTGTGCCAGGTCTCCGGTTGCGGCAGCTGACCAGGTCAGGCTGTCCTCGCCGGTCTGCCAACCCCACGGATAGGCACGACCGTCACTGACGTGCCGAGCGCCGCACCCATACCCATCACCCTTCGGGCGTAGACCATGCCCAGGCAACGCAGCCGCCTGCCAAACCGCCGTACCCGTGCCCAGCTCAACCAGCTGACCGCTCACAGCCTCAGCAGCGACCAGGAACGTAGGACCATCCCCAAGACTCATCTGCGCCATCGGCGCGTCGTCCCCAAGGCTCCACACCCGAGCAGCAAGCCAATGCCCGCCAACCGGCAACCGCACCCGATAGCTCTCGAACGACCACTGCCCGACCTCGCCCCGCGACGGCCCACGCCCCACAAGCTCCCCGTCGAGCCAGAGCTCATACCGCTCATCCGCCGACACGTGCACAACAACCTCGGCCGCCTCCGCACACTCAACCCGCAGCCGAAACCCCACCACGTCACCACCCTCAACCGCCCGAACCCACCGAGCCGGCCACCCGCCCCCCACAAACGGGTCGTCCTCAACCTGAACATCAACAACCTCGGGCATGGTCACAGCTGTCCCTCTTCGGTCTCGCGAGCAAGTTCGACGTACGGCGGCACAACGGCACCGACGCGCATTGTCCCCTGACCGGCCGCCACCCAACCGGCGGATCGCCGGTGGGTGCGTGTCGCGTTCCGCCGCGGATCGAGGCGGCGGACCGGTGGGTCCGAGTTGATGCCAATCCGGGGAAGTTGGCCCTTTATCGGCGGTCGGATGCGGGTAAAGATGGGAGTGTGACCGCCATCATCCACCCAGGTGTGGGACGTCCGGGACCCGTCGTGGTGCCCCGTCGTCGGCGTTGGTCGCGGCCGCTGCGGCTCTGAGGACCTCAGCGATCTCTGACAGCCACCATCCACGGACTGCCGTGGAACGGTGGCTGTCGCGGGGGGGCCGCGGGGGGGGGGGGGGCCGGCCCCCCCCCCCGGGGGGACTGGGTGTTATGGAGCCGGATAAACAAAGGGCAGGGGT